>JASHOS010000095.1 GCA_030040995.1 Terriglobia bacterium | reverse complement strand
CAATTATTAAAAGATGCGATATTAGTCGCATGCGTAACTACAGCCACAGTCGTCCCCTCCCTGGGAGAGGGCTGCGGTTTTGGTTTCCATCCCTCTCCCGAGGGGAGAGGGATGGACCGCGGGCGGGACGGCATGCGAACCGGGACTTTGGCGGAGCCCTGGAAGAGTAACACCGGGACTTGACATTTCACTACTCGGACGGGTGTTACAATACGCCGAATGGTGAGGCGACGCTACTCAAGGTGTTTGGGTGAAAGAGACCAGGCTGATGGGAATCCGGGAAAATATCGAGCGGGTCAGAGAGCGGATGGACGCAGCTTGTCGGCGCGCGGGACGCCGCGTGGATGAGGTGAAGCTGATTGCGGTTTCGAAAACCGTTCAGGCGGAGCGCATTCGTGAGGCCTATGAAGCCGGATTGCGCGAATTTGGTGAGAACCGCGTACAAGAAGCGGTCTCCAAGCAGCCCGCCTTGGCAGACCTCGACATCACCTGGCACCTGATTGGCCACCTGCAAAGCAACAAAGCAAAGCTGGCTCGGGAACTATTCCACTGGATACATTCTGTCGATTCTGTTCACTTGGCTCGGAGGTTAGATCAAGCTGTTGCAGGGAGGGCCAGGCCGCTTCGCGTATTACTGCAGGTGAACCTGGGCGGGGAGGAAAGCAAGTCCGGGGTCGGCGAGAGTGACCTTGCCGGGTTGGCAGCCGAAGTGAGCCAACTCCGCAGCCTTGAGATAGGAGGTCTAATGGCCATCCCACCTTTTTGTGAAAATCCTCAGGACGCACGCCCGTATTTCAGCCGGTTACGCCAGCTTGCCGGCATATTCGCCGCCCTCAATGCGCCGAGGGTGACGGAGCTGTCTATGGGAATGAGCCACGACTTCGAGGCCGCCATCGAAGAGGGAGCCACCATGATCCGGGTAGGGACCGCCATCTTTGGAGCAAGATAGCATGCGATTTTAGATTTTGGATTGCTGCGATCAATTGATCGCGGCCGCAGACAAGCGGCGGGGTTCGGGATGCGATGATCGGAACGAGGTCCGCAAGATCAAATCGCTAGGGGATTGACTCCGTCTATAGTTTTGATACCATCGCTAGTCCTGCTGCGGCGGGGCTTTCGTTGAGCGAAGGGCACGGCGGGCGCCGTAGCTCGACAGTCCTCAACCACTCGCTCCCCTTGCCCGTCGGGCGAGCGAAAAGCCGCAGACCGCAAACACGGCGGTCTGCGCTACGATCCTAAACCAGGAGTGAAAATAATGACGATAACCGGAGCACGAGTAAATTGCCTTCGCGCCTTCTCGATAGCGATGACAGTGCTTTTTGCAGCGACGATTGCCGGAGCCCAGCAAGCCAATGTGGCCGGTGTGGCGCTAACGCCGCAGATGGGCTGGAATAGCTGGAATCACTTTCATTGCGGGGTCAGTGACGAAGTGGTACGGGCGCAGGCGCGCGCCATGGCAACGAACGGAATGAAGGCGGCGGGCTATCGCTATATCAACGTAGACGATTGCTGGCAGGCAGGACGGGACGCGCAAGGCAACATTCAGCCCAATTCGAAATTTCCGAATATGAAGGCGCTTGCCGATTACGTCCACGGCCTGGGCCTTAAGTTCGGGATTTATTCGTCGCCGGGGCCGAAAACTTGCGGCGGATATACGGGCAGTTACGAGCACGAATTGCAGGACGCGCGGACCTATGCTGCCTGGGGCGTGGATTATCTGAAATACGACTGGTGCAGCGCAGCAGACGTTTACCAACCCAGCCAAATGCAAGCGGTGTACCGCAAGATGGGCGATGCCCTGCGGAGTACGGGCCGGCCCATTCTGTTCAGCCTTTGCCAGTACGGCCTCGAGCAGGTCTGGCGCTGGGGAGCGTCGGTCGGCGGCAACTCGTGGCGGACCACGGACGACATCAATACGTCTTACACGAGCATGGCCGAGATTGGCTTTGGACAGAACGGACTTCAACGGTTTGCGGGTCCGGGCCACTGGAACGATCCTGATATGCTCGAAATCGGCAATACGATGTCGTTCCCAGGCCGGCGCGGACACCACTTTACAATGGGCTTGAATGACGAGGAAGGCCGCACCCAGATGAGCCTGTGGTGCATGCTCGCTGCTCCTCTTTTGGCCGGCAACGACTTGACCGCAATGAGCCCGGAGACACTCGCCATTCTGACTAACCGGGATGTAATTGCCGTTGACCAGGACCCTAAAGGCATTGAGGCCCACCGCATCTCACAGGAAGGGCCGCTGGAAGTCTGGGTGAAGCAACTCTCGGGTGGGAGCCAGGCTGTGGGGCTGTTTAACCGGGGCGAAGGGCCGGGTAGAATGAGTGTACGCTTCGAGGACCTCGGAATATCGGGGCCGGTGAAGGTACGCGACCTCTGGGCACACAAGAATCTTGGCACGCTCCAGGGCAGCTATTCTGCCGAAGTTCCCCGCCATGGCGTCGTCATGATCAAGGTGACGCCGCAGTGAAGAGTGAAGGGTCACGAGTGATGAGCAAAGAGAGCGCCCTGCCACTGCTTGCTCCGGAATGCGCTGTAGCGCGAGTGACTCATTTCCGCAATCTGGCGGGGTTCCGAGCGGAAAGCGCAGGACCTGCGGGCAGTGTAAAATTGACAAGTAGAGGCATTAAATTCGACTCTAGAGCAAACACAGGGATGCTTCGGTGCGCTCTGTATGACAGATTCGAATAATTCATAGCTTCTGCGGCGCTGTTTGAGGGGCAAAAGGAAAGGAAGAATGGGAATGCAAAGAACGGCCAGGCTGCTCGAAATATCCGGTCTCGTGGGAGTGATTCTTTTGGCGGCGGCCTGCCACAAGAACACTCCTGTGGCCGCAACTCCGGCGCCGCCTCCGTCCGAAGCCACTCCTCCGCCGACACCTGGACCGCCGACGTGTACTCTGACGCCATCACCGGCCACGGTGACTTTGGGCCAAGCTATCACGCTTAACTGGACCTCGTCGGATGCTACCGGGGTGGTATTGAATCCCGATCTGGGCCAGCAGGAGGCTCAGGGCGCGACGTCCGTTACTCCGGCGGCTTCCACAACCTACTCCCTGAGCCTGACCGGGCCGGGCGGTTCGGGTGAATGCTCAGCCCGTGTTACAGTAACACCCGCGATTCCATCCCCGCCGTCTGTTTCAGAATCCAATCTCGGACCCGGAGGGGGCGCTGCAGGCGCTTCCGCTGGCGCCAATGCCCTGCAGGACGCATTTTTTGACTTCAACAAGGCCGATCTGCGCCCTGAAGCGCAGAAAGCCCTCACGCAGGATGCAGCCTACCTTAAGTCCCATCCCGATGCGAAGATCCAGATTGGTGGCTTTTGTGACCAGCGCGGAAGCGAAGAATACAACCTCGGACTCGGAGAGCGGCGGGCGGAATCAGCGAAGAATTTCCTGGTCAATCTGGGAATATCTCCAGACCGCATCAACACGATTTCCTTCGGTAAGGATCGCCTGTTCTGCACTGACGCCACGGAAGACTGTTACCAGCAGAATCGCCGGGCGCAGCCTGTCGTCGCGAAACAATAGTAGCCCTGCGAGGCGAAGGCGAGCGGCTATAGCCCGCGGGAAGCCGTTTAGCGGAAACTGCAGAGAAAGGGTGCGAAGGGGGCATTGCGCCAAAAATTAAGTGGGGGTTGACGGAAGCCGATAAGGTAAGGATAGTAGACCCAATAGGAGCGGCCGAGTGGTAAACGAATGCGGGGTGAGCGGGGGGAGTTGGAAGGCAGGCGGGAAAGGTTGCCGAAGGGCGCCGAAAGACGGTTACGGCAATGCAGGAAAGGGGATTGCGACCAATCTGGCTAAGGCATAATCCGGCGTTTCTGCTGACCGCCTTCGCCATTCTTGGAAGTCTTGTGGGGTGGACGGGCTGCCATGGGGGTGGCGCAGTTACGGATTTACCTGAGGCGGGAACAAACAGCCAGGCGTCCCAAGCAACTTTTCAACTAGCCATCGCCCCTGCGAGCCTCAACTTCGCCGCTGTCAGTATTAGTGGTAGCAGCAGTCTTCCGGTCGTAATTACTAATACAGGCAATTCCAGCGTCACCATGTCCAACATCGCCATTACCGGCGCGGGCTTTAGCGTCAGCGGGCCGGCATTGCCCTACAGCTTGGCCGCCGGGCAGGAGAATAGCTTGCAGGTGACCTTTAGCCCCAGCGCAACTGGCAACGCCACAGGAAGCCTTTCGGTTGTAAGCAACGCCGCTAACTCGCCCGCCATTGCCTCGCTTTCCGCTGATGGCGTGAATCCATCCTCGGTGACGCTCGCTTGGGCCGCGAGCACTTCGACCGGCATCATTGGGTACAACGTTTATCGGGGAACCACTTCAGGCGGACCCTATGCGAAGGTCAATCCGTCTCTGGACGCCAATACGGCCTATACGGACGGAACCGTTGACACAGGGCAGACATACTACTATGTGACGACAGCGGTGAACTCCGAAGGTATCGAGAGCGCTTACTCGA
>JASHOS010000094.1 GCA_030040995.1 Terriglobia bacterium | reverse complement strand
AGCGCGTTCCGTTGCCGAGCTGGAAGAAAATCTGCGCCTGCTCAGCCATCCGATTCCGGCGGAATTCTGGGCCGATCTCAGGAAATCCCGCCTGATACCGGACGAAGCGCCCACGCCATAGAGAACGGAGACCCCCTCACCCGGCGCTGTGCGCCGCCCTCTCCCCCAAAGGGGCGAGGGCAGGATTTCCGTCTGGTTTGGCGGTGGCTCGACCATACCGCGCTGCCTGGTCTTTACCCATTACTCGCCACTCATCACTTGTTGCTGCCTCTCACATCTGGTTCGCCACGGCTGAAATCCCTGACGCCACAATCAAGATGATGAGTCCCGCTAACATATACCATTTAGCCTCAGAGCTGGATCCCTTCCATTCGCCCATCACAAAGCCCCAAATGGTGGAGAAGACGATCATCGTCGCCATAAAAACCGGCCAGCCGGCTACCGTTCCAAGTTCTCCCATGATGCCGGCGCCGCGCCCATAGAAGATGACGCCTGCATACCAAAGCAGCCCCATGCCAAAGCCCAGCAAGGCCAGAAGTCCGGACTTCGGCATCACAAAATTCCCCCAGCTCCTGTTCCGCCGGAGCAAGAAACACGTATAAAGAAGGTTGGCAATAAAGCCGCCGCCCAGCGCAATCATCCACACAAAGTACTGGGCATTTTCTGGCTTCGCCCCCGCAAGCGCCGCCGCTTGCGCCACTGGCTTGCTGAAGCTGAAGGCCAGATTCAACATGCAGGAGAAAATGCCACTGAAAATGCAGATGAGCAGACCCGCTTTGAAACTGCCTTTCTGTCCCGATTCTCCCGTCGCCAGGCTCGACGCATCCCTCTTTCTGCCCGCGACGGCCACGAGTGCTACGCCGGCAAGGAGAACGATCACCGACAGAATCACCATTAAGCCCTTCGCCTTCCAGACCAACTCCGGCGTCTCCGCAACCAACGGGATCAAAGACCCCAGCGCGGCGGTGATGCCGATCAGCACGGACACTCCCATCGCTAAACCCACCCGGTCCACACCGAGCCCGGAGAGCACCGAGCCCACGCCCCAACCCACTCCGTAAAGGAAAACCTTCGCCAGCGCTCCCGAAGGGGCCAGCGAAAATGCTGTGCCGAATTGCGGCACCGTCAGTATCGCGAGAACAAACGGTAAAATCACGAGCGCCACCAGGGCATAGATCAGCCAGATGTTCTCCCATCTCCACGGTTTCGTCCACTTCA
Organism: Terriglobia bacterium; assembly: GCA_030040995.1. Taxonomy (GTDB): domain Bacteria; phylum Acidobacteriota; class Terriglobia; order UBA7540; family UBA7540; genus JASHON01. The sequence goes on along the minus strand of JASHOS010000094.1, from coordinate 6,253 downwards.
GTCCCAGAAAGTAGGTGCCCTGCATGAACCCGCCAACTACAATCAGCATTACTCCTATTGATCCGCTCATTGATTTTCCTTTTAGGACACGATTTCGCCCAAACCCGGCTTTAGGGGCGGGCACTATGCTACACTGTGCGGCTAGTTTGAGGCAAGCGTACTGAGACGTGCGTACTTGGCCGCTCAGGCGCGGCTTTACAGGTTGCGGAAAAACGGCTTTTCGGAGTCAAAATCGGCCGAAAATGGCGGTTGCTCGAACGGAGAATCAATAACTTACAAATCTTGACGAGCGCCATTTGGGGCTCTCAGGGGAGTTTTTCCGCAGCCTGTTTAGCCGTATCGTGAACAGTTTTCCGGAGGAAAAATGCAAACGGCTCTTCCCGCCCGCCATCCGCAAACATCGAATCTCCTGACGCTCGTCTGCTTCTTGTTGTTTGCAACGGCGAGTTGCGCTGGGCCAGCACCCGCGACGTCCGATCTGCGGTTCGAGGTTTCATTTCCGGCTTCCGCGCACTCACAGCCAGTTACGGGCCGCGTGTTTGTGATGATTACGCCGGACAATTATCCCGAGCCGCGGTTCCAGGTTGGCTTCTGGGGCGATTCTCCGCCTTTCTTCGGCGCAGACGTCAACCAACTGAAGCCCGGTGAAATTGCCACGGTCGATAGCCGCACGCTGGGTTATCCGGTGCGCAGCCTCAGCGGTATCCCCCCCGGCGACTACTACGTGCAGGCTCTTCTGAACATTTATTCCGAATGTCGCCGCTCGGACGGTCACACCGTCTGGGTGCATCTGGATCACTGGGAGGGCCAGCAATTCAACGGCTCACCCGGAAATCTTTATAGCAGGGTTGAGAAGATCCACATTGATCCTAGCAGGGGCTACGATGTGAAGCTGAGCGTGAGCCGCGTGATCCCTCCCGTCAAGATTCCTCCCGACACCCGCTGGGTGAAGCGGATCAAGATTCAGAGCGCGATTCTTTCGAAATTCTGGGGACAGCCTGTTTTTCTCGGGGCGGTCGTTCTCTTGCCTAAGGGATACGACTTGCATCCCGGCGTTCGTTATCCCGTCATTTACGAACAGGGTCACTTCAGCCTTCGGCCGCCCTTCGGCTTCGCGACCCATGAACAACCCGTCTCCGCGCGGTCCCAACGCTTGCTTAAGAGCTATAACATCGAGACAGGATACGACTTTTCGAAAGCCTGGACCTCAGACCATTTTCCGCGCATGATCGCTGTGACGTTTCAGCACCCCACGCCCTATTTTGACGACTCATATGCCGTCAATTCCGCGAACAACGGCCCGTATGGCGATGCCATTATGAAAGAGCTGATTCCCTACGTTGAAACGCACTTCCGAATTATCCGGCAATCTTACGCTCGCGTGTTGACGGGCGGCTCAACGGGGGGGTGGGAGTCGCTGGCGCTGCAGGTGAAACATCCCGGCTTCTTCGGAGGCACTTGGACGCTTTATCCGGACCCTGTGGATTTCGAGCACTACCAGCTTGTGAATATCTACTCTGACCCAAACGCGTTTTTTGCGCCGGGCCACCGCTGGATTCAGGTGCCGCGACCGATGATGCGTGATACCAACGGTCAAGTGGAAATGACCATGCAACAGATGAGCCAGCTCGAGGCCGTGCTGGGCAGTCACGGAAGGTCCGGGCAACAATTCGAGGCTTGGGAAGCCGTCTACGGGCCGGTTGGAGCGGACGGGTACCCGAAGCCGCTCTGGAACAAGCTCACGGGTCAAATCGATCCTGCCGTAGCCAGTTATATGCGCGATCACGGCTACGATCTGGCGTATTACCTTCAGCAGAACTGGTCAACGCTAGGCCCGGAGCTTAAGGGGAAGCTGCACATCTACGTGGGCGATATGGACAGTTACTATCTCAACCTGGCGGTTTACGATCTGCAGAATATGCTCAGCCATACTACGAGTCCGCATGACGCCGGAACGTTCGGATTTGGCCGTCCGGAAAAGGGACACGGCTGGGAGCCGGTAAACCAGGCGACGCTGGTGGAATGGATGGCGCGTTACATCGCCAGCCATGCCCCAGCCGGCGACAATACTGCCGCCTGGCAGTATAAGTGACTGGCAGCGCTATGCGTTGCCTTTTTCTTTTTTGATTATGCCGGCGCCTTCCTTAATGGTAATAATCTGGTTGGCAGCGATATTGGGGAACCGCTCAATCTTCCAGGTGGTAGGCCATTTGACTTCAATCATGTCCACGCGCTCGGCGCGCCCGACGCCGAAGTGCAACCGCAAATCGCTTTGCGACATTACGCTGTCCCCGCTGTGCACCTCATCCATCTGCCGGTGCTTTCCCGTAATCACGTAAGCGCGCGCGCCGATCGCTGTGCGGTTGCAATGCGTTCCAATCAGCTTCAGCTTGATCCAATTCTGTTTATTGCCGCCAATATTCTTCAGCAAGGAAGGCGGATCGTTCATATTGAAAATTACCGCGTCCATGCACCCGTTGTTGAGATAGTCGCCAAACGCGGCCCCGCGGCTGGAGAATCGCTCGGTTACGCCGGGACCCATTTCCTTAGAGACGTCTTTGAATTTTCCGTTTCCCATATTGCGATAAACGATTCGCGGCTCCTTAAACGTCTCATCGAGATGATAGTTGTCAACTTCCGGGTAGACGTGTCCATTCACTTGAAAGATGTCTTGCCAGCCGTCATTATCGTAGTCGATAAATCCGCATCCCCAGCAAACATACAGCGTGTTAACGCCGACTCCGGAAACAAAAGTAACGTCGGTGAAGGTGCCATCACCGTTGTTGCGATAGAGGTCGCAAGTGTCTTCGGCAAAGTTCGTCTTAAAGATATCGAACCGGCCGTCGCAGTCATAGTCTGCCACGGCCACGCCCATTCCCGACTGCTCCTGGCCGTCTTCGTTGTAGGCCACGCCTGCCATCACGCCGTTGTCCGTGAAGGTGCCATCGTGGTTGTTCTGAAACAATATGCTCGGCTCGGAATCGACGGCGACATAGATATCCGGCCAGCCGTCGTTATCGAAATCGTAGGAAACAGGGGTGATCGAGTAACGCGGGCCTGGCTTGAGAATGCCCGCCTTTTCCGAGACGTCGGTGAAGGTGCCATCACCGTTGTTGCGATAGAGAATATTACTGCCTGCGGGCAGGCCGCGCGGACCGCACATGACGGGAATGCCTTTCCACTGGCAGTAGCCTGTCTGGCCGGGCGCCGGAACCTTCGCCAAATCCAACACGATGTAATTGGCAACGAACAGATCCAGGTGACCGTCGCGGTCGTAGTCCAGGAAGCAGCACCCGGATCCCCAGCGGACCTCCTCCTGGTAGAGGCCCGCCTTGTGCGTGACGTCGGTAAACGTGCCATCGCCATTGTTGTGGAAAAGCACGTTGTGTCCCCAGAACGTCAGGAAGAGATCGTCCCAACCGTCATTGTCGTAGTCTCCTACGCAAACACCCGTCTGCCATCCCGTGCGCGCAATGCCGGACTTCTCCGTAACGTCGGTGAACGTTCCGTCCCGGTTGTTCTTGAGAAGGTGCGTGTGCGGAGCCTGGCCGGGCGGCCAGGAGGTATGGAGACGCGAGCCGTTGGTCAGATAAATATCCAGCCAGCCGTCATGGTCATAGTCGAAAAAGGCAATCCCGCTGCCTTTCGCCTCAATGATATAACTCTTATGTTCGACGCCGCCCCAGACGTTTTCGACCGTCACGCCGGCTTGCTTCGCGACGTCCACAAACGTCACCGGCGACTGCCCTGGCGTCGAAGCCGGCAATTGCGCCGCCTGCAAACCGATGGGCTCCTGCCATTTGGTTAATGGGGCTGCCAGCCTTTCGAGGAGTGTATCTCCGAGCAGAAGTGAAGAGGAAGCGAGTAGATCACGGCGAGTGAATCTCATTTCAAGAAGTCAGGGCCTCCGTGCGCCGTCTTCGACGCAGCCCAGCAATGCGCCGGCGCGTCAGGCGGCAATCCATTATAGTACACGGCATTCAGGTGGAGGGAACAGGGAACGTGCCGAGCGGACTATTCCTTGAACGGGTTTACCATCAGCACCCGAGGGAAAGCACGCTCGTAAAGATCCTCGCGCCCCTATCCCCGGTGGGCGGGCTGCCGGACAGCTCCAGTCCTGTCGGCTTGCCACGCCGCATCGCGGCGCTTTTGGCGCTTGGTGCCCTGATCGAAAAGCCTTAGCCGTTCTTCCGTGCTAACCGCAATGGCCTTGGGGACCGTGAGTTTGCAGCTTGCTCGTGATCTTTGCCATCTCCTTACGTTAACATTATAATGCCCGGTTAACGTTGGCATCCTACGCTGAAACTGGAGGTCAGTTGGTGCACGGCGACGAACCCGAGGATTTAGTTCTTCAGCGGCAGAAGAAGCTAAGCGCGATTGCCGATCTTGGATTCGAGCTCTACCCCCACAAGTATGAGCCAACCCATTCCATTCCCCAGGTGATTGCCGACTATTCCACGCGTACGGCAGAGGCGCTGGAATCCGAAAAGCCCGGTGTGCGCCTGGCCGGGCGCGTCATGACGATGCGGCCCCACGGCAAAGCGGGCTTTGCGCACGTGGCGGGGGGAGGCAAGCGCCTGCAGATTTATATCCGGCAGGATGCGGTGGGCGAGCGCGATTTCGCACTTTACAAGCTGCTGGATATTGGCGACCTGATTGGCGTCGAAGGCTACCTTTTTCGCACCCGCACCGGCGAGCTTACAGTACACGCCAGCCGCCTCACGTTTCTGGCCAAAGGCCTGTTGCCCTTGCCGGAAAAATGGCACGGCCTCGCGGACGTGGAGATCCGCCACCGGCAGCGGTACCTGGACTTGATGGTGAACGAGGAGGCGCGGCAGGTGTTTGAAAGCCGCAGCCGGCTGGTGCGCGCGCTTCGCGAATACCTCGAAGGCGAAGGCTATATGGAAGTTGAAACGCCCATGATGCAGCCCCTCGCCGGCGGCGCTATGGCGCGGCCTTTTGTGACCCACCATAACGCTCTCGATATCGATCTTTACCTGCGCATCGCTCCCGAGCTTTATCTAAAACGGCTGATTGTGGGCGGCTTCGACCGCGTCTATGAAATCAATCGTAACTTCCGCAACGAAGGCATATCCACGCAGCACAACCCCGAGTTCACCATGCTCGAGTTTTATCAGGCTTATGCCAGCTATACGGACCTCATCGCCCTCACCGAGCGGCTTCTGCGCCACGTCGCCCAGGCTGTGCTGGGAAAGCTAGAATTCGAGTTTGCCGGGCACGCGATTTCATTCGAGCAATTCAATCGCCTCACAATGAAACAAGCCATCGTCGAGTATTGGCCCTCCAACGCGTCCTCTCGTCCCACGCTTGACGATCTTGCCGCGCCGCGCTCGGCTTTCCAGTGGGTGGAAGAATATAACAAAGCGTCGCAGGCGCCGCTCGAAATCCCGGCGGATAGCGCGCCCGGCCTGGCGCTCCAGGAGCTTTTTGAGGCGGTCGCCGAAGAACATCTGATCCAGCCCGCGTTCATTCTCGATTACCCGCTGGAAGTCTCACCGCTTTCCAAGCAGAAGCCGGACGATCCTAATTTTGTCGAGCGTTTCGAGCTCTATATCGGTGGCATGGAGGTAGCAAACGCCTTCAGCGAGCTGAACGACCCGCGCGAACAGCGCGACCGCTTTGAATATCAGCAGCTTCTCCGCGAAAAGGGTGATCTCAGCGCGCACGCCATCGACGAGGACTATATCCGCGCCCTGAGTTACGGCATGCCTCCCACCGCAGGCGAAGGTATTGGAATTGACCGCCTCACCATGCTCCTCACGAACTCGCGATCCATCCGAGACGTCATTCTTTTTCCTCTCCTGCGGCCGGAAAAGACCTAGCGCAGTATCTAGGAATCGGGAGCGGGTAGCGCAGCGCGGCCTTTGGCCGCGACCAACGCCCCACGTCGGCCTGGGGATGTTGGACTCAGTTCCCGATCCGCGAGATTCAGCCGCGAAGCGGCGAGATAATCTAGCCCAGGGCGCAAGCCCTGGGTTCGCGGCACCCTCACCCCGCCTTCGGCACCCCTCTCCCGCGAGCGGGAGAGGGGACGGGGGCATAGGCGCTAGAATAATGAATTGACTTTGATGTATGCTTCCTGGCATGGACAAAAACTTGATCGAGAACGATTGGAAGTATCTGTGCCAGTTTTTACCAGAGAATCTGAGCGAGATGGCCAAGGCGAGTGGGGCCGTCGACCGATGGCGCAACATTAAGAACGGTGAAGAGTTGTTGAGAATTATCCTAGCAT
>JASHOS010000093.1 GCA_030040995.1 Terriglobia bacterium | reverse complement strand
GTAGCTGATCGAGCCGGCGCCCTCACCCCATCCAAGAAATCCACCGGTATACATGTTGGAGCCGTTACCCGTGACCGGGCCGCTCGAATAGGAGTCAGTAACGGTACCCCCGCTCATGGTCCCGATCAGTCCGCCTGCGTTTCCTGCGTCACCGATGCTCGCGTTTACGTTTGCAGTGGAGTATGAAGAGGCAATCGTTGCAGTATTGGTTCCCACTAAACCGCCGACGTTTCCTTCATTGCTGTTATTCGAAGTAACCGAGCCGGTGACATAACTGTTCACGATCGCTCCCGAATTCGTACCGGCCAGACCGCCGACGTTGCTATTGGAAGAATTAATCGAGACGTCGGTGAGGCCGAGATTGCGCACGATTCCGCCACTGGAGATGGTCGTGATCAAGCCGGAGCCTGTGGAAGTCAAGCCATTGATGGTGTTGTTTTGCCCGTCAAGAATACCGGAAAAGCTGCCCAACGACGTGAAATTCGAGACGCTACTGGCATCGATATTGGTTCCAAGCGCGTAAGTTCCACTCAAATTGGTGCTCACATTGGACAGGTCCGTAACGTTGTTGATGAGCATGTAGGCAGTAAGCTGGCTCGAAACGGTTTGACTGGACGGCGCAGTCCACGAAGAGTTGGTTGTGACGTTTGAGCTGTAACTGACCGGACTGCTGTAATCAGCCGGATCGTAAAGAATGCTTACATCGCCCGTGCTGGCGGAGAAATCCACGCTCCCGGTCCCGTCGAAGGTGACCGCACCCGTGCCCGTCGATGAATTATCGGCTCGCAAGGTCAAGTTGCCGGACCCAGAATTGGAAATGGTTACACCGGTATCGATCGTGATATTGCGGTAGGCGCTCAAGGTCAGCGACGCCCCGGTTGTCCAGGCGATGTTGCTGGCTACCGTGATGTCGCCGCTTCCGCCGGTTCCCGATGCAGTGGTTTGCTCAGTGACATTTGTGCCGCCGTCAAGCGAGGTTTCAATTGTCCCTGCTAGAGCGGAATCGATGGTCAAATCGTTCGGGTCGAGTAGCCAGCTCCCGCCAGGCCCTGCATTGACTTGGCCGCCGCTGAATGAGACCGATTGTCCGGAAGTTTCAATTTGCCCGCCACCCGTTAGTCCTGCCGCGTTCAGGGATGAACTGGCCGATAGCGCAATGCTTTGCCCCTTGGCCATGATTGAGCCGCCTGAGCCATCGGCATTCTGCGCCTCGACCGTCCCGGAGACGCTCACCGCTCCGTCGGACGCCGTCAACCACACCTGGCCGTTGATCGTCTGGCTGCCCGTGGCATTAATCAATCCGCTCTGATTGCCTGCGAGCTCGTAGACGTTCCCTCCAGCCGATTCGATCGCTGCGGCGGCGGCCGCAATCCGGCCGCCATTCGTGGCGTTGCCGCTTGTCCCCACCGCTACGTAAATCCCTGTCGGCCCGTTGAGCGGCCGCAGGAGCACCTGGTTTCCGGCAGCAACAGCGACGGTGCCTGCGGGCGCCAGGATGTTGCCCAGGTTGCTGGCTGAATAGCCGAGTAGCGCCACGTTGCCGTTTTGCGAGACGATCTTCCCGTTGTTGATTACCGCACCGTTCGGGCCGCCCAGGCCGCTCGAGAAGTCCAGCGCTCCGCCCTGCATGAATTGTTGGTTGGATACGCCGAGTGTCGAACCGATGAAGCTGCCGCCGGTGATGATCCTGCCGCCGGGACCCACCACCAGGCCGTTTGGATTAATCAGGTAAACCGAACCAGTAGACGTCAATTCGCCTTCAATCGCCGAGAGATTGCCACCCAGTACCTGGTTCAGCGTCGCCCCTGATCCGTTGTTAAACTTCACGGTATTCGCGCTGCCGATAGAGAAGTTTTGCCAATCGATGATGCCGCGAGTGGATGACTGCGTGATGGTCATCGCCGAGCCGGAACTAACAATGGTCCCGGAGCCCGCGACGTACTGACCGCCCTTGGGGAGCGCTTGGCCGCGCGCGCCTGCCAGCGACATAATCATCGCCAGACCGATTAGCATGGTGTGCTGAAGGACGCGGCATGCCGCATGCCTCACGTCTGGCTCGTAGCTTCGGCGCTCTTTATGAACTCGAAAGAGAAGACCTTGTGCCGTAAGAAAACTCCAGCTTCGCGACCTGGACAAGGCTTTACCAGGGTGGAGAAGAGACACCGAGGGTGAGAGATCGTCCGTCATTGCAGCATTCCTCCGTCGCCAGGCATCGAGAAAGGGCTAATGAAAGATTAGTTTATTAATAATATAACCATCATGTCAATAATATATTTGTATATATCATAAATAGTCGTGGATTTTGGGGCGAAGTGAGAGTGAGCCGATGCGCTCCGTCGCATGTCGAACCGTGGCCAACTCCTCTCATCTTGTGATCTTCCGACGCGGCGCTCTGCGAGGAGTACGCTCGTCAATAGAGTTGCAGAGTGAATAAGTGTGAAAAATCGGAAGCACCTGAAAACGTTGCACCGGGATCGTACACAAAATGCGAATCGCGGACACTTGAATTAAGAGCTTTTGCGCTGGTTTTAGAAGCTACGGTGAGTATCGACAACGCGGATGGCGGGTGATTTCGCTGAAAGAGGAGGGTAATGCTTGACTGAAATGTGCGTTACGATAGCTGTGGAAAAGTCCTGACCGATTCAAATTCGTCCGGGACGTCTGAATTGCAACTATAGCAAATGGAACAGACACGGTAAATCGCGAACGGCCCAGCCCCGCTAAAGCGTGAAAGGGCCATGTCGCGGGTAAGAAAAAGAAAATGTCCGAGCCCAAATCGCAGCACACAGTCCCGCAGTGCTACCTGAGGCAGTTCGTTGATCCCAATACCCCCGCCGGCCAAGAGCCGTACGTCTGGGTTTTCGAACGCGCCAGCAAGAAGGGCAAGAAGCGGGCACCCAAGAACATCATGACCGAAACCGATGTTTACACGTTCAACTGGAAAGATGGAGGCAAAGATTATGTCCTCGAAAGAACTTTCGCTCAGATCGAAAGCGACTATGCGCTGGTCTATGAACGCTCAATCAGGCGAAAGATTCCGCTTGATCAGAAGGAGCATGCGATTCTCTGCGGCTTCGTGGCAGCGATGCTCCAGCGGACGACGAAGCAAAAAGAGCACGTCGAAGGCTTCTATGACCAGCTCAAAACGATAGTCGAGAATCAGGAGAAAGCGCAAGGAATTCCCGCAAGACTCTCCCAGCAACTGGGGCGAGAGAAAGAAAACGTGCACAAGATGACGATCATTTACAGCCTCCCCTTCATTGCGAGCACGCTTGGAAAGATGAATCTCGCATTTCTATGCGCCGACAGGCGCAGCTCGTTCATCACTTCCGACGCGCCCTGCTCCCTCTTCAATCCTGAATTGCAATGGCAGCGATTTTATGGCCCCGGACTCGGGCAGAGGCATGTAGAAGTTAGCATGCCACTGTCCCCGGAGATTGCTATTGTGTTCAGCTGGGTCAACAATATGAGAGGCTATCTGGGCATTGGCCAGGATGCGGTTCATGAATTCAACCGACACGTCTTCGGCCACTCGCACGAGTGTTTCATCGCGAATTCGCCAAAACTGAGACGTCGATGGTTCCGCCGATATCCGCTCGATCCCGTCTTTCTCTGGAGGGTGGTCAGAGCTAGGTTGAAAATGAAATTTGCGCAGTGGCGCCACAAACATCATGCCTGAAGTGGACGAACTTAGGACGGCGCAGCACTTTATCGAGCAAGGCATGTCAGCCCAAGCCCAGCCAATACTCTGGAAGCTCTATGAATCCAAGAATCCGGCAATTGAATTGAATGCGGGCCTGTCACTCCTTGTCGCGTTGGATCACGTCAGTCAAAACGACACGTTGCTGCAGATTACCGATCGGTGCATCGAAATCGCCTCCGCGATGGCGAAAAGGGACGTTCATGCATTCCTGCTCGTCCAGAAAGCGGAATTTCTCTTCAGGAAAATGTCTCATCTGCTTTATCGGGAGCAGAACTTGAAACTTGCAGCGAAGGTGTTTCGATGGCTTGATTTTTCGCTCCAGGAGGACAAGGCCGAATACGGGGCCTTGGGTGAAGAAAGAAAACAGCTTGAAAAGGACATCTCGGCCTTGGAGGCGGGCGCGCGCAAGGAGCTTGAGGCCAACCCGGACCACTATTTTCAAGGAAAGATCCTCATGGGCCTGGCAGAGATCTCCTTCTCTCGATTCATGTACGACCTCGGCATTCTCGTGAATGCTGGACGATGGAAAAGTAAGATCATGAATGTTTACTATGTCCGACGCTGGAACCTGGACAAACTGATCGGGTACGACAGAAAAGCTCGCCGGAAACTCCGGGATTCTTTCCATAATGCATCGGCGCTCTATGAGAAAGCCATGCAAGAATTTGCCGCAGCCCAGCGTGAATCGGATGCCGCGCATGTTGGTTACGCCCTTGCGCTGAAGCACGCAATGACGTTCCACTTTTCCAAGGCAACGAAATTCCTAAACGGCGCGAAACTCATGGGGAATTCAGACCGTGACAAAAACCTCTTCATCCACATTAACGACCTGGAGAAGTTAATCAAAGACAGATACAGGCATCCGAGGAATTGGGTCGAGGAGTTTGGTTGGGACCTGCCAAAGGCACTCCGCAATCAGAATCGCGTCAAACGCCGACATTAGGTGGGTCGCTTTGCTTGCGCCAGACTCTCGCCATGTCCAGCAGTGGAGACCGCAGTATCGGCGCTCTCTTTATGTGAATCTGACAGTACGGGGGCTCTGCACTTCCGAAAGAAGCTCATCCCAAAGCGGCAAAGAGGTGGCTGTGGATAAGGGGTAACGCCTGTGGCTAGAGGCTGGCAGCGAATAGAGTACCTCAACCCCGGGGAGATGCGGGCATTTCACCAGCGGTTCCGCCGGATGGCGAGGTTCTACGCGGACGAGAACATCGAGCCCGTGCTTATTGAAATCTTGAGAGACCTCGCATTCGATATCACGAGCGCACGTGAGGCTGGAATGAGCCATCGCGACGACACGGATCATTACGCCTACGCGCGGCAGCAAGGCCGTAGGCTTTTGAGCCATGACCAGGATTCTCTGAACGACCGCCGGTTTCCCCTCCCGCAGCATCCGGGCGTCGTGGTGTTGGATATCCAGCCACTCACGCGCGATATCATTTCCGATGCTTTTTACCTCTTGAGGGCCGTCGTGCGTCCGTACCGAGGCTTCTGGCGCGGAGCGAAGATTCTGATTCACAAGAACCTTGAGATGACCATTCGGATGAGAAGCTTCGATGGACGGGCGAAGAGCAACAGGTTTCGGCTCGGGGGGCGGGTCGCACAGGGATGGGTGACTTGAGGAGATTTAGAACGGCGCGCAATTGAGAGGAGGCGATTTTCGCGACGAATGAACGATGAGGAAGCGGCGGTCGCTGGTCACGACAGCGGGACACTCGGGCCAGTACGCTTTCACTCTCGCGAGCCACTCGACGATCAGGTGGCGAAAGCGGCGAGGCGACGAGTATTGTGCTGCTCCGAGCTGGTCACAGAGACCTGCGGGGCCTACAATCGGGATGCGACTCGGAACGCCGTTCACTGTCCAGGTTTTCCAGACAAGCCAGAGGTAGAAATCGAGAATGCCTGGCGCGTGAGCGAGTGACGAAACGACTTCGCGCTCGACCGGAATCCGGCGGCGGTCAATCTCGCTGTAGAAAGCCTCACTGAGTGTGATCACGTTTTCATTTAACTCCGACTCGCCGATGGAACATCCGTTGTTCGTGCTGTACCAGAGCTGCATGCGATCAAGAAAGTGAAATCGGGTCCAGTCGATCAGCGTCTTGGCTGTTAACTGCTCTTCGGTTCCGAAGAACATCGTGGCGCCGAAGACTCGCTTGAAGGCTTGAACCAGGCGGCGATAGTGGAATCCATCTTTGGGCAGGCGGAAAAAGTCGAGCATCTGAGCAGCGGATTCGAAATGGACCTCGCGAGACTTTTGTCGAACAGCGAGCATGGCGACCCAGATCGGCATGAGCTGATCCTGGCCGAATGGAAGTCCGAAGTAGTCGACTGTGGGAAAACCAGCCGAAAGGTCCAGAGGCGGAAACAGAAGCGGGCAAGCAATTGCAATAACAGCTCGGGATGGCCGGCCCGGTGGCCGACTACTATATTCAGGAGAGTGGTAAACGGATTCTTGAATCGGAACCTCGGAAAAAGGGCAAGCCGAATTAGATCAATCGGTGGCCAGTTGTCGCGGCGGCCTGCAGAGATCGTGAGGTTCGCGACTCCTGTATAATTGACCTGATGCCAGCACTCGAAACAACACAGACAGCGCCATTGACGCTTTGGGAAGATGGCTCGATCCGCATCGGAAGCTCGCGCGTCACGCTCGATTCGGTTGTCCACGAATTCACTCAGGGTGCGACGGCCGAACAGATCCAGGACGATTTTCCCGGCCTCAGCCTTCGGGAGATATATGGTGCGATCTCGTACTATCTCGAGCACGAGAACCGCGTCAGCGAGTATTTGCGGCGGCGCGAAGAAGAGGCCCAAAAGGTTCGGACTGAGATCGAGGAACGGCCACGGGCCGAGGCGTTGAGGCGGCGCGTGCGAGAACGGTACGCGCAGTTGAGGGCCAAACCGTAAGCTCAAGCCCACCCATGCTGTCTGTTCTCGCCGACGAAAATTTCAGTCATAGGATACTACGAGGAATTAAGCTCCGAGCCGGAAGCCTTGATGTTCTTATAGCCCAGAATGTCGGGCTTGGCGGCAGTCAAGATTCCGCCTTGCTTGAATGGGCTGCCGAGCAACACCGGATCGTGTTTACTCATGACCGCCAGACAATCCCGAGACACGCTTACCAACGAATTCGGTCACGGCAGCCCATGCCAGGGGTGATCGTCGTTTCGGACACCGTGCCCATCGGCGAAGCGGTTGAGAGTCTGACGGTTTACCTGGAATGCGGAACGGCGGAGGACTTCAAGAATTTAGTGACATTCCTCCCGTGACAGTCGACCGCCTGTTCGGATAAGGCCGGAAGGCATTCATGAAACCACAGACATTGGAGCTGAATGAAGGGCCGGTGAGCGCCGCGAACAGCCAATAATCAGACTTTGGCCATCCGGGGAAATTTTGGCTGGACACTGAAGCCAGTGGGCGCAGATTACTCGAAGCCACTGGTTGATCTTTCTGCGCAGGAATCGATCTTCTGGATGAATCTGGCAACCGAGTTGATCCCTGAGACCGCCAGCCGAAAAGAGAGGGACGGAAACTTCTCCCGCCTTGACTACCCAGCTCTTCCAAGCAATCCACACATAGAAATCGAGGACACCGGGCGAGTTGGCCAGCGCAATCACCACTTCGCGCTCCATGGGCACGCGATGCCGGTCGATTTCGCTGTAGAAGGCTTCGCTGAGGGTGATCGTATTCGAGTGGTCGCCGTCGTCATCAGTGAACCAAACGTGAAGCTGGTCGAAGAAATGAAAGCGAGCCCAGTCGATCAAACGACTGCTATGGGGGTGTTCGTCCATTCCGAAAAAGATCGTAGAAGCGAAGATTCGCTGAAAGCCTTCGGCGATGCGGCGGTAATATCGGCCGTCTTTCGGCATTCGGAAGAAGTCCAACATCTGAGCGGCGCTCTCGAAATGTACGGTTCGGCTCTTCTGGCGGAGCGCGAGGGTCGCGACCCAGATGGGGATGAGCCTGTCCTGGCCAAAAGGAAGGCCGAAATCTGGATGCCCGACGATATGAAGGAAGAAGCTTCCGTTCCGACGTTTGTAGACGAGCTGATCCTTGGGAACAGGACGGAGAGGAAGTCCGCAAAGTACAAATGGCCTAGCGTTAAACGCGACACCCTGCTTTCGCTGCTCGCGCTGTTCCCGAATAAGCAAGATGGAGTTGACCTGCTTGAGCCACCTGGCGGTCAGGCCGACGCGCGGGAGGATTGAGTGGACACTGGCAAGAGAAGAGAGCGCTGGGCCTTCCTGGGCACTACTGAGGATTATAGGCATCCATTGGAATGGCGAGTGAGGTCCTTGCAGGATGGGACTGATGGGGTCTTGGGTTGGCCGTCTAAAGGAGGGCTCCGCGCACCGCCTGTAACAGAACTGTACCAAAACCCTATGTATCTGACTGAAAAGGGGTTCGACTTCGAGCGAAAGCAGAAACCCCGAAATGGCATAAATCAATGAGGGGAAAGGGAATACTGAAATGGGTGGATGAGAGCCATAGACCTGTCACGCATGAGATCGCGGGTTCGAGCCCCGTCGTCCCCGCCAGCACGCACAAGTTGCTGCGATAAAGCAACTTAATTGGTTACGTCTATCACTTCTCGATCCAACCGCTACCTGAGCCATAGCAGTCGCCAGCATTACAAACAAACCACTTATTAGCGACTCAGAGCACATACCAGAAAAGCATGCGGTCTGATATCGGATTCCATGCGGCAGTGCGCAAGTTCATGATGGAGCGGACCTTGCTGTTAGCCATTTATGCCAGAGCGCCTACTTTGTGCGACAAGAGAGGAAGCCAGAAGAGAAACGAATAGCGTGTAACAGTAAGAAAGAAATACATCAGGCTGATGGCCCAGATGGCAGGACTAGTCATCAGATCGCGAATTACTTTTGCCGAATTCTGACGTCGGGCGAGCGTCGGTTTCGATTCTACCGCTGCGTTGGAACTGCAGTCCGGCTCGTCTTCGATGCCGTGCAAGCCTACATCGCGCGGTTCGTTTCGCACCCCGAATACGAAGATCACCGCAAGAACAAGTAGCAAAAGGGCCGGAAACAGGAACACGCGACGCCACGACCAGGATGGAAAGAGAAAGGAGATAGTCCCGCCCCATTTAGCCTAATCGCAAACGGCTGATGGCGCATTACCTGGCAGATGCTTTTGCGAATTGCGGCTACCATGTTATTTGGCCGCCGAGCTGCAGAACGCGCGGTGAAAAGGCTGACGTTACCGTGCCAAACTCCCCAGGACCACTGCTGAAAGTAGTGTTGATGCCGTCGAACTCCGCGAGGTTAAAAGCGTTGTAGGCTTCGAACCGAAACTGAAATTGCCGCCCCTCTCCCCAGAGTGGAAAGACTTTGGACAGTGCTATGTCCCAGTTGTTAAGTCCTGGGCCATAGACAATATTCCTCCCTGAATCGCCGAAGACCAGAGGCGGGGGAGCGGAAAAAGAAGAAGGATCGAACCATTCGAGCCGAGTTTTGGGGTAAGTGATGGGGCCGATACTATCCGCCCGGCTGGTCTCGTTCCCGCCCAGGCCAGTATTGTCGTATCCGAGATCTATTGAATTTGGATTCCCGGTTTCGAATGTGGTCACGCCCGAAAGCTGCCAGCTCCGAAGGGTGGCTCTGACAAACCGATTCGCGTCGCCGCGGAAGAACGGTAACGAGTAAAAGTAGCTGATTTGCACTACGTGCCTGCGGTCGTAATCCGCGCTTCCCCTGTCGTAGCTGAAGTTATATGGATCCGAGAACCCGGAACCGTCGCCTGATCCGTAATCAATGGCGTGTGACCATGTATATGCAAGGGTGAAGTTCAGATCCCGTCGCGCATGGATCAGCAAAGACGTTTGAAGCGAATTGTAATCATCATGGTAATCATCCCCAAATTCGTACGAAATATCAGAGAATCCCGGATAGTTTCGATCGAGGTCTGGATCGTAGGCCGGGCCTGTATATCCGCAATTTCCGCCGCAGATGGCAAGGCGATTCGGATCATTGAGAGGAACCGTATTGATATCGCTGCTGTTCGTCTGGTTATAAAGAAAAGTCCCGACATACCCAACACTAAGAACCGCTATGGGGGACAATTGGCGTTGGACTCCCAAGTTGTATTGCACTGAAGTAGGAAGCGGATAGTGGTAGCTGATGGCTGAAAGGGATGATGGGAAGATTGGTTGGGCGGCCGTCAGCCCAGTAACGTTACTGGTCGCGGGATCGGAAAAAAAGACATTATTCGCGCTAGGAACATACGAGAACGGAGGGTTGGACCCACTATCGTAGATGTCGTTACCTGAGAGCTGTTCATAGAACATGCCAAACCCGCCGCGAAGGACGGTCTTGGAGTCGCCTGTGAGCGCATAAGCAAACCCAACGCGGGGGGCCAAATCATCATAGTCAGTTTCCACCATGCTTCTCGGCTCCCCATTTCTTCCGGCCAAGGCAACGCCATTCAGGTAAAAGGGAATGTTCGAAACAGCATGAGAAACGCCCGTGACCGCGGTAAAACCGGGCCCGCTGGTATCCAGGCTTCCATCTGCATTGAAGGTGGGAGCGTCGGCGGGGTTGTAGTCTGCCGGGACAAAAGTGGACATTGCCGAATTAATATCGTAACCATGCGGCACAAAGTCCCAACGTAATCCAAGGTTCAAGGTGAGCCGGGGTGTTACCGTCCAGTTGTCTTTGGCGTAGAGATCTACTCTGTGATTCGCCACATCGACAAAGTTATCATTCACCGCTTGGTTGTAACTGCCAGCGTAGCCGAGAAGGAAGTCAGCAAACGCGTTCCCGGTAAATGCGCCCGTGAAACTATAGTCGCCCTGAGTGAGCGTGCCAAAATTCTGTTTTTTAAGCGCCCACATATAGGAAGCGCCGAAACCCAGTTCGTGCTTTCCGCGTATCCAGGTCAGAGTGTCTTCAATTTGGTTATTGTGATAAAGGCTGGCATAGGGTAGATCCCGGGTGGTGTACGTGACGCCATAGGGTTCTCCGATGGAGATTTGCGGAATGCGGTTTTCAGCATTCACCCCGGTGAAATATGGGATTGCGCTAAATCCCGCGGGAATCGGGTAGTCGCCGGTTGGGATTTCGCTTTCTCCGAGCTCGTCGATGTTGAAGGAGGTTTCGTTTAACAGATTGGATCTGAAGGTCTCCGTCAGACGAAACTGACCCGAGTAAGTCGGCGAAATCCTTCGCTCAGCCACGGTGGGATACGTGTCGCCACCGCCGGGCGTCGCGTTGTGGATTGTCGCGTCGTCTTCGAGAAAGCTGGCCATACCCGTAAAGACATCATTGAATCGATGGTCCACTCGGGCGACCTCCTCATGCAAGTTGGTGCTACTCGGCGCAGGAGAAGAATAATGGGTGCCATCGGGGGTGTTCGGCTGAGGGAAGATGCCGGTCTCCAACAGACGCGCAACATTAGGATCAATGAGTCCTTGAGGAATAGTATTATTGGGAAACGCCTCTCCCGGGGAGAGACCATAAGACGCGAACTTTGCAATTTCTGCGGGGTCCTCGGTTTCTGGAACCTTTATTGAAGGCAAGCCGCTAAAATCTCCCTGGAAGGTCTCCGACGGCATCGTAAACGTATATATTTCTGCCTCCTCAGCAATATTTGTGGGTTGATTCGGGCTCGGGGAGGCGTCCAAGCGTGTGATAGAGCGCAATTTCCATGGCTTCAAAGGTGCGAAAGCCGTACGACCGTCGGGTCACCACTCGGATTTTGTTGTTGAGACCCTCCACGGCACCAGCGGAAATCTCGCCTTTGGCCCGAAACCAGTTCAGCAAGAGTTCC
>JASHOS010000092.1 GCA_030040995.1 Terriglobia bacterium | reverse complement strand
CGGACCAGGGCAAACTCTGCGCAAAGGAAGTACGGATGCGAGCGCCGGGAAGTAACCCCTGGGCTACCCTCTTGTCGCAAACTAGAGCATAAATGGGCGCGTCAGGGAAGATAGTATGCAGGTTTTGCAGCACTCGCTCAGCTCCGCCCACGTGAACGATGCAATCATGAATTAATGCGACCCGCATAAAGAGCAGTGATAAGTGACGAGCAAAAAGCAGTCAGCAGTCAGCTTTCAACCATTAGCGATCCGCAAGCCGTGGCGATTGATCAGCGAGAGGCTGTGAAGAGATCCTCCAGGCTCGCCAGACTGCTCCGAAAATTTCGGTCGGCGGCCCCCGTGTTCCGTCGCGTGTGCGAACGAAGCAAGTTTTTGAGATCCACGTCGAAACCGGCAAGATTCTGCTGATATTCGATTCCTTGATCAACGGTCAAGAATACTTGCCAGCCCGCATGTTCCGCGAGGGCGAGCAGTTCGCCGTTTCTCTTACCTGAGAATCACGCTCCTGGTACGGTCCCACACTCGTACCCAACGAGGTACTTTCGAAGGTCTTTCGGGAGGCATTCGTCCAAGAGGATCTTCAACCGATCCTCGCCAGGAGCGATTCTTTGGCAGTCTCAAGGGTCTCGATCGCCATTTCCCGGGTCACGGTTGGAAACTGTTCCAGGAAGTCATCCAGTGTGTCACCGGCTTCGAGGTAATCCAGGAGGTTTTGAAAGGGGACCCGAGTACCGCGGAAACACGGGGGCCCGCCGAGGATCTCCGGGTTGCGAACGATGACTGGCGTTTTCATGTGATCATCCCGCCCACGCGTTCTACTACTACTCGAAACCGTCCGCTGACCAAAGCCTTCTCAGGAATTCATAAACACAGGGCCAGGGGATCGCCCGGGGAGCCGAGCCCTCCGCAAGCTCCCGAAGCAGCTCTCGCGCCGCGCGGTGAAAACGCACCAATGTGGTTCGTGGCACATGCAAAAGCATATAGGCCGGCGCGTCGAAATGTCAACGTGCCAGCGAGCGGTTAGAGATCAGTGGTTAGTGGTCAGTTATCCCGGTGCTTCTCACAACTGGCGCGGACCCAAAACAAGGTTTGCGGTTCACCGCCAATCTAAATTCGAAAGTCTAAAATCCAAAATCAGGAGAGGGCCGCGCGATAGACTTCCAGGTGTTTCAGCGCAAACTCCTTTGTGGAGAAGCTGTGCGCTCGCTTCCGGCCACGCTCGCCCAACTCTTTCCGAAGCTCGGCGTCTCCCAAGACGCGTTCGAGCGCCTTGGCAATGCTCCGATCGTCGCGCGGGTCTACCAGAATACCGGCATCGCCTGCCACTTCGGGCAGCGAGCTGGTGTTCGAAACTACGACGGGCACTCCGTAAGCCATCGCTTCAAGTACAGGCAGCCCGTAGCCTTCATTAAGAGACGGAAGCACAAAGACTTTAGCCTGGGCATAGAGGACGCACAGGTCGTTGTCTGTAACGTGACCCGTAAATACCACTTGATCGTCGAGCGACAATTCTCGCAAGAGATCAGAGAGCGCCGGGTAAGAACTGTCAAGTTTACCCGCAACGACAAGCTGATGAGACATTCTGGGTTGTTCCGAAAGGAGCGCAAAGGCCCGCAGCAAGGTTTGAACGTTCTTGTGGGGCTTAAGCGCTCCGACGAATAGAACGTAAGGCTTCGTGATTTTAAGCTTATTGGCGAGTGATAGGTTGGCGGGACTGTTCTGCAAGATTCGCTGTGGAACTCCATAGGAGATTACGTGGACTTTTTCTTCTGGAGCATCTAAAGTCTCGCAAATGGATTTCTTCGAAAACTGAGAAACGGTGATCACTTGCCTTGCGTGGCGGGCCGCCGCCTTCAGCATGAATCGCGCGTAATAATATGCGGCGCGGTTGGGAACGAAGTCGGCATGAGCGAGATGCGTCAGATCGTGAATCGTTACGACTAGCCGGCCCCGATAAAAATACGGGATGTTGTAATGCGGGCAATGAAGTAGGTCTGCCTCGCGAGCGAGGCGAGCGATTTCCCATTGCTCTCTTAAGCTGTAAATCGGCGAAGCTGCACGAACGAACTCGAATCTATCGCGAGGGAATTCTTCCGCCAAGTCTTGCTTTGGGCAGAGTACCTCAAACCGAAACTCATGGTCCGTCCCTGCCAGGCCGGTTAGCAGCTCGTACAGGTATGTTCCTATGCCCGTCGCGCCTAGCATCCGAGCATCAACGGTAATGACTTGGCTCATCAGCGCGCCATCTGTCATTACTTCTTTGCGGTTAGCTCAATCACACCGCTGAGCCATGAAACGGGCGGGATGGAGCACAGGGCTCGGTCGAGCAACTCGATCTGATGGTAATACTTGCCATAAAGCGATTTGATCGCCGGACTTAGGCCGGTAAGATTCTTAGGCAGCAAGTTACGACGCCACTTCTGCTCGACTCGAAATCCATGCTCCTGCAAAAGCGCTTCGGTTTGCCGGAAAGTGAATTTCTGCGGATGGACCGAAATTCCCCGGCTGGCTGCCACCCATTCCGCCCACGAGAAGCGGTTTGGGAACATGAATAGGAAGAATTTGCCTTCCGGTTGGAGAACTCGGTGAACCTCCTTCAGCGATCCCTTCAAATCCGGGACGTGCTCCAAGACTCCCACAGAAAGCACCGCTGAAAAGGATTCTGATTGGTAGGGAAGGCGCACTGGATCGGTCATGTAGCTCACGGGAATAGCTGCCAATTGGGGAATGGCATCAATCACCGCTCGCTT
>JASHOS010000091.1 GCA_030040995.1 Terriglobia bacterium | reverse complement strand
GCACGACGTGATCTGAAGCGTCGGGATTTGTTCAAGGTTATTGGTGCAGGAGCTGCGGGTGCTGCTGCCGCCACGGTGGGTTCCGTGCCGGCGAAAGCATCGCCTCAAGCCGAAATTGCGGAGGAACAGACGCCGCCGGTAAGCACCTGGCAGAAGCCCATTCCCTTCTTGGAGACACCGCCGGAGGGTCTGAGGTGGTTCAACGAAGCCAAATTTGGCATGTTCATTCACTGGGGGCCCGTTTCCCTGGCCAGCGTCGAGATTTCCTGGCCCATCATGGTTCCGGACCCGCAGTGGAACATCACGCAGGAAGAGTACGTAAACCTCTATAAGCGGTTTGATCCGGTGAAGTACGATCCCGACGAGTGGATTGATCTCGCTGAGGCGGCCGGGCAGCGCTACATGGTTCCCGTTTGTAAGCATCACGACGGGTTCTGCATGTTCGACTCTTCCTATACGGATTATAAAATCACTAATACGCCATACAAGAAGGACATCATCGGCATGCTGGCCGCGGCTTGCCACCGGCGCAATATGGCGCTCGGTTACTATTATTCCCCTCCGGACATGCACAACCCCAATTACCGCGACACCTCAAAACTCGTCAAGGAGAACTGGCATGGGGAACCGCAGCGGGCCGAGTGGCCGGTTTACTTGCACTACATGGCTCTTCAGCTTCGGGAGTTGATCTGGCGTTACGGGCAGCCGGTGGAAATCTTCTTTGACGGATTGGACCATCAGGAAAAATACGATGGATATTCGTTCCTGGAAATGATCCGCTCGATGTCGCCGAATACGATGGTCGATAACCGGCTCGGCATTCCTGCGGACTATGACACACCCGAGCAATGGGTGCCGATGCGTATTCCCGTGAAGGGCGTAACGATTCGCGGAACAAATCCGTCGGAGGCGCAGAAGCTTCCTACGGCTATTCCGGCACGGGCGAAATTCCGGCCCTGGGAAACCTGTATGACCATCAACACCACCTGGGCGTACAACAAGAACGACCACAACTACAAGTCCTCCCGTCACCTGATTCGAACGCTGATTGAAGTGGCAAGCCGGGGCGGGAATTTTCTCCTTAATGTGGGACCGACTCCGGAAGGAACGATCCAGCCTGAATTCCAGCAGCGGCTGCGCGCAATGGGTGACTGGCTGCGGGTGAATGGGGAAGCAATCTACGGAACGACCTATGGTCCGCTGCAGGACCTCGCTTACGGCCGTACGACTGCCAAAGGAAAGATAGTTTATCTCCACATCTTTGACTGGCCCGAGAGCGGCACTTTGGATGTCGCGGGCCTCGGGCGGATCCTGCGAGCCTCGATGCTTGCGGATGGACGTCCGCTTACGTTTACGCAATACCCGGATCGGGTCGCTATCAGCTTGCCTTCGCACCCTCCCGATCCGAACGCTAGCGTTGTTGCGATAGAACCAGCGTGAATGATGAATTCTGAATTATGAATTGTGAATTAAGGCGATGTGATCGCGTTCTAAAATTCATAATTCGAGGAGGAGCGATTGAGACGTAACCTAATCTTGGCAACTGCCGTCTTGCTTCTCGCGAGCGCGACCTCATTTTCCCAGCAGAAGACCTACCAGTCTGACTGGAACTCCCTCAACACCCGCCCTATCCCGCAGTGGTACGACCAGGCCAAATTTGGAATTTTTGTTCACTGGGGCGTTTATTCGGTACCCGCCTGGGCGCCTAAGGGACAATATGCCGAATGGTACTGGCATTCGATGCAGGACCACAGCGGCGCAACCTGGAAATTCCACGTGAAAACTTACGGCGCAAACTTCAAATATCAGGATTTCGCTCCGATGTTCAAGGCCCGCCTGTTTAATCCCGGGCAATGGGCGGAATTGTTCAAGGCCGCCGGTGCGCGCTACGTGGTGCTTACCTCAAAACACCACGAGGGATTCTGCCTGTGGCCAAGCGCCGAGAGCTGGAATTGGAACAGCGTGGATGTTGGCCCGCATCAGGACCTGGTGGGAGAGCTCAGCGCCGCCGTCCGCGCAGAAGGCTTGAGAATGGGCCTCTACTATTCACTTTACGAATGGTATAACCCCTACTATCTCCATGACGTGAATCGTTACGTGGATGAGGTCATGCTTCCTCAGATGAAAGATGTCGTCAATCGCTATCATCCGGCAGTCCTTTGGACGGACGGGGAATGGGAAAAGCCCAGCAGCGTATGGAAGAGCACTCAGTTCCTTGCTTGGTTATTCAACGACTCGCCTGTAAAAGACTACATAGCCATCAATGACCGCTGGGGCAGTGAAACGCGGGGCAAGGACGGAGGCTTTTACACTTCTGAATATGGAAAGGGCGGAGCAAATTTCCAGAAGGTGAATTACGGCGGAGTTCACAAATGGGAAGAAGACCAGGGCATCGGCGCCTCTTATGGATATAACCGCAACGAGGACGTGGAGGATTATAAGACGCCTGACCAGCTCATCGCGCTGCTGGTCAAAACTGTGAGCCGTGGCGGCAATTTTCTGCTCGACGTGGGTCCCACAGCCGACGGTCGAATTCCCGATATTATGCAGGAGCGATTGCTCGAAATGGGCCAGTGGCTGAAGACCAATGGCGAGGCCATTTACGGGAGCCGGCCTTGGCGCTCGGCGAACGAAGGAGATAACGTCTGGTATACAAGCCAGGCGGGCGCCGTTTATGCGATTTGCCTGAAGTGGCCTGGACCTGAGCTGAACCTGACCGAGCCCAAACGTGCCGGGCAGGTTTCAGCGACGCTCCTGGGCCGGGATGGCTCACTCAAGACCCGCTTCGCCCACGGGCAGCTCCAAATTGATACCCCGCGCGTTGACCCTGGCGGCTTTCCCGCGCCGTACGCGTTTGTGGTGAAACTCACAGGCGTGGATTAGGGCGCGAGATTCTTTACGGGCTCCGTACCGCACAACAAATTGTCTCGCCCGTCCCGTCAGTCCCGTTTGTCTCAAAACAACTGCCTCATTCGTCTCACTGTTAACCTTGACTTCATCTAGAATTGTTCTACGAACCAGGGATCAGAAGGGCGGACTCAATGGGCCTGATTGACAAGAATGCGACGCGAGCCATGACCGCGGCGAATCGCGCCAACGCCCTGAAATCGAGAGGTCCCATCACGGACCAGGGAAAACTCCGGTCGCGCTTCAACTCGATCAAGCACGGCCTCCGTGCCCAACAAGAGGGACCGGAACCTCCAGAAGCCCCGAATTTACCGAACGAAGCTGTTAGGTTACAGAAAACAAAGGCCAATTAAAAAGTTCTAACCGGATCTTCTCACTTGGTTTGCCGCTGCGAAGGGCGGGCTGGCCAGCCGGCATGCCGGGTGCACTCGCACTCCGAATTCAGCCGCCTCAATGAGGCGCAGCAGGCGCTGGAGAACGCCTGCAAGCTGGTTCCTGATTATCCGGCAGCACTTTACCTGCTCGGGGAAATCGAGAGGGACGAGCACCATCTGCGGCAATCGACCGATACCCTTCAGAAGGTTGTCGCCCTCGAACTCGCCGATTCCAATGCGCAATATCTTCTGGGACGGAATCTGGAGAATCAAGGCAGAACGCCGGAGGCGATCCGGCACTGGCGACTGGCGCTCGAGACGGACCCGAACAACGCCAAGGCGCTCTACAGCCTCGCGCAGGTTTTGAGCAAATCGCAGGATCCAGATGACCTGGAAGCGCAAAAAGCGCTGGCGATCCTTCACACTCTGCAGAGTCGGCCGGCGAGTGCGAACTAATTGTGCGCCGGAAGTTTCGAGAATGGCGTCTCTCCCGGCAATGGCGTTATACTGAGTCGGGGAATCTCCCCGCCACTTATGGATCAGGCGCTTGTCCAGATACAGCCCGCTCAGGCTGCGGCATCCTTAATACAAACGGCAAACGTTCCTGAAAACTTGTCAACCCGCGAGCCTTCCGGCGCGGGAAACCCCGTCGCCAAACATCCAGCCTCGGGCGAAGCCTCCGCCGCGGCAAAGACATTCTATATCGAAACTTTTGGCTGCCAGATGAACGTCCATGATTCGGAGAAGGTGGCCGGCGCCCTCTTTGCGAAGGGCTATCGCGCCGTGTCCACCCACGAAGCGGCGGACCTGATTCTCTACAATACGTGCAGCATCCGTGAAAAGGCTGCCCAGAAGGTTTTCTCGCGGCTTGGAGCTTTCAAGAAAAGGTATCGGGAGAGCGGGAAAATCATTGGCGTATTGGGATGCGTCGCGCAACAGGAAGGCGAGCGAATCTTCGAGCGGGCGCCCCAAGTAAGCTTAGTGTGCGGCTCAGCTAGCTACTCCCGGATTTCTGAACTGATTGACCGCATCGAGAGGGGCGAGCCGCGCGTTACCGGCCTTTCGCTCGATACCGATCAGTGCTTTGAGACGGAAATCACGCGGCGCGATCACCCGTTCCGCGCTTACATCACCATCATCGAGGGCTGCGATAAAGCGTGCGCTTACTGCGTGGTCCCCATGACTCGTGGCCCCGAGCGCAGCCGTCCCAGCGCCAACATTCTCGACGAGGCGAGAAAGCTGGTGGACGCGGGCTACACGGAGATTCAACTCCTGGGCCAAACGGTCAATTCTTACCAGGACCCTTCGCCGACGCGGCTGAACTTCACCGGCTTGCTGGTGCAAGTGGCAGAGATTCCGGGATTGCGGCGCCTTCGCTTCACCACATCGCACCCTAGCGATTTTTCTCCTGAGATCGTGCGCGCCATCGAGGCGTATCCGGTGCTGTGTAATCATATTCATCTTCCCGTCCAGTGCGGCTCAAACCGCGTGCTGGCCCGAATGCGGCGCACCTATACGCGAGAGGATTATCTGCAGAAAATCGATTGTATTCGCAGCTCGGAACGCGAAATCAGCGTCTCAACCGATATCATCGTTGGCTTCTGCGGCGAAACTGCGGAAGACTTCGAACAAACGCTCCAACTTCTCGACCTGGTCGAATACGACCAGGTCTTTTCATTCAAGTACTCGGTCCGCCCGAAGACGTCCGCGGGGTCGATGGAAGACTCGGTTTCTGAGGAAGAGAAGGGCCGGCGTCTGCTGATTCTGCAGGAGAAGCAGCGGCAGATTCAGTTGCGCCGGAACCAGGGGCGGATCGGCCAGAGGTACGAAGTGCTCACGGAGAGCTTTCAGCCGAAACTGCATCAAGCAACCGGGCGCACGGCCAGCAATCAGGTAGTGAACTTTCCCGGCGAGGCGGCGTGGGCTGGAAGCTATTTCACCGTCCGCGTGACGTCCGCTGGCCCTAATAGCCTCGTTGGAATGCGGGCCGATCCGGTGTGAGGGTGTCACATTGTCAGCGGCCTCACGGCTCGAGGCCGCGGTGAAATTCAAAGGCGCCGCTGCCGGGCGGAAATGACGGAAGCCGCGCGAACGCAAGGAGGAGCCGATGGAAGTAGAAATGAAAATCCGGGGATTGATGATGGACCCGGTAACGAACATGCCAATCGTGATCCTTCGAGATTCGGCAGGAGCGCAGGTGCTGCCCATCTGGGTGGGAATTTATGAAGCCAATGCGATTGCACTTGAAATCGAGAAGGTTAACACACCCCGCCCGATGACGCATGATCTTATCCGCAACCTCTTGTTTGGCCTGGAAGCGCGCGTTAACAAGGTGGTGGTGAACGACTTGCGCGAGGATACGTTCTACGCTTTAATCTGGTTGGAGCGCGACGGACAGATTATCTCGATTGACTCCCGCCCCAGCGACGCGCTGGCCCTGGCTTTGCGCGTGGATTGCCCGATTTTCGTTGAAGATGACGTCTTGAAGACCTCAAAGGTTTCCGGGGCGGTTTCGGATAAAGTGAACAACGAAGAACTGAGCAAGTGGCTGGAGAGCCTCAACGACGACGATATCGGGCGCTACAAGATGTAACGAAAAGCAGAAGTCAGAAACTAGAAGCCAGAAGTCGCCGCCCTTTCTGACTTCTGGTTTCTGACTTCTGCTTTCTGGTTTCTGCGGGAGTGCTGAGTGGCCACGGTCATCGCGATTGCAAACCAGAAGGGCGGCGTCGGAAAAACCACGACCGCTACGAACCTCGCCGCCGCGTTTGCTCTAAAAAAGAAGCGCACGCTCCTGATCGACCTCGACCCGCAGGCGAACACCACTCTCACCTTCTTTCCTCTCAGCGAGATTTCAAACTCGGTTTACGACGTTCTGGCAGACCACCATCTGGCTCTAGCCGAAGTAGTGAAGCCTACCAAAACCCCCAACTTGTGCCTGGCGCCCGCCAAGATCTCGCTGGCGAAGCTCGAAGCGATGCTTGTGGGCCAGTTTGACGCGCCCTACCGGCTCAAAGACGCGCTCGCCGCTTGCCGCGATCAGTTCGACATTATTCTGATCGATACGCCGCCCGCGCTCGGCCTGATCACGGTGAATGCGCTGGTGGCGTCCAGTCATTTGCTTATACCGATTCAGGCGGCCTACTACGCGATGGAAGGCAGCGATGATCTCCTGGATACGCTGGCGAGGATTCGCTCCCGTCCTAATCCGGACCTCCGGCTGCTTGGCGTCGTCATTACACTGTTTGATAAACGCACTAACCTGGCGCGGGATATCTATAAGCAGGTCCGGCAAGTGTTTGGAGACAAGGTCTTCAAGACCGTGGTTAATAAAAGCGTCCGCCTCGAGGAGAGCCCCGCCTATAAGGAAACCATCTTCAGCTTCGCGCCGGACTCTTCAGGGGCCCAGGACTATGAGCGGCTCGCGCGGGAGGTTTTGCAACGTGTCCAATAGACGGGTTGGCTTGCCTTTGACAGTCAAGATGCGCCACGACTCACATTACGTGGAAGAAATCATCTCCCGCTCGGGAGCGGCGATCGGTCGCATGATTCCCATTGACCAGCTCCAGCCGAACGTAAGCCAGCCTCGCAAAGATATGGGCGATTTGAAGGAGCTCGCCGAGTCTGTCCGCGATAAGGGCGTTTTGGAGCCGCTTCTGGTCCGCTCGCTTCCGCAAACCGAAAAATACCTTATCATCTCCGGCGAGCGGCGATATCAAGCGGCGCGGCTGGCCGGCCTGCGGGAGCTGCCGTGCATCGAAAAGGAAGTCGGCGATCCGGAAACGCTGGAAATCGCGCTGATTGAAAACTTGCAGCGCAAAGATTTGACGCCTCTTGAAGAAGCGGACGGCCTGCACGCCCTGGCAGAGCGTTTTGCGCTCACCCATGAAGATATCGCCCGCCGCCTCAGCAAAGGCCGTTCCTCGATCACGGAGTCGCTCAGCTTGCGCTCCATCCCCGATTCCATCAAAGCCCTGTGTATCGAAAACCGCATCCTTTCAAAGTCCCAGCTCCTCCAGGTAGCCCGCCAGCCAAGCGAAGCGAAAATGCGGGACCTCGTCCGCCGTTTCGCGTTGGGAACGGTCAATCGCGAGCAGGCGCGCGCCGAAAGAAATCCAGCCGCCAAACCGCCAGGAGCCGCGTTCCGCTTTGTTCCTCCCTCCAAAGAATTTAAGCTCGTTCTTCGCTTTCGGAGAAAAAACGTGGAGCGCCAGGAGATCATTCAGGCGCTCCGGCGTATTCTTGAAGCCTTGGAAAACAGCGAAAGCTCTGGAAGTCAGACGCAGTGACGTTACGCCCAATCGATTGGGGAGTTATCGCCGCTTACCTGGTCGGCATCACGGTTTTCGGCGCGCATTTCCGCAAGCGCCAGCGCGGCTTGCGTGATTATTTCCTGGGCGGCCGCGAGCTGCCCTGGTGGGCCATCTCGCTTTCCATCGTTTCGGCCGAGACCAGCATTCTCACCATCATCAGCACGCCTGGCATTGCCTTCAGCTCCAACATGACTTTCCTGGAGCTGATTTTTGGCTACCTCATCGGGCGCGTGGTGGTCAGCTTTGTCCTGATTCCCAAATTCTTCAGCGGAGAAATCTTCACCGCATACCAGTTCATCGAGAAGCGTTTCGGTGATGCGTTGAAGGCATTCACCGCGGGCTTGTTCCTGGTCTCTCGGGCTTTGGCGGAAGGAGTTCGCGTCTTCGCGATCGCAATCGTTTTTGAGATCATATTCAGAACCGGCGTCTTGCCTGCGGTCGTGATCGTCACTGTGCTCACCTTGATTTACACCTTCGAAGGCGGTTTCAGCGCCGTCATCTGGACCGACGTCATCCAGCTCAGCATCTACATCACGGGAAGCGTGGTCGCCCTGGTTCTGGCGCTGCATTGGATTCCAGGCGGCTGGAGCGCCGTTTCCCACATGGCCGGCGCCTATGGGAACAAGCTCGAGGTATTCAATTTTCAGTTCAATTTTCACCAGCCCTACGTCTTCCTCTCCGGCCTGATCGGCGGAGCCTTCCTCGACAGCGCCAGCCACGGCGCCGACCAGATCATTGTGCAACGCCTCCTGGCCGCCCGCAGCAAGCGCCAGAGCCAGGCCGCGCTGCTCGTGAGCGGGCTCGTGATCCTTTTTCAGTTCGCCCTCTTCCTCGTCCTTGGCGTCGTGTTGTTCGCTTACTATCATCATTTTCCTTCTGGCCACACCTTTCAGCGCCCTGACCAAATTTATCCCTACTTCATCGTCCACTCGTTGCCGGTGGGCTTGGCAGGCCTGCTGACGGCGGCGGTCATCGCAGCAGGCATGGCGAACCTCAGCTCCGCCCTCAACGCCCTCTCTTCCAGCTCGGTGATGGATTTCTACCGGCCCTGGATCCGGCCGGGCCGCGAGGAAAAGCATTATATGCGCGTCTCGCGGGGAATGACGGTTGCATGGGGCGCCCTCCTCATCGCTCTCGCTCTGGTGGCGCACTTGCTCAAAGAGAGTGTCCTGGTTCTCGCCCTCACCATTGCGTCATTTCCCTATGGCAGCATGCTGGGCGTTTTCCTGCTCGCTGTCCTGGTCAAGAAGGCCCACTGGCGAGGAACTCTTCTGGGAGGCCTAATGGGGTTGGCGGCGCTCGCGGCGGTGATGGCGTTCACTTCTGTTGCCTGGACGTGGTATGTGGCCATCGGAACGGTGATTACGTTCCTTACCGGCTGGGCTGCAAGCGCGCTGTGGCCTACCGGCAATGCAGCCGCCTGAGATGCGGCGGCTATAATATCAAGAGCGGTTTCGAACGCGACGCCGGTGAGCAAGCGCGGCCGATGCGACGGTCCCAGAAGGAGAGATAATTATGGCGGCAAATACAAAAAATCCTCCGCCCAGTCTGGAGACGTTTCACTGCCTGATGGACGAAGGAGAAGGCTACATGCCCGATCTCATCCAGAAGTGGCATAAAATGAAGCAGGCGAAGCGGGGAAGCGAAACTTATTTCAGCCGGATGGCCGATGCGTCCGCGGCCGCATCGGTCGTGCACGCCCGCATGGAATCCGTGATGCGCGAAGACGACGCCATCACTGGCGCCAGGCCGGACGACGACTAGATTCCAGCCGCTACTTGGCGGCGAGAATCTGCTCGAAGAAGGCGATAGCACGCGGATCTTTCGATTGACCTAGCCAAAACATCGCCGCCTTGCGGACTGCGGGATTGGCGTTTTTGCTTGCCACCTGGATCAATAGCGGCACACCCTGGTCTGTCGGAAGCTGGCTCAGTGCGAACACTGCCCGCTTTTTCACTTCCGTGTCCGGGTCCCTTTGAACAGCTTCGGCGATCGCTGGCGCGGCCCTTTGGGCAGCCCTTTGCGCCAGCCAAAACAGCGCTTGGCTGCGAACATCGGGGCTCGAATCGTTCCGCGCGGACTCGATCAGCGTACTCACAGCTTCGGCGTCTTTACTCACGTAGAGGTCGAACATGATCTTTTTTCGGAATGAATCGTCGGAATCCGTTCGCGCCAGGCGCCGCAGCACCTCGTACCCGGCGTGACCGCGAATCGACGCAAGCCAGAAGGCTGCACGCTCGCGAAGCCTGTCAGGTTGGCCGGGTGCGACAAAGCTCTCCAGCGCACGCCCTGCGGATGGATCGGCATGCAGGGCAACGGCGAGCGCCGCGCCGTTGCTGATGCGCTGCTGGTCTGCTACGTTAAGAAGTTCGCTGGCCGAGCCCGTGGCGAGCGAGGCGAGCAGCGTCACACTGTCCGATGGGCGAACGCCGTTGAGCCAGTAGACGGTGCGCCCGCCGGCATCGATGCGGCAGTCCTCAGAAAACGCCCGCACCCTCTCGACCAACCGGTTATCAACCCGCAGGAACACGAGAAGATTACCGCTAGGCTCGAGCTCGGCTTCACCGTTGCCCTTGCTGCCGCTGTGATTAACATTCGTGCCATAATCACTTTCAAGATGGCACTCGCCGCAAAAGTCCTCCATGCCGTCACCCCAGGAATTACCGCAGCGCAACTGGCGATCGCCCGCTATCATAGGGACGGCATATGCGACCCAGGCGGGCGAGCTCCGCGCCGCAAGCTCACGAGCCACCACGCTCAAGCCTCCCACGGCTGACTTCTGCTCAACAGTCGCGTTCAGGATGTTCGGTTGCGCGGCCCCAGTATAGGCGGAGAGCGCCAGAAGAGCCCCAACCATCGCAATGACACTCGTGATCCTCTTATCCTTCACAACCTCTCACCTCTCAGTGACTTAAAATTTCGAGCATGTAGTCCGTGCCTTCTTTCGAATGCATCAGCGAAAGTTTGCCGACAATTGCCCGCTTCATTCCCGGATCGTTCTCCTTGCGGGCGAGATCCACCAGCGCGTGCGCGTTACCTTGTATGAAGAGAGCGTCGATTACCGCATTGCGCGTTGCCGGGTCCCGGTTGCTGGCATACAGAGAAACAAGGGCGGAACTGGTTTCTGGGTCTTGGATGAGTCCCAGACTGTGGATCGCTTCCACTCTCAGGTCCGGGTTGGTTTCTGCGCGGGCGATTTCAATCAATCCCTGCGTGTCGTGGCCGAGGAACATCGAGTGCAGAATCTCCTTTTTAAGGTTGAGGGCTGACTCCTGGTGGTAGAGCGGCGCAAGCTGGTCTTGAGCGCCCATCAGCCCGAGATAGTGAATCGCTTCACGCCTCATCTCGGGATCAGGGTCCGTGCGAGCAACGTCAAGCAGCCGCTCCTGATTCCGGCCTAGGAACATTGCGCGGAGGATTGCTTTCTTCACTTCCTCATTCGTCTCTTGCTGATAAAGCTCGGAAACTTGCTCCTGGCCGCCGGCCAGACCAAGCAGAGAGATAGCAGCCTCACGCAATTCAGGAACCTTGTCGGTCTTCGCGACGTCGAGCAATTGCTGTTTCGCTCCGGAAATCATGAAGTCATGGAGAATATGCTGCTTCAGCGCCAAGTCATTCGACGAGGCGTAAATTTGGGTCAGCAACAGCCGGCTTGGGTCTCCCCCAAACAGGGCCAGATCATCGAGCGCCTTATTCCTCAAGGCAGGATTGGAGCTTGAGCGCGCAATCTCAACCACGGCCTGCCGTGCTTTCGGCGAACCGCTTTGAGTCAGCACAAAGAGCGCGCGCTCCCTCACGACAGTGGACTGATTGCTCTCGATAAGCTTTTCGAGCAGGGGGACAGCCCGGTCCGGGTCCGAGGCCATGAGCGCATTGATGGCAAGCAGCTTCAGTTGGTCGTCAGGCTGATCTTCAGGAGACACGGTCTGGCCGCTCGCCTGGCGTATCTCCAGATCGAGTGCCCGAGCGTCGTTCAGCCAGCGACTTTGGGGGTATGACCTTTCGAGGTCCCGCAGTGTGGCGAGCGCTTCCGGCCGCAAGCCCTGCTTATTTTCCGCATAGGCCTTCCAATAGAGCGCCGCATCACTGCGCTTCCCGTGCATCGCTGCTAGCAGGCTGAAGTTGGTGATAGCAGTCTGCCATTGTTGATCGTTAAGGGCGCGCATGCCGTCGCGGTAGAGCGTTTGGGCATGGTCCGCCTGATTTACACCGGTGCTTGTGGCGCCGTCGGGTTTCTGATCTGAAAGTGAGACGGCTGTTGCTGCCGAATACGCCGCGTGACCACTCCCAAGAGGTTCCGCTGCGTGCCCCACGGCGCCAAGCGAAAAGCTGGCGGCAAGACCTGCCAATGCCAGCATGCGCATCGTATTCTTCATACCGATCCTCTCCTTCTAATCCGTGATCTCGCCCGCCGCGTTCCGGGCTTCGACGCTTTCGCGCAGGCGTGACTCGAGCACTTGGACCTTGAACAAAAGCCCCTCGTGCTGAATCTGGTCGCGGACCTCTGAAAGCTGCGCCGGCGACAGCGTGCGGGGTCCATTGGCAACGGTCAGCAATGCCCGGCCCAGCTCGTCGAGCACGCTGGCGAGGCCAGCTTGGCCCGCATGCACAGCGCTCTCCTCGTACAACGCGTTTCCGGCAAGCAGGTCCTCCGCAAGTTGGCGCTCGAATGAAAAATCGATTTTCCCCCCGTCGCCTTCTCGTCCTGCGTGCTTGAGCATAGTAAGAAGAATTTCCGCGTGTTCGAAATGGTCGGCTACTGCTGCCATCAGAACTCGGTTGCGGGCTTGTTCGGAGATTGCCTGCGGTGCGGGGCGGGTTTGCACAGGCCAAAAGCGCCCCGCTAGAAACGCTAGGGCCGCCAACACGCCCGCAGCCGCCACTAGCGCCCACCGCGGCCAATGGAGCCGCAGCGCCCCAGCCGTTGCTTGTCGAGGGGCGATCTCATCCAGGCATGGCGCCAACCGCCGCCAAACCTGCGCCCCGTAATCTTCCTGGCGGTCGGGCATCATGAACCGGTCGAGAGTCTTTAATGCACTCTCCAGTACGCCTTTCGCGGCCCGGCAGCGCTCACATGCTGCTAGGTGCGCTTCCACAGCCGTGCGATCAGCCGGCTCGTCGTATTCGTAGAGAATCAACTGCTCTTCAGTTAAATGCTTCATACTGTCGGACCTACCACAGGCGCTAGCGCCTTTCGTAATTTTTTCACCGCGCGAAAAATGGTATGTTTCGCAGCGTCGGCTCGCACGTTGAGAATTTGCGCAACCTCCTCAATGGCGCAGCCCTCGAAATGACGCAGCACGAAAGCGGCTCGCTCTCGGGGCGTCAACTCGCCAAGCGATCGAGCAATCTGCTTCTGGATTTCGCTTCCAAACACAATACGATCAGGCAAGGGATCTGTCGCCCGAAGCGCCCGGCTGTCCCTGGTGGCGACACTATCAATCGGCTCCCGTCCGGCAGCATGGCGATGACGCGACTGCAGATAATCGAGGGCGCAGTTTACCCCGATCCGGTACAGCCATGTGCCAACGTCAGCCCGGTTTTCAAATTGCGCCATTGCCCGGTAGGCCCGCATAAACGTTTCCTGCACGACATCCTCGGCATCCTGTTCGTTGCGAGTCATGCCGAACGCTACCCGGAAGATGGCGCGGCTGTGGCGCTCCACCAGCGCACGAAAAGACTCTTCATCGCGGGCGCTTGCCAGCACCGCCGCTGCTCCCTCGTCCTGTTGCATTCGAAACGTTAGACTGAATGATACGCCAAGCGGTTAGGTGGGTAGGAACGCGCCTTTGTAGGGGACGCCTTGAGTGCGCCCCGGAATTCGCAGATTTGGAGGCCCGAAGGGCCGCTCTATCATAGCCCTGTGCCTGCCGGCAGGCACACGCCCAGGGAATCGAGTCTGCCTGGCGAGAACGAGCCCTGAAAGGGCGACCTGAACCCTTGCAGTTCGTCCGAAAGGTATACTGCAATATGAAAATGCAGCATTCGATGCTGCACAATCAGTTGACGGGCACGCGGCTCATTACGGACTGGAGGATATAATGATGGATCGCATCGCGAACGGCAGGACCGATCTGGTCTTCGAGTATTTGGGGCAAGGCCACGCTCCAACTTCGAAGGACCCCGACGGTGTGTCTCTTCTCGACTGGTGCGCCTATTATGGTGACGTAAGCGCCATACGATATCTGATCGGGGCAGGCGAGACCCTCGCAGCGCTGGGAGACAACCTGGGCTTGAACGCGGCGGCCTTCCACGGTCACTGGCGGCTATGTGAGTTCCTTCTCGAGAACGGCGCCGACCCCAACAAGCCCAACGAACGCACTGGAGAAACCCCCTTGCACGTTTCCTTGTGCAAAGCTAACCGCCCGGTTTACGACAGCGTCGTCAATGTCTTGCTAGCCGCTGGAGCCGACCCGAACGCCGTGACCAAACCCCTGGCGCCCACTGAGTGCTTCATGCGGGACGTCAGGACTAAGGGCGAAACCGTATTGCATCGCGCCGAGCCGGTAGAGAACGGGACGATGCGCGCTTTGCACCGCGGCGCCGATGTTGACCTGAAGCAGCTAAGCAGGAGACTCAATGCCTAAGCCTTTGATCTTTGCTTTCTGTTTCTTGTTTGCGTGTCGCGGTGTGAGCGCGCAGAAATCCGTCTGGCACCCATCGCCAGGACAGACGCAAGTGCCGATATGGCCGGGCGCGGTGCCCAATGCGCAGCCTGTCCCAGGGCTGGAGTATGTCGTGAGATCGAAGGGGCTGATTGGTGGCCGGCCGGTTGTGAGTGTGTCTAACGTGTCTGGGCCTACGATGACAGTTTATTCGCCAAACGGAAGAAATACGGGCGTTGCGGTTGTCGTGTTTCCCGGTGGGGGCTTCGAGGAATTGGCGATTGATCTAGAGGGGACGGAGGCTTGCGACTGGCTCACGTCCGAGGGGATCACGTGCGTGCTGCTGAAATATCGCGTGCCGAGCCTGCCTTACGACTGGCACTGTAAGTGCCGGCCCGACGATTTTGTGAAGTCGTCGCTAGCGCTGGAAGACGCGCAGCGAACTATTGGGCTGGTGCGCTTTCACGCCGCGGAGTGGCATATCGATCCGCACAAGATTGGAGTGCTTGGGTTTTCAGCAGGTGGGTACTTAGTGGCGGAGATTAGCACGAACTTTGAGCGACGATTATATTCGCACGTAGATGCGGCGGACAACGAAAGCTGCCGTCCGGATTTTGCGGTGGGCGTTTATCCGGGGCACCTCTGGGTTGGCGGTGACGCATACAGACTAAATCCCAATGTTCCAGTCACCCGCCAGACGCCACCGACTTTTTTGGTGCAGGCGGAGGATGACCACGTGGACGGCGTAAACCAATCGGTGGCGTACTTCATCGCGCTGAGGAATGCTGGCGTTCCCGTGGAGATGCATATATATGCGCAGGGCGGACATGCCTTTGGGCTGCGGCGCACGAAGTTTCCCGTTACCAGATGGCCTCAGTTGATGGAGACATGGCTACACACGATTGGGATGCTTTCGCAGTAGATGACAGGATCACATAGGTTCAAGCGGGCCTTCTTTCACAAGGCTTCGCACGAACTTCGGTCGGCGATGGGCATGAATTACCGCCTAAACCACACTCTGCACGCCCTGACTCGAAGGGTAGCCATCACGGCGTCACTTGCTGGTGGGTTGTTTCTCGCAGCCGGCACCACGCGCATCCCCATGCTATGGGCCTATCTTGTGGTGTTTTTGGCTTTGCTATTGGCGACAATGCTGGCAGTCGACCCAGGGCTCGCCCAAGAGGGCACCCATCCGGGTGCGACCGGACAGGACACGAATGAACGTTTTGGCGCCGGATTCCTGTTTCTCGTTACCGTGGGCTTCGCAGCCATGGATGTGGGCCGGCTGCATCAATCGGACGCCGTGGCGGTCGCGGTGAGCATTATTGCGCTCACCGTCTTCGCCGCGGCTCTCGGTTTACAGATCTGGGCGATGATTGTGAATCCGTTTTTCTCCCCGGTTACGTGCATTCAAGCGGAACGTGCCCACCACATCGTGACGCAAGGGCCGTACCGTTGTCTCCGGCATCCCGGTTACGTCGCTATGACCGTTGCTATTCCCGCGAGCACCCTTGCCATTGGCTCGTGGCTAGCGTTGATTCCAGCCGCAGGTTTTTGCTCGGTCATTGTGCGGCGGGCGCGCGTCGAAGACGAGTTTCTCAAGCGAAATTTGATGGGTTACATAGACTATGTGCAGCGCGTCCGGGGAGGCCTTTTCCCCGTGTCTGGCAACGTCCCCATCTCCCCAGAGCGCCCCCGAACTTTCTTCACTTGACGCTTACTCACGCCCTGCCTTCACGCTGCTGTGAAGTGCAACACTGCCACCATCAGAACCGAACGTGACTGCCAGTCACCGTGCCTCATGACCTTTAAGGTTTGAACAAACCCGCAAACCTAAAATTTCTTTCAAACAAGAAGATGAGTATTGAATGTATAATAACAAGAATTGTATCTCGATCTGGAGGGATAACCGTGGATCACCGCGTGCGCAGGGTGGCGTCATTGACTACGGTCTGCGTCGCGTGCTTCTTTTTTGCCCACTGCGGCAGACGATTCAAGGCATCACGTCTCCCGGCCGGCGCTATGTCAGGTGTCCCGGGCGGCACTGACGGCGACGTGACGGGAGGAGCCACTGCTCGTACTAGAGGAGTTGCCGGTGGCGCAGAGCAAGTTCGCACCTCTAAGCAAACGTTCAAGCTCGTGCCTCCGACTGTCCTACAGGGACCTAACGAAGCGGTTCCACCGCAGATCGCTTTAGGCCTCACACAAAGACTGCCCGCACTCCCGAAAAGGCAGGCGCTGCCGATAGCTGTGCCGCTGGCGGCTGTTGGCGGTGCCACTGGAGTGGCGTCGGCGTTTTCTCAGATAGATCAAACCCTGAGATCGCTGCCTGTAGCGAACATCGCTTTCAAGGTGACCGATATAATGCAGCTAAACACATCCTCCGCGGTTAAGCTTGTTCTCTCCCTTCGCGAGTCGATCCCGCAGCTTGAAACCCAGCTTCGCGAAGGCATAACAGCCAACGAAGCCGTCCACGGCTACCAAATCCATGTCGCCCCTTTGATGGACGCTGAGCTGAAGGGCCAAGCGTTCCAAATTCAGGCTGATACTCCTGAAGAGCAAGCTGTGGACGAGGGAAGTGACACTGAATGGCGATGGGAGGTGACGCCAAAGAGGGCCGGTAAGCAGTACTTGGAGGTCATCCTCAACGCAATTTTGACGGTGAACGGTACATCTACACTACATTCCCTCAGGACCTTCGACAGTGGGCCAATCCAAGTCAGTGTTAGCTTTGCCGTGCGACTCTCAAGTCTTATTGGAGAGCACTGGGAGTGGTTTTGGGGCTTGGTCGGTTCGCTTTTCCTTGGTTTGTGGCACATCTTTGTCAAGAAACGGTTACCGTCGCTTCACCCCCGTAGCACTACGGGCGCGCACCACTCGAATGCCTCCGGTCGAAAGCGTCGTCCGGGGCACTAGTAAGCCAGGCTACGGCCGAAACGCGCGACGACGCAGGCGAGGATCCCGTTTGTAAAACGCGGCCGCACTGGATTGTTTTCGGCTGGGCTGTCTGGCTCGCTTCACTTGCAGCGCCGTTCTTCTCCGCCGCGAACGACGTAAGCAGTGCAGCCGACTCGCAAACGTGGCTGGGCCTCGCCTGGATTTTCTCAGTTATCACCTTGATCGCAGCGAGCCTCGCTCAGTTCTATGTCCAAGATGACGGACCCTCACCGTATGACGGACGCATTTGACAGCGCGAGTATCGATCCCGATGTGCATCGTCAGTATTCGGACGCGACAGCTTTTTCGATGCGCTTTCGTATGTGGCGGACATTTGGTCGAGGCATGGGCTACATGGACTCCGAGCTTCTGGCCGGCAACGGCGTCGACACATGCTGCGAAGTGGGGTGTACGGCGGGATGGGAACACGATAGGAAGCCACAGTCTTTATCGATACGGGCAGCCGCCTCGACCATTACTCTGTTGAAAGTAGGTTTGCATGAGAATATCCTAGATAGGACTCAACAGCAGTCTATGACCACGAAAAGGACATTCGGGCGGTGCGGGCTCTCAGTGGTGTTGGTGATCACCTTCAGTCTGGCGTCTGTCTACACGCTAGCCTGCCCGATACTCTGCTCCCGTCGGCACTGCATGGGGCAGAGTGACGCCTCCAGTGCGCTCCGGATGCCGCCTTCTCATGAATGCTGCCCTGCTCACTCGAACAGAAAGAATGACACGCCCTGCGGCGCTCCAGCAAAAGGTTGTATTGTCCATGCTCAAGGCGCAGCATTTTTGATTCCTGCTGGGGCTCTCATTCCCCAGTTTCACTCCACTTCGTTCCTCGTGCCGGGTGTGCCGGCGTCTTTATTGGCTTTTAGCGTTCGCCTTTTGCGGAATTCCTCTCTATCTCCATCTCCTCCGGGTTTTCCATCAGGCCGGTCCATTTGTCAAAACGAATGCTTCCTCCGCATTTAGTCCCATCCTACGCATCTCTTTGATTCACACGGTTCGTTCTGTCGCGTCACAATTCTGTGCGCCTGCTTTGGGCGCATTCCACGATCGCGTGACCGTCTGACAAAGAGAATCGTGTCTGTGGCTACTTAATTACAGAATCGGAAAGGAGTTTTTGTTATGCGGAATCTCTTCATTGGGGCTACGTCGTACAGCCGTTCGGCGTTTGAATCCGATTTCAAAACAGGAGGAATTGATGCGTAAGAACAGACAAGATCGCATTTTGAGTTCACTCGCATGCATCCGCACCTGGAGAAGAATCTTTGCGGCTCCCTTTGTTCTCTTGGTGGCTGTAGTTGCTTCTGGGCAGTTGAGACCTGATCTGCGGATTATCGCCCGACATGAGCTTGTCTTGCACCGTGGCGCCTTTCCCTCTTCAACCGCACCGCAGGTCAATAAAACTCGGAACACGCTGAGCTTCTCCGGCTCTGACATCCATCTCTTGATCTTGGCTGGTCCCGAAACAGATATGTTTTCCTACAAAATAGCTGGCTTGACCAATCCCACACTTCGCGTTCCGGCTGGTGTTCGCATCCGTCTCACCGTCGTGAATGTGGATGACGACATGACCCATGACTTGGTCATTTGGTCCCCCTATCCGTCTTTCCCAGTGCGAGCCGAGGTTCCATCCCTAGCGGTTCATACTCGTTCTCTTCCGCCGCGGCGCGGCACAACCTATTCCGCCGAGGCGGTGGTAATCCAGGCTCTTAAACCCGGGTCGTATGAGTACTTTTGCAGCGTTCCCGGCCACGCGAAGGGCGGCATGCATGGTCGCCTGGAGGTGGTTCGGGGTCCGGGCATGAAATAGTGCCTTGGAACTTCTCAGTCAGTTTCAAATCGAGGAGGAATTTGTGCGTAAGAACAGACGAGATTTCTTTCAAAAAGCGTTCGCCGGGGCTGGCTTACTGGCGGGAACCAGGGTGTTCACTACCGGCTCAGCCCGGGCGGACGAGCACGGGCGGACGAACATGCAGGACGATGACGCGGGGATGAGCGTGAATCAGGAGACTCAAAGCCCGTCCTACAACGGAAAGTTTCTGCCAGCCCAAACACCGGATGTGCCGGATCTTCGCTGGCAGATGGACAACGGCGTCAAGGTCTTTCACCTCGTCGCGGAACCAGTCAAGCGGCAAATCCACCCGATGAAGACGCTTGACCTGTGGGGCTACAACGGCACGTCGCCCGGCCCCACCATCCAGATCACGCAGGGCGACCGCGTCCGAATTATTGTGGATAACCACCTGCCCGAAGCTACTTCAATGCATTGGCATGGGTTTGAGATCCCGAACGCTGTAGACGGCGGTCCGGGGACAAGCCAGGCCCCCATCCCGCCTGGCGGCCGCTTCATTTACGAGTTCACGTTGCACCAGGAAGGCACCTACTTTTACCACTCTCACATGGCCATGCAAGAAATGATGGGCATGCTCGGGGCTTTCATCATGCATCCGAAGCGGCCCTATCTGCCGCCGGTTGATAAGGATTTCGTCATCATGCTGCAAGAGTATGCCGTTCTTCCCAACAACACGATACCCAACACAATGAGCATGGAGTTCAACTGGCTGCTTTTCAACGGCAAAGCCGGTCCCGCGAATACGCCGCTCGTTGTGCGGTTGGGAGACCGCGTTCGCATCCGCATGATCAATCTGGGAATGGATCATCATCCCATTCATGTCCACGGCCACACGTTTCATGTCACGGGTACGGAGGGTGGTCGAATTCCAAAATCAGCCTGGATTCCCGGCAACACCGTTCTGGTTGGTGTCGCGCAGGCGCGGGACGTCGAGTTCATTGCCAACAATCCTGGCGAGTGGATGCTGCACTGCCATTTGCCACACCACATGATGAACCAAATGTCTTCGACTGTTGGCCCTATGACGAGGCTTGGGAAAGGCATGACGGCAGGACTTTCAATGGAAAACGGCATGGGAATGCTGACGGGCGAACCTGGAGCGCCACTCGGGGACGGCTACGGTGCCGGCTTGGGGCGGGGGCTGGGAGTGGGAGCAACCAACGATCAGCCGGTCGGCAACGGTCCTCTCTCACCCGAAAAGACCCAAGCTGCAATGGGCAATATGCAGCACAGCATGCCGGGAACGCCGCACGGCGAAATGCAAATGCCCGGAATGAACATGGAGCCCGAAATCAGTCCGAATGCCAACAGCGTTCCGGGCTTCCCGCAGGATGCTTATATGGAGGGGCCGGCGATGGCGATGGATGAGGCAGTATGGAAGCCGGAGAACTACGGACTGCGGCCGGGTTGGAGCGCCTTTATGCAGGGCATGATGACGCTGGTCCGCGTCCTCCCGCCTGATGAATACGACAAAATCCAGGAGCTGATACGTGAGAACCGGCGGCATCGGATTCCCTATACGCCGGCGGCGTGGCCTATTCCTGGCACGAACCAACTGGATAAAAAATCAGGAGGTGAGCAATGAAGCGAGCTCTTGCAATCGCAGGAATCCTCATCGTGAGCGTCCCCCTATGGCTCCCAGCGCAAACGGGGTCGGCACCCCAAACGCAAAAACAGGCTGCGCTCTCTATGCCGCAAGCGATGCCCGGGATGCAAACGCCCAGCTCACAGACGCCAAACCAGCCGATGACTCAGTTGCTCAAAGACGCGACCAAGCGACCGCCCATGAGTCTGAAGGATTTTGAGGACTTGGCTGTGGCCAACAATCCCACGCTGAAGCAGGCGAACGATCTTGTACGCCGCTCCGCAGAACAGGCTCGGCAAGCGGGCCTTTATCCCAATCCCTCGCTGGGGTATGAAGGAGCGGAAATTCGCGGCGGATCGTTTGGAGGAGGCGAACAGGGCGCGTTCGTCCAGCAAACGATCAGGCTAGGGGGCCAGCTCGGCCTGCGAAAGCGCGTGTTTCAGGAGCAGCAACGCGAGAACGAGGCCGGCGTCACGGTACAGCATTATCGCCTGGTGAGCGACGTGGACCAAAGGTTTTATTCGGCTCTGGCCGCCCAAGAAATTGTAAACCTGCGGCATACTCTCTTAAAAATCACGTTAGACGCGGTGCAGACGGCGCACCAACTTGCCAATGTCGGCCAGGCGGACCTGCCTGACATTCTTCAGGCAGAGGTCGAAGCGGACCAAGCGAAGGTGAACTATACGACCGCGCAGATGAACTATATCCAGGCGTTCGAGACTCTGGCTGCTACAGCGGGCAAGCCCAATCTGCCGGTCTCGCCCCTGGAGGGAAATCTCAGCCATTGGCCCGAGCTGAATCCGCAGCAAATCATCGAAACGGTCCTTCGCGAAAGTCCGGAGGTGAAACGTAGCCAGCAAGCCGTGGAACGAGCCGAAGCACAGCTTCGAAGCTCCAGGCACGAGGCCATTCCGGACCTTCAGTTGCGCGCTGGCGTCCAGCAGGATAACGAAGCGTTGAATGAGGCAGCCATCAAGCTTAAACCTGTTGGCGTTATCGGGTTCGCCTCAGTAGGCGTCAATATCCCGATTTTCAATCGCAATCAAGGGAACATGGCCGCTGCCAGTACCGAACTCGAAAGTGCACGGGAGGAGGTGACTCGCGTCCAGTTGTCGCTCCGGAGGGCTGCTGAGCCTTTGCTTCGAGGATATTTGGCCGAAGAGGCTCAAGCCAATGAGTACAAAAGCGAGATGATCCCGAAAGCCGCTCGCGCTTACGAGCTCTATCTCAATAAGTACCGCCAAATGGCCGCTGCATACCCGGAGGTGCTTGTCTCACAGAGGACTTGGTTTCGGTTGGAGGTGACCTACGTCCAGACGCTAGAGCATTTGTGGGAGAACGCCATTGCTTTGCAAAATTTTACGCTCACCAATGGTCTGGAAGCGCCTATGGCCTCCGGCAGTTCTTCAACAACCATCAACCTGCCCAATGGGGGAGGCGGCTCGTCCGGAGGAGAGTGAGCGGCCGGCAAGTCTCTTGTACGGCAGGCGGTCGAAAGCGCGTGCGGCAGTGTGGCGCCGAGGTTGGATGTTGAAGGCTGGCTCCTGTCCAGCAGGACGCTTCTGCGCCTGGCGCGTCACCACTTTGCTCGGATGGAACACGCGTGGCTTGCCAGTAAATTTTGAGCCTCATTTCTCGTACTCTCGCGCGCAGGATTACGTCAAAGTTGGGCTTATTGCGGTTTGGAGCTGTTTTTGTAGCGCAGGGCTCGCTTTTTAGCCCTGCGGCTTGTCATCTGCACGAAGAAGCCGCAGCGTTACAAGGCGAACGCTGTGCTACAACCGCCCCTATCCGGGCTTCGACGTGACCGTGCTCCCGCGCCACAACTTCTTGACGTGCATCCTTCATCGCAGTCACCCGCCCTCATTAGCCCTCACCGCATTGCGGACCACTACTCATATCTAAGGGCCACCATCGGATCGACCTTCGTCGCCCGTCGCGCAGGGATGTAGCTCGCCAGGAGTGCCACGCCGGCTAGGACCAGTGCAACTGCGATAATCGTCAGCGGATCGGTCGGCTTCACCCTGTAAAGCAGACTCGATAAGAATCGCGTCAGCCCGAAAGCACTGCCAATTCCAATCGCCACGCCGATCAACGCGAGCTTAATTCCCTGGCTGAGGACCATCTTGAGAACTTCCCTTTTCCCTGCCCCCAACGCCATGCGAATGCCGATTTCGCGGGTGCGGCGAGCAACTTCATACGCGAGTAGACCGTAGAGCCCAATACAGGCAAGCACGAGCGCCAACGCGGCAAAAAAGCTCGAAAGCTGAGACATCAGGCGCTCCTGATAGAGCGTTTGGTCGAT
Organism: Terriglobia bacterium; assembly: GCA_030040995.1. Taxonomy (GTDB): domain Bacteria; phylum Acidobacteriota; class Terriglobia; order UBA7540; family UBA7540; genus JASHON01. Next base: position 245 of record JASHOS010000091.1, on the reverse strand, counting down.
TTGCTCGGCTTGCGTGCGGACGTTGGCGAGCGGCAAATTATCGCCTGTGCGCGACATGATCTGGCGCACCGGCTTCACCAGCGCCGTCGGATTAGCGGCGGTGCGCAATTCGAAATAAGCGCTGTTGCTGACCAGCGGGAGGAAGATCATTGGCAGTATGTTGCGGCGGAGTTGAGCATATCTCGTATCCCCGGCAACCCCTATGATGGAGTAGCCAGGGCTGGGATGCTGAGCCTCGCCATCGA
>JASHOS010000090.1 GCA_030040995.1 Terriglobia bacterium | reverse complement strand
CTCGGTGTGGCAGAAATTCTTGTGCAGGAACTCCGCCAGCCGATATTACGACAGGCCCTTATACACTATCCACGAATTTTGCGGCTTGTCTTGGTAACTTCCACTTTGCCAGCCCCGCAAGCCCCAACAGACCCGTTCCGAGCAAAAGAAAAGGCGTGGGCTCGGGAACAGCCGTCGGGGGCGAGACGGGCGAGAACGAAGGAGTATACTCCAGCGTCACGTAGCCGGTACCGATATCGGAGACGTTCGCCGTACCCATAATACTCAGCGACGAGACGCCGCTGAATGTTGCGCTTGCCGGCGTCCCTTCGGTTGCCGTGAGATTTACGCCATTGCTGAGGCTGAGCGACAGCGTATAGCCCGTGCCGCCGGAAACCGAGTACGACAAATCGGTGAGGTTCATCCCGGACGGCGCAGTGATCGTAAAGTCGAACGTGTTGCTTCCGCCGGGATTCAGGGGACCAAATGCGCTGGTCATGAGTCCGCCGGCGTCCGCTCCAGTAGTGACTGGAATTATGTCGATCAACGCGGCGTCAGTCGACGAAAGGTTGGACGAAAAGGAAGAATAGGTGTCAAAGGTAGTGCTAGTGACGGAGACCGTGCAGCCTGTCGTCCCCAAACTGACATATGAGGAGATTGAGCCGGTTGAGCAAGAAGTACCCCAGCTTACCGCCGAGGTAAGAAACAACGCGCATACGAGATATACCAACTTCTTCATACTTTGTTTCTCCCTTTTTTGATGGATGTGAACTACGATTGACAAAACAATTTCGAACCCCAAAAGCATTCCGGAAAGCCCTGCGCGGCAAAGAGTGGCTTTTTACCAACCTGTGACTTGAATAACCAGTTTATTTACATCAACTTGCTGTAAAACTATGTGATCGGTTAACCAAGCTTTCGCCACCTGCGCGCTCCACTAAAACATATTGAGGCTAGGATGGACGCCAATGTAAAGTCCTTAATTATTCTATGAAATTTTCTGAAATATTCTGAACTTTTATTAGGAATGATGAATGAAGGCCTTGGTTCATAAAAATGGCTAGGGGAGTGGTTGTCAGTTAGTTAAGTGAGCATTATCAAGGTAATATTGAAGAGCCGAAAGAGAGAGGGCCCAGCATTGTCCAGAGAATGGCCGCGCAGATCAATGGCATGAGACCGAATCCGATGAAGACCGGCGCATAAGAAAAGTGATCGACGACAACACCGGTGAGCAGGGCGAAAATCATGCCGCCGAAGCCGGATCCCATGCTGGCGAGACCCCAAATCGAACCGACCACGTTCTTGGGAAACACATCAGCCGGGTAGGCAAGCAGGATCGCGTTCGATCCCGTATAGCCCATCATAGCCAGTGAGACCATCGCGATGGACGTGATTGAGTCCCGCGCCAGCACTGCGGGGATGGCGCTCGTCATCATTACCGCAAAGATCGTCACCCCGCCCTTACGAGCCATATCGAGGGAAAATCCGCGTGCGAGCATGAAAGCTGAGAGCCAGCCGCCCAGGATGTTTCCGAAACCGGCGACCGCGAACGGGATCCAAGCGTATTCGCCGATCGAGGCCATGCTGAAGTGCCGCGCGCTCTTCAGGTATTCCGGAAACCAGAAAATGTAGAAGTACCAGGCAGGGTCCATAAAAACTTTCGAGAGCGTAAAACTCCAGACAAAGCGAGTGCGGAATAACTTCCAAGGAGATGCGGGAGGCGCGGAAATCTCTTCTTTCGTTTTCTCCGGGGTACGGTAGACGAGGGACCAGACCAGCAGCCAAAGGAACCCCACGGCTCCGACCCAAACGAACGCTTGGCGCCATCCATACCGGAGCAAGAGCCATACGATGAGCGGCGGCGCCACGATTGCGCCCACTGCGGAGCCGCTGTTAAAGATTCCGGAAGCGAGCGCGCGCTCTTCAGCCGGGAACCACTCCGCAACAACTTTGACACTGGCTGGCCAGTTGCCCGCTTCGCCTATTCCGAGCAGGAAGCGGTACACACCTAAAGACCACGTTCCCTGCGCCAGCGCGTGGAGCATATCGGCAGCGGACCACCACGCCATCGTAAGGGCAAAGCCCAGCCGCGTTCCCACGCGGTCCAGCACCGGGCCTGCAACGCCATTGGCGATGGTGTAAGCCAGCATGAAAGCGAAGATCACCCGCGCATACGCCTCGTTGCTCATCCCGAATTGAGTCGTGAGAACGGGCGCCGCTACCGAAAGCGCCTGCCGGTCGAGATAATTGATGGCGGTTGCGAAGAACGCGAGAGCGACCATCACCCATCGCAGCGAGGAAGAGCGGGAGGATCGCATCAGCCCAGGTCCACCCGGATCACTTCATACACGCGCACCCGGGGGACGGTCAGCTCGACCCAGCCATTGCGAGCCTTCCATGGCACGGTTTCCTCACTCCACATAAGCGTTACTGATCTCGCCGTTCGGCCGGAGGGAAGCCGAATGCGCGCGCGCACGTTCGTGACGGGTAGAAAGTGCTCCTGCACCAGAAACTTCTTCCAGATGTTGCCGGTATTGGCGAGCAGATGCAGAACTAAAGCGTTAGAAGAAGATGCAAATTGAGCCATCAAGCCGGGCCGAAATTCCAGCTCGTAAGGTCGCGAGGAGGCAAGAATCGGATCGAGCAACGAGTGGAAGTAGGCCCGCAAGTGTTTGTTCAAAGTTTCCACATAGACTGCTTCCAGACCCGAGCCAATGTAGATCGCCGATCCCTTTCCATATCGGTGGCTCACGATGGCCGGTCCCAAGGTGCGGCGATATCCCCGGCTGTAAGTCTCCGCGTATACGCTCACGTCAGTTGCGGCCTTGAACTGCACCACCTGGGGATCCTGGGGAACCAGTTTTCTCGAAGGAAGTAGACGCAGATAAAGTCCTGGCATTTCGACTGGCTCCGGGGCAGCCAAACCGGCCCCGAACACCTCCGACAGTCCGTAATTGCTCCGCGCCTGCCCGTACTCATCGGCGGCCGAGGTGAGGTGAGTCGCTATTAAAGTTCCTCCTCGCTCAACGTAATCCGCCAGGGCCGAGCACTGCTTCTCGCTCAGGCACGGCGCGTTCGGCACGTAAACCAGCCGGTATTTCGCGAGTCCTTCCGGCGTGATGGTGTAGTCCAGAAATGGCTCGGGATCGTAACCGAGGTCTTTAAATAATTGCCAGGCCCCATAGAAGTAATTTCCGTAAGCCTGGTGGACAAAAAGCGAGCCGCGGTACCACTGAATCGTCTGGGTGCCGGTTAAGATGCCCACCTGGGGTTCCGGCCTGACCGATCGCAGCAATTTCTCGTTTGCCTGGTAAAAATCGAAAACGGTTTTCAAGCTGCGAACGGAGGGATGGCTAAGAATATCCTGTGGCACATAGTACACACGGTTCAGGCCCCAGTAGCAGTATCCTACGCCGGCAGACGTGGCCACAGAGGCATCCAGCAACAGCCGTTCTCCTTCGAGCGGACAACTATACCAGCCGCGCACCGATTTATCCTTCAGGTGCTCCCGGTTGTATTCCGTATGCGAGCTCACGTAGGTCCAAATCACTTTGCCGGTGGATTGTCCGATGCGCATGTTGAAGAGCTTCTGCTCGGGGGTGTCGGCCGCTTCGAACATGAAGCCATCGACGTAGGGGTATGCCCGGGACCTCCAACCTCCACCTAGCAGACCAGTGTCGTTGTAAACAATTGGGACGTCGCGCGTTTGCCGGACCATCTCGCAAATCTCGCGCATAAAGCCGTCCACCACGTCTTCCGCCATCCATTGCCGGTACTCGATGATATCTTCGAGACTCGCTGTGCCGTTTTGCAGAGGGATATCCTTGCCGCGCGCCTTCCGGTACGCAGTCCTGCAGTATTGGCAGTGGCAAAACTGGCTTTCGTGGTCCATGCCCTCATAAGGGCCGTCGAAGTACATCAAATCCACTGGATAATTGGTGACTACTTCGCGCACTCTCTCTCGAATTTGGCTGCGTAGGGGACTATTCAAGCAGCCTTCGTAGAAACGCGTCCAGCCCATGTGGGTTGTAATCATCGGCTGGCCATTTACGTCGTACCGCATCCAGCCCCGGTATTCAGGATTGTCCGAATGTACGTCCATGAAAGGATGGTTCAGCGGATTGTAAGCGGCTACTTTGAGGCCGGCGGCATGGAACAGTTCCACGGTTTTCCGGAAGGGGTCGCGCGATCCGAGCTCAGGGTGATGGGGAAATTTCGTCTTCGTCGGAAAGTAGGCGACGTAGGAGTACGTGGGATAGCGGATTGAGTCGCAATTCAGGCGGCGCGCAATCGCCAGCGCCTTCTCCGGTTCGTAGTCGAGGGAAGGGTAAAACGGTGGCGCGTAGCCCTCGGCAATCAAAAGGCGTACGGAGCGGATCCACTCGAACGAAGGCTTGAGCGCAGCCGATCCTCGATCTTCGGGAAGCCGAACGCCTGTACCTATGGCGAGCCCTGAAAGAGATGCCCCTGCCACGCCCACTCCGGCACGCTGCAATAGCTCCCTGCGGTTAATGTTCACGTTACTCCATACGGGGCTGAAGTCTCTTGTAAGAAGGACTCGCAGCATTCGCTTCTAGATACTGTATCAGGTGGTCATCTCGCTTTGCGACACCCGCGAAGCCGGGTAGCGCATCTCGTATTTCAGAGAGTCTGCGGCTTTTCTCGAGTTCCTGGGATAAAACCCGCAGACCTCCAGGAAACGCAGGTCTGTATTGCAAGGTCGTGAAATCTTGTTTTTTAACCAGATTTTCTAGCGACCCCTCACCCACCTGCGGGCAGGAGCCGCTCCGTCGCTGAAGCTCTGGAGCGTAAGCGACCTTCGGTGGGCGCAGGCCCGACTCGCGCCGGCTGGAGAAAGCGCCGGCCGCGAGCCACCCTCTCCCGAGGGAAAGGGCAAGGGCTTCG
>JASHOS010000089.1 GCA_030040995.1 Terriglobia bacterium | reverse complement strand
GTTTCCGGCCCGTAGAAGTGTGTGGCCAGGACGCGATGTTGGGGCGAAATCGCTCGCGCCGCTGTGCGCACCGGGGCGGCGGAAGCAGCCCGCAAGTCAATCCATCGGGTCACCTCTGCGACCACGTCTTCGCCACCAGAGCCGCCCGGTTGATCATCCGTGCCGGGGCGCAATTCCAGGACGATTTCCACCATCCGTTGGATCACTGCCAATTCGGTTTGCGAAAAGAAGGCCGGTTTGAAGGCGCCCGCTAGAAGATGGACGTAGTCAGTCTGGCTCCCTGGCGGAGTCGCGCGAGTTAGACCATCGCGCTCCAGGGTATGGCCCAAATGCTCGGGGGATGGGGTGTAAAGGCCTGGTGGAAGGGTGGCAGTCTCGGGAGTGCCGCCATCAGCAGGCTGTACACCGCTCGGGACAGCGGGCCATCCGGCAGCCAGCGCGGCGCCGCTCAAGCCCTGTAGCCACTCGCGTCGCGTCATGGCGTTCATTGCTTGGGCCTGGGACTCTTTCTCGGGCTCCGTGCTCTGGCGTTTCTCCTCTTCCTTCATGAGCTTCGCCTCACAGTTACCATGCCGCTTCGCGGCGCCCCGAACCTATGAAAAAACCTCTGCCCTCGCCCCCTTGGGGGAGAGGGTGGAGCGCAGCGCCGGGTGAGGGGGTTCTACCGAGATTTTCAAGGCAGATTGCCGCGCCGGTACTCTTCCACCAGGCCTTCCGCCGCACGCGCGGATACCGCCATGATCGTTAGCGTGGGTTCGTAGCAGCCTTGAGTTACGAAGCAGGCGCCATCCGTCACATAAATATTCTTCGCGTCATGCACTTGGTTGAACCGGTTGAGCACGCTCGTCTTGGGATCATTTCCCATGCGCGCCGTGCCGCATTCATGGATATTTTTGCCAAAGACACTAAGATGATCGGCGGGAGGCTGAGGATCCCGGAGGTTGAGGGAATCGAGGATCTCTCCGATATCCTGCCTCATCGCTTTGGCCATGGCGTGCTCGTTCTCGCCATAGCTTGCGTGGACGCGCAATGCGGGAATGCCCCAGGAATCTTTCACTTCCGGATCCAGGTCAACATAGTTTTCGTACCGTGGGAGGCATTCGCCCTGAGCCTCGACTCCGAAATAATAGGGAATCTGCTCCCGCACCCGCCGGCGAAAGCCGCTGCCAAATCCCGGCATTGAGAAGGCGTGCTCGTAAAGCGACTGGCTGGCATCGCCGTCAAAGCGGTAACCGCGAAGGAAGCTCTTGTTTTGATTCTTGCCAACGTTCACATATTTGGCAATCAGGAAACCGGCGGGATTTCCGACCGGCTCGCGCTTCGAAGATTCCAGAGAAGGAATAATGCCGCCTGCGCCCTCGATCGTGAAGTGATCCATCAGATAGTGGCCCAGCACGGCCGAAGAGTTGCCCACACCGTTAGGAAAGCGGCGCGAGCGCGAGTTTAGCAGAATGCGCGTCGATTCGAGCGCCGAGGCCGCGAGCACCACCACCTTGGCGTAGGCCTCGCGATGTCGACGGCTAACGGCTTCGATGTAGTGTACACCCGCCGCTTTGCCTTCGTCGTTCATCACGACTTCGCTCACAATTGCGTTGCTGAGCAGCGAAAATCGTCCCGTTCGCCAGGCGGCCGGCAGTGTGACGGCCGGCGAGTTGAAATACGAAGCCGTGAAACATCCTCGCTGGCATTCGTTGCAATAATGGCATGCCGGGCGGCCGTTATGGGGTGCTGTGAGGTTCGCCACGCGGTCGGGCATCACCCGCCAGCCAAACCGCTCCTCGATCACTCGCTTTGCCAGCCGGTTGCCGCAGGAAAAATTCATGGGCGGAAGAAACCTTCCGTCGGGCATCTGCTCCAACCCTTCCCGCGAGCCGCTTACGCCGATAAATCGCTCTACTTTGTCGTAATAGGGTTCGAGCTCGGCATAACTGAAAGGCCAGTCCTCGCCGTACCCGTCGCGGCTCGCGGCCTTGAATTCGTAGTCGCTGTAGCGGTAGCTTTCCCGCGCCCAGCAGAACGTTTTTCCACCCACCTGCCGGCCGCGAATCCACATGAACGGCTTGTCCAAGGGAAAGGTGTAGGGATGCTCATGGTCGTTGACGAAGAATTGGTGGCTATATTCGTCGCAAGCGTAGCAAAGGCGCTGCACAGGCTGATTCACGAGCAGCGCCTTGCGATCACCGAAGCCGCGAAACTTCAGTTGATAGGGCCAAACGTGCTCGGTGAAATCGCGGGTGGGGATGCGCGGTGGGCCAGCTTCGAGCATCAGGACGGTCATGCCCGCTTCCGTCAATTCCTTGGCCACCCATCCGCCGCTCGCCCCGGAGCCCACGATGATGGCGTCATACGTTTTTCTCTTCAGAGGGGCCATCTTCAGTGCCACCCTCGCACGGTCATTGGAATTGCTGCCATTAACGATAACACAAGCCAGAACACCACATATTCCCTCAAGTTGTGGCGCGCTCGAAAAACGGCAGACGGTGTAGCGCCGACCTTGAGGTCGGCACGTGCCGGGACGGCGGCGCCACGCCCCCGAAACTGACGGATTACGGAAAATAGTAGCCATCGCTTGCCAAATCCGGGTAGCATCAAAGAGTCTGGCCGCGCCGGCCCGGCGTTAAGGGCACTGGGCGTCGTCGCTGGGAGCTAGGTTTTCCAAAATGCTTTTCCCGGTATCCGAAGTTAGCAATTTTGTAACAGGCCTCGACCATCCAGAAGGCATTGCTGTGGGACGCGATGGGGTTCTGTATGCGGGGGGTGAGGCCGGCCAGGTTTATCGCATCGCGCCGGATGGCAGCCGCGTCGATGTCATAGCCAAGACAGGCGGATTCTGTCTCGGAGTCACTTTGGACCAGAAAGAAAATCTGGTCGTCTGCGATTCGCTCCGGCAAGAGGTCCTGAAAATTACGCAGCAAGGCGACGTCACCGTGATAGCGTCGCGGATCGAAGGCCGGGAGCTGGTGAGTCCCAATTTCAGCGTCTTCGATTCGCGTGGCAACCTGTACTTCAGCGCCTCCGGCGAATGGAAGAAAGCCAATGGGATTATTGGCCGGATTTCGGCCAGAGGTCAGGCGGAGCTCTTTTCGCCCGGTCCATTCCACTTTGCCAATGGGCTCGCGCTTGATGCCGCCGAACGCTACCTCTACGTGGTCGAAAGCAACCTGGATCGCGTGTTGCGGATTGAGATCCAGGCGAATGGGAAGGCCGGCGTGCCCGAAGTCTTTGCTGAGGGAGTAGCGCGGGTGCCGGATGGGCTGGCATTTGATGCGAAGCAGAACCTCTACGTCACCACCTATGCTTCCAACTCGATTTACCGGGTTAGCCCATCCCGTGAGGTCAACCTTCTGTGCCGCGACGAGGAGAATCTCTTCCTTTGCCAGCCTACGAATTGCGCTTTCGGCGGGCCACACTTCGACCAGCTTTACGTCAGTAATTTGGGACGCGATCACATCTCGGTACTGGACCTGAAAATTAAAGGCCAGCCGCTTTGGTCTCATCGCAGGACGCTGTAGGATATGGGTTGCGAGTGTTTTGTCGCGCTTAACCTTTGACAGTCCCTCGCCCCCTTGGGGGAGAGGGTGGCGATCCCGCTTGGCGGGAGAGCCGGGTGAGGGGGTCGCTCACGGTCTATTACGATCAGGAATTAGACGGGACACCACACTAGCCTGTGGCCGCTTGCGTGTGCCCCAAAGTCCACGGTTACCCAAACGCAGGGAACACTAATCCCCAAACGTTGAGGTGAAGATGGATTTCACGAATAAAGTGATCGTCGTAACGGGTGGCGGCTCGGGCATTGGCCGAGCGTGCTGCTATGAATTCGCAGCGCTCAAGGGAGCGGTCGTGGTTGTTGACCGGGACGAAAAGGGAGGAGAGGAGACGCGGCACAAGATTGTCGCCGATGGCGGCCGGGCCGAATTCTTTGCGGCAGACGTAAGCTCTGAATCCCAAGTGGAGGATCTGATCAAGAAGGCGCTGGCGCGAACCGGCGGCATTGACGTGCTGGTGAACAATGCGGGGATTCAGCGCTACGGAACCGCGACGACAACTTCCGCGCAAGAATGGGATGAAGTGCTGGACGTGAACCTGAAAGGCGCATTTCTGATGGCGCGATACACGATTCCCGCCATGATCCAGCGCGGCGGAGGCGCCATCGTCAACACCGCATCCGTGCAATCTGTTGCCGCCGTGCGCAATTCCTTGGCTTATGTCGTGAGCAAACACGGCTTGCTGGGGCTCACCCGATGTCTCGCCCTCGATTACGCCAAAAACAACATTCGCGCCAACTGCGTGATGCCGGGCGCTATCGACACTCCGATGTTGCGCTGGGCGGCTTCTCTGGACGATCACCCGGAAAAAGTGATTGATGCCTGCAACCGTCTCCACGCCGTTGGCCGGATGGGGACCGCGGACGAGGTGGCGCGTGTCATCGCGTTTCTTGCGAGCGATGAAGCATCTTTTATGACTGGGGCGGCTATTCCCGTTGATGGGGGCCTGCTCGTCCCCGTCGGTGGGATGATGTTCCAGGAATCCGGCACCGGAGCCAAGAAGGCGTAACTGCCGCGCCGACGGCAGGGTGCCGTTTTCTTGACTTGCCGAAAAACGCGCGCCTATAATCGCCGTGGAAAGACGGGCACATGCAGGACGCAGTCATTATCGGCGCGGTGCGGACGCCGCTGGGCAAATTTCAAGGCTCGCTATCACCATTCTCGGCGACGGAGCTCGGCGCCATCGTCACGCGTGAAGCTGTGCGGCGAGCGGGCATAGGCGCAGACCAGGTGGACGAGATCATTATGGGAAACGTGATCTCGGCGGGCCTCGGCCAGAATCCGGCGCGCCAGGCAGGTTTGAGGGGCGGCCTCGACCATCACGTCGCCGCGATGACCATCAATAAAGTTTGTGGCTCGGGTCTGAAGGCGGTGGCCCTCGCAGCACAAGCAATTCAGACGGAAAATTCCGAAATAGTTGTGGCGGGCGGCATGGAGTCGATGACCAACGCCCCGTTTCTCGTTCCCGAGTTCCGGCAGGGACATCGGATCGGCGACGCCCGGGTGATTGACGCCATGGTCCACGATGGACTGTGGGACGCTTACGAAGACTTCCACATGGGTATGACCGCCGAGCTTGTGGCTGAAAAATACAACATTTCACGGCAGCGCCAGGATGAGTACGCGCTTGAGAGCCATCGCCGCGCTATCGACGCGATCCGCAATTGCCGCTTCAAAGCGCAAATCGTTCCTATCGAAATACCCCAGAAGAAGGGCCAACCCACCGAATTTGCAGTCGATGAATCCCCGCGCGCCGATACGTCGCTTGAGGCGCTTAGCAAGCTCAAGCCGGTGTTCAAGGCGGATGGCGCCGTCACGGCCGGGAACGCACCCGGCACTAACGACGGCGCGGCGGCCTTGGTTGTGACTTCTGTCCGTAAAGCGCGTGCGATGGGCAGCAGAATGCTGGCCCGCATCGCCGGACAAGCGGTGAGTGGAGTCGAGCCTCGCTGGGTGATGATGGCGCCGGTTAGCGCCGTGCGGTCTCTGCTGAAGAAGGTTGGCTGGCGGATCGAAGACGTAGATCTGGTGGAATTGAATGAGGCATTCGCGGTACAGGCGCTGGCCGTGATTGAAGAGCTGGGGCTTAATCCGCAGAAGACCAATGTCAACGGCGGTGCGGTCGCTTTGGGCCATCCTATTGGCGCTTCCGGCGCCCGGATTTTGGTGACTCTCCTCTACGAGATGGTTCTTCGGAAAGCGCAGCGTGGCATTGCCGCCCTGTGCCTTGGCGGAGGCAATGCCGTGGCTCTGGCCGTGGAAACGCTCTCATGAGTGAGCGCCTTGAACTGGTGGGCGTGGCGGGCGCTGGCACCATGGGGTGCGGTATCGCGCATGTTTTGCTTCGCGCCGGGTACGCCGTGGTCCTCACCGATGAAGTCCCCCAGGCGCTGGGTGCGGCTTCCGAAAAGATTACGGCGGGTCTTGCTCGGGACGTTGAAAAGGGGCGGCTTACCGATCAAGCTCGCCAGCAAGCGCTTGGCCGCATCGAGACTTCAGCTCAGCTCGACGCCCTGTCCCCCGCCGGCTTCATCATCGAAGCGGTGACCGAGCGATTCGACGTCAAGGCGGAAGTCCTCCGCAAGCTTGAAGTATTCTGTCCCTCCGACGTGGTTTTCGCCACGAACACTTCCTCGATCTCCGTCACTCGCCTGGCCGCCACAACGGGAAGGCCGCAACGCTTTTTAGGCCTGCACTTTTTTAATCCCGTACCGGTAATGACGCTGGTGGAAGTGGTTGCCGGCGTGGAGACGCTACCGGAAACGGTGGAAGGCGCCTGCCAATTCGCCCGCTCCCTCGGCAAAATACCGGTTCGCGTGAACGATTTCCCGGGTTTTGTATCCAATCGCGTCCTCATGCCCATGATCAATGAAGCCGTCTATGCGGTGATGGAGGGAGTCGCAGAGCCGCAAGCAGTTGACGAAGTGATGAAGCGGGGAATGAACCATCCGATGGGCCCTCTCGAGCTTGCTGACTTTATCGGCTTGGACGTTTGCCTCGACATCATGAAAGTCCTTTACGAGGGTTTCCGCGATTCAAAATACAGGCCTTGCCCCTTGCTCGAAAAAATGGTTCACTCCGGGCGGCTCGGCCGGAAGTCTGGCCGCGGATTTTACGATTACTCCACCGCTCAAGCGGGATCAACCACAGCAGGGTAGGGTAGCGCTGCCTTGCGGGCGATTTCCAACCTTTTCGATTAGAGTTTTTTTAAGAACTGCCGATAGTTCTTGAAGAGGCTGAATAACCGAGCCCGGGGCCGCCCCCAACTAGGGGGCTTTCGCGCCTTTTGCGGTGCGGCGTGTCCGGGTGTCGCGTAAAAGCAGGGCCGGCGGCGTGAGCCATTGACGGGTGGCTTGGCCGGGGACTCATGAATAAGTACTGGAAAATTCGGTCTCTGCCGCTTATAGTGGTTTTGGGATTGCTCAACTTAACCTGATCCCCATCTGCTCCTGGGGCGAATCATGAGGGCACACGAATTGCTCGGGAGTAAAGGGAAGGAATGACGACATGCCGGAGGATCGAACCGAGCGCAACCGAGCGATTGATTTGACTCTTGTTCAGATTGAGAAGCAATTCGGCAAGGGGTCAATCATGCGACTGGGTTCCAAGGAAGCATTGGTTCCCGTGGAGGTGATTCCGACGGGGGCGCTTTCCTTCGATGCGGCATTAGGAATCGGCGGAATGCCTCGTGGGCGCGTGGTTGAAATGTACGGCCCCGAGTCGAGCGGCAAAACGACCCTGGCGCTGCACGTTGTGGCCGAGGCTCAGCGACGCGGCGGGATGGCCGCTTTTTTGGATGCCGAGCACGCCCTCGATGCGGCATACGCGAAACGCCTAGGCGTGGACGTGGAGAATCTGCTCGTATCGCAGCCTGATTATGGCGAGCAGGCGCTTGAAATCACTGAAGCGCTTGTTCGATCGAACGCCGTGGACGTGTTGGTGATCGACTCGGTAGCCGCTTTGGTTCCCAAGGCGGAGCTGGATGGCGACATGGGTGACTCCATGCCTGGCCTGCAAGCACGCCTCATGTCCCAAGCGTTGCGAAAGCTGACGGGAATTGTCTCCAAATCCAAGACGTGTCTGATTTTCATCAATCAGATCCGGGAGAAGATCGGCGTCATGTTCGGAAACCCGGAAACCACAACCGGCGGCCGGGCTTTAAAGTTCTACTCATCGGTCCGCGTGGACATCCGGCGCATAGCCTCCATTAAGGACGGGGATCGCGTCATAGGCAACCGCGTCAAAGCAAAGGTCGTCAAGAACAAGATGGCGGCTCCGTTTCGCGAAGCGGAGTTCGATATACTTTATGGTGAAGGGATTTCGAGGGAAGGCGATTTAATCGATCTTGCCGCCGGACTCAACGTCCTGGAAAAAAGCGGCTCCTGGTTCTCCTGGAGCGGGGAGCGCATCGGCCAGGGACGCGAAAATGCCCGCCAGTTCCTTAAAGGAAATGCGGAGGTTCGCAGCAAAATAGAAAATGAGCTTCGGAAGACTCTGAATTTGCCTGGGCAACAGGAAACGCCCGTCGCAGAAGGCGCGGCGGCAGGAAAAGCAAAGAAGTAGTGGAAATTGCAAACGTAGCTTTTGTGAATGGGCTGACTGCCGGCTGGCGCCAGAGCCGGGAGTGGCTTCGAATCCCAAGACTGGAGGGGTAAGTGTTACCCAAAAAGATTGCCATCCTGGCGGTGGCGATAGGCAGCCTGACTCTTATTAACGCGCCGGCGGCGAGCGCCGCCCTCTTATTCCAACAGACTTCCTCCGCCCCCTCGAACGCGGCTTCTCAGCCGTCTTCTCCCGCTGCTTCAACCAAGGCCCACGCTCCGTCGCGCGTGGCGGCCCATCATCCTGTTCATCGAACCAGCTACCGGCACCGCGTTTATCGCCGCCGGGCGAGCATTCACCGTCGCGTCGTGCACCGCGCAGTCCGTCCCGCCGCCCGCCGCACCGCGGCACTGCACCGGACGCCGGTTCGTCGTCGAGTGAGGCGAGTGGTGTACCGCCGTCCGGTTCGCCGCCTCAGTTACTCGAGCAGCGCCTACCATCATGTGCGCTACCGCCATGCCCTTTATCACCGTTACGTGCCTTGGAGTCCCTGGAACGTCAGCTCGATCAATACCGACCCCGCATTTGGCGATGATATCGCCGGCGAAAACCCGGAGATCCGGGCGGCAGCCCTCAAAGCTCTCGGTCATCTCAACGGCAGCGTGATCGTGGTGGACCCCAACAGCGGGCGGATTCTCGCTATGGTCAACCAGAGACTCGCCCTGACCCGCGGGTTCATTCCGTGCTCCACGGTCAAGCCGATGGTGGCTTTGGCGGGGCTGAAGGAAGGCCTGGTAACACTCAGCACCAAGTTGCCGGGCATGACGGGCCGGCGCATTGATATGACGGAAGCCTTAGCTCATTCCGACAATCGTTATTTCGCGGAGCTCGGAGAAATGCTCGGATTCCCGCGCGTCGAGCAGTACGCCGAATTGTTAGGATATGGACAGCGGGCGAGCCTGGATATTTCTGATGAATCCCCTGGCGTGTTTCCTTCTCAGCCGCCCCCGGCAACCATCGGCGGTGTGGGCCGCCTTACCAGCTTCGGTACGGGCATCGATCAGACGCCTCTGCAGATGGCTGCTTTGGCATCGGCCATCGCCAATGGAGGCACTCTCTACTGGTTGCAATGGCCCCGCACGCCAGAAGAGATCGAGGCCTTCACTCCGCGCGTACGGCGGGTGCTTACCGGCTTGGTTCCCTATATCCCCGAAGTGCGGCAAGGCATGGCAGGCGCAGTGCTCTACGGCACCGCCCGCCTGGCTTATAATCCCTTCGAGGATATTTTCGGTAAAACCGGTACGTGCAGTGAAGACGGAGGCCGAATGGGGTGGTTTGTTTCTTTCGCCCAAGAACAGCAGCCTGAGTATGTCGTCATCGTCATGCTGCGGGGCGGGCGCGTGATGTTTGGGCCACACGCGGCCGGAATCGCCGGGGACCTTTACCGCGAGTTGCTTCCTCAGAATGTCCAGTCAGCCCAGGCGGGGACGTACCGTCCGCCTGCCCTCCTCAACCATCCTGGACTGTGATCTGCCGTTTAGCGTTCCTCTGCCTCCCGGCCAAAGCGGCGAGCCAGGAAAGCGCTTTCGAGTCGGGCTTTTCTCCAAAAGACGAAGCAAATAATGAGGGCGCCGATGATTCCACTCCAAATTCCTTCCGCGAGGGCTGTGCCGGCCAGCGCGATTGCCAAGCCAACGTAAATGGGATGCCGCAAATAGGCGTAAGGGCCGGAGTGGACAAGCTCGTGATCTACCTTGAGAGCAGGAATTCCGCTCCAGTTGCGGCCCAAATGCTTTCTCGCCCAAAGGGCCAGCAGGAGCCCGGCTATCACGACCAGCACTCCGGCAGTTTCCACGATCGGCAATGGATGGATGAACCGGCCGTTGAATTTCAAAGCGGCGGTCCAGCGGCTTCGCCACAGCAGAACGGCGCCAACAATTATCAGTATCCTACTTTGCGGCGCGGGACGCAGCGCCTTGTTTGGTTTCGTTCGGCTTCGCGTTCCTTGCTGCGATGAGCCACCAGTAGGCTACAAACAAAAGCCACATTGCAGCAATCACGTGCATCGCCAATGAAATCGACATCGTTGTTTCCTTCTTCTCCCTGCAGAGTGTGGCCCGAAATGGTATAGTACCGGGGTTATCGCGAGCGCCGGAGGTTGGATCTGTGCCTGCCAAACATCGGAAAATTTCAAAGCCCGATCGGGGCAAAACCAAGAACCGCTCCCGGCAGCAAGATTACACATCTCCGGCGCGGCTGAGCAAGATCTTTGCGGCGCTCGATCAACTGTTTCCGCAAGCGGAATGCGCTTTGCGCCATGCCAACGCCTTCGAGCTACTGGTGGCTACCATTCTCTCGGCGCAATGCACGGACGAGCGCGTGAACAAAGTTACGCCCGGGCTATTTGAGAAGTATCCCACTCCGCAGGATTTTGCGGCCGTCCGTCCCGAAGTTCTGGCGGAGGACATCCGCTCCACCGGCTTTTACCGCAATAAGGCGAAGAGCATCATCGGCGCCGCGAAAGAGATTGTGGGCACGTTTGGTGGTTCCGTGCCGCAAAATATGGACCAGCTTCTCACGCTTCCCGGAGTCGCCCGGAAGACGGCCAACGTCGTTCTGGGCACCGCCTACGGCATTGCTGCGGGCGTGGTGGTAGATACCCACGTTTTTCGGGTGACGCGGCGGCTAAAGCTCTCGCAGCAGGAATCCCCGGAGAAAATCGAACAGGACTTAATCAAAATTATTCCTCAAAACCGATGGATTTCGTTTGGCCACCAGGTAATCTGGTTTGGGCGGAAAGTGTGCCAGGCGAGAAAGCCCCGGTGTACGGCCTGCCCTATCGAGAAGATCTGCGATGCGCCTGACAAGATCATCTGAGCAGGAGCGTCGTGCGGCCTTTCTTCATCCACAGATTACACAGAAAGAACTCACAGCGAGGGCGAGCCGGATTCTGCGAAATCTGTGTAATCTGCGGATCGGTGTTGATTGTCTTGATTGTTTGCCCCACCTCTGCACCACGTGCCCAAAATCCACCTCGGTACCTCAACGCCGCGCCCGGCATCCGGTACGTCGGGTCCAAGTCGTGCGCTGCCATCACTTCCGGATGAAGTCGGAGCAACTCTTGGTACTGGCGGACCGCAACGCCTTCTTCACCGCGTTGCTGCGCTTCAAGAGCTTGCTGGAAGAGTTGCCGAGGATCAGGCTGCTGGCCCTATAGGCCGGAGGGAAGCAGGCAAATGAAGAGTGTAGTGATCAGCAGGTTTCTCATGCTCGGAAACAGAATAGAGATTAGTTTAACAGAGCAGGCCTCGCCTGAATTGCCTTGGAGTGCGGCTGCGAAGCTGCCGCCTTGAGGTAGGGAACGCCTGCGAAATCAGTTCCGATGCCTGCCTGCCGACAGGCCCAAGTGTTGTTCGACCCCTTCAAGGCCGAGACATATTTTTTTGCCTCATTCCCGTCCCCATCCACTGGAATGATGCTACCCGAACGCTCACCTTGGGCCAGCGCCAGGGAAGCTTTCCGGGCATGGCTGTGCGCCGGGTATTTAGTATTGTTCGGGTATCCGCGGGTCATGGAACAGGCCTCAGCGTCACGCAACCCGCGGATAAAACGGTTGAGTATGACGGAAGCGCCCTCGCGATCACTGAATAGCGAGAGGCATTACTGTTTTTTGTAGAACTGAAGCCTGAAAGGGCGTACCATCGCAGATGCTCCTGTTGCCCACGCGTGGAATTGAGTGGGCTTGAGGTCGCCCTTCAGGGCTCGTTTTTGCAAGGCAGACCTGATCTCCTGGGCGTTGCCCAGGTCCATGATAGAGTGCCCCTTCGGGCCTTCAAGTCTGCGAGTTGCAGGGCTCAACGCAAGCCGCGTCCATACAAAGTGTGTTCCACCGCGTTCGAAATATAGAAACTCCAGGTGCCGGTCCCGCCTTGCAGGACCCGCGCTACGAGCCCCAAAACTGAGGTGTCACCATATGACTAGCCCTAACTGCATCGGGGTGATCGTGCCCCGCCGTAACGCTCCGCGTGTGGGCGGCGCAGTCATCGGCGGAAGTTGCACCGGGCCCCTTGCCCCTTCAAAGCGAAAATGGTCCGGCATTTTGCTGTTTCTCGCCCTTCTCTGTAGCGCGGCGGTTCCCGGCCTCGGCGAACCCGCTGCTGGCCCGAAGTTGCTGGCTGCGACTCCGCCGATGGGCTGGAACGACTGGGCCCATTACCAGTGCAGCTACACGGCGCAGACCATTCTCGACAACGCCCGGGAACTGGTCAAGACAGGTCTCGCCGCGCGCGGCTATAACACCGTAACCATCGACGATTGCTGGATGCAGAAGAACCGCGATGTCAGCGGCAACCTGCAGGCGGACCGGCAGCGCTTCCCACGCGGCATGAAGCCGGTCACACACTCCATCCATGCGCTCGGCCTGAAGTTCGGCATCTATGAGGATGCCGGCTACGCGACATGCGGCGGATTTGCGGGTAGCGGCCAGCCAAGTGGAGGCGGCAAAGACCATTTTGTCCAGGATGCCAGGCTGTTCGCGTCCTGGGGCGTGGATTATCTCAAATTGGATGGCTGCAACGTCTATTCCCGCGAAGCCAGCGGTAACAATGCTGCCTACCGGGTGGCCTATGCCGCCGAGAACGTGGCGCTGAGAACGGTGGGGCGCCCGATTGTTTTCTCGGAATCGGCTCCGGCATACTTCCAGGGCACCCCGCAATGGTACAACGTGCTGAGCTGGGTTCGCCACTACGGCCAACTGTGGCGCGAAGGCTCGGATATGGCCAACTACGACGTGAACAACCCCGGCCGCTCGCGTTTCCGTAGCGTGCTCTGGAATTACGCCTACAACCTTCCGCTTGGCCGGTTCCAGAAGCCCGGCAATTGGAATGACGCGGATTTCATCATCGGCGGGGATAGCGGCATGAGCCTGGAGGAAACCCGCAGCCAGATGGCCCTATGGTCCATGATGTCCGCGCCGCTGATCCTCAGCTCTGACATCGGGAAGCTTCGGCCTCAGGCAATTGCCATTCTTGGCAACCGGGCGGTTATCGCGGTGGATCAGGATTCTCTCGGCCGGATGGCTACACTGGTGCGCCGAAGCCCGGTCGTTGATGTTCTGTTTAAGCCGCTCGCCGGCGGCGATGATGCAGTCGCGGTACTGAACCGTGGAGCTCGTCCGGTGCGAATTGATCTTCATCCCGCCGATTTCGGCTTCGCGACGAAACCCGAATGCCGCCTGGAAGTAACGAACCTCTGGAGCGGAGCGCGACAACCGGCACTATCCGTTCTGCAGACCGAAGTCGCGGTTCATGACACCCTTATCTGGCGCATTCGCCCTTCCGCGTCCTGCGGTAGTCCTGGTCGCACCGGCGCGATCACCACCACCACCACGCATCAGCACGATATCGAGAGTTACAGCCTTTGCCTGGCTGCCCCGGGACGGGTTGAGGCCTGCGGCGGCGACGCGGAGAGATGGACGGTTACTCCAGCCGGCGCCCTGCGTTCCTCCGGCGGATACTGCTTGGCCATTGCTGAAGGCAGACCGGTAATGCAAGCCTGCCGTCCCGCGAGCTCCCAGCAATGGAGGTACACGCTAAAGGGAAACCTGATCAGCGCCGCCAGCCACCAGTGCCTGAGTGCCGCCGGTCTGAACAACGGGCGTCAACCCATCGAACTGCGGCCCTGCGAAGACAACCAGCCGAACCAGATCTGGTCTCTGCCGAATTAACCCGCGAATTCGCAGCCTTAGTACTGGATACTGGGCGGACCTCGACTCAGGCCCAGCTTTCTACGTGCCATATAGGACGCCGCCGCCGACTTGGACTAAAAATATTTAAAGCATAAACGATAGCGTGTGGTATATTGTTCAGGCCGTAAAGGTGGGAAATCGCAGGGCCGCAGCCCGCTGAACGAAACGTGCGGGCAGCACGCCGGTGCTAAATCGCTTTCCGGGGCCTGAGCAAGGGAAATCGGCGTGCTACACCGCCTGTGCAGGCGAACGATCCCAAGACGTTCGGCGCAATAAACTCACGGCTTCTTGGCAATTACTTTTCAGCGCGATGTGGCTGCCCGCGAATCAGCTCATTGATGCAGTGTGTCTGGCGCTCGTCACTGTCTTCGGCGGCGTTGTCGTCCTGGCGTGTGCGGCAGTCGGCCAAAGGGTGAAATCGGACCGGAAGACCCGCAAACGTGAACGCTGCCGCATCCGGGTCGAATCGGTTCTGCAAGGGCTAATCGGTCAGACTCAGGATTATGCGGCGGGTCTGAATCTGCTGCGGCAGGAGCTCAGAAACCGAGGAGCCGCAACTGTCGCATCGATTCTGGTCGCGGAGAACGGGTGGAAACATGGGCTGGAGGTCCGTCAAAGGCTCGCCAGGGATTTAGGGCTGGTGCAGGCGTGGCAACAGGTGCAACCCCGGGCAATCTGTCTCTCCGCACAGCACCAATTTTCATGGCGGAATCTTGCGGGCCGTCTCAATTTGTTCAGTTTCTTAGCGCGCGCGAAAAAAATTGACAACCTCGGCCGCATTCGCTATCAGCCAAGCTGGCCGGTACTTGCAGAAGCTTTGGACGACCCGAGTCCAGACGTCCGGGAAGTCGCCATCCGCTCGCTGGCCGCGCTCGGTGAATCCGCGAGCTTTCCCTGCCTAGTCAAGCAACTGCGGGTTGCCGCTGCTTTCCCGGAATCTGCCGCTCCCGAGCGCGTGTTGAAGGCGGCGTTCGCTCGTTTCCCTCTCCGGCTCGCGAGCCAGCTTATGCCGCTGCTTCAGGATTCCAACGTCCGGCTTCGCGTCCTTACGTCGCAGGCGTTGCGAGAGATGGCTGCCGCTGCCCACGCAGAGTTGAGAGGGGCGTCCGGGCTTGCGAACGAGACCGGCCAAGAACTTACCGAACTCGTTCTGAATCGCCTGCCTGAGGATGAAAGCCCGGAAGTCCGCGCTGCCGCCGCAGACCTTGCCGGCTGGTATGGAGAAGATGCCAAGACCCGCCGAAAATTGATGCGGCTGATCAACGACCAGGAATGGTTCGTTCGCCTCCATGCGGTTCGCGCCCTTGGCCAGCAAAGAGGTGCGGAAAGCGCCGTCACCCATTTGCTGCCGTGCGTGACCGATCGAAACTGGCGAGTGCGGGAAGCTGCGGTTCAGGCCATCGGCTCAGGCCAGGATGGGCCACGGCAGCTTCTTTCCGCCTTCCTTGAGACGGAAGACCGTTACGCTCGCGAGCAGATCATGGAAGAGCTGCGGGTTTCCGGTCGGCTCGCGCAAGCGGAGTCCCCGCCTCTCACCGGATACGAGGCGAAAAAATTGATGGCTGACGCCATCGCTGACATGGGGCGAACGCCATCCGCGCGAACGATGGCGGCTAACCGGATGGCGAAGGACGGAGTTTCGGGAGGGCCATAGAGCCCCTGAAGCTTATACGTTACAGCTTGGATCACAGGTCCCACGAATGAATCGATTGTGATTGCTGTCCAGGAGGGGCGAATGACACCGTGGATTACAGTCGCTCAGCACTTGCTCGACATGTTCAACGTGCTGACGATTGCATATTTTTGGACCGGGAACGGCATCTACACGGTGCTGATGTTCATCTCGCTTGCGTTCGCCATACTCCACAAGCGACGGGCAGCGTATGAAGGGCTGGAAGACCTTCGCCAGTTGGGCGCCCTGCCCCCGCTCACGGTCGTCGTTCCTGCTTACAACGAAGAAGATTCCATCATCGAAACGACCGAATCCGTGCGGCACGCCGATTATCCCGGTTTGCGTATCGTGGTGATCGACGATGGTTCAACGGATTCCACTTTGGCCCGGCTCATCAGCGCATTCCATCTCACTCGGGCAGATCTGATCTATCGGGCTTCCATTGCCACGGCCGCAGTGACGGCAATCTTTTCCAGCGCC
This sequence comes from Terriglobia bacterium, assembly GCA_030040995.1. Taxonomy (GTDB): domain Bacteria; phylum Acidobacteriota; class Terriglobia; order UBA7540; family UBA7540; genus JASHON01. The sequence continues at coordinate 47,388 of JASHOS010000089.1, read as the reverse complement.
GAATTCCCAAATCTGACTGTCATCAGCAAAGAGCACGGGGGAAAGGCTGATGCCCTCAACGCGGGCATCAACTTTTCCAGGTCGCCATATGTCTGCACCTTGGATGCAGATTCGCTGGTCGAGCCTGACGGATTACTGCGGCTGATGGCACCCATTGTTCGCTCCACCCGGAACGTCGTCGTTAGCTCCGGTGTGATTTGCATCCGCAACGGATGCAAGGTAGTTCAAGGGCGCGTGGAAGAGGTGCGACTGCCTGGTTCCTGGATGGAGCGTCTTCAGGTTGTGGAGTACCTGCGGAGTTTTCTGTTCGGGCGGGCCGGGTGGAACCTGATGCGCGGAACCCTCGTTGCCTCCGGCGCCATGCTCGTTTTTCACCGCCAGAACGCTATCAGCGCGGGAGGGTTCAGCGCCTCGACGGTGGGTGAGGATACGGAGCTCGTTGTCCGACTTCAGCGCGACGCCGAACGGCGCCACGAGCTTGTTAAAATTTCCTTCTCTTTCGATCCCGTGTGCTGGACTCAATGCCCGGCCTCGTTTTCCATGCTGGCGCGGCAACGCCGCCGCTGGCAGCTCGGACTCTGTCAAACTCTTTGGCTGAATGCGGACATGCTTTTCAATCCCAAGTTCGGCGTTCTTGGGATGTGCAGTTTTCCTTTCCACTTTTACATTGAGTGCCTGGGCTCCGCAGTAGAGTTTCTAGGCTATCTGGCCGTTCCTGTGGCGTTCTTGCTTCACCTGGCGTTGTGGTCTTTCTATGTGCCGCTTGTTTTGCTGAGTCTATTGTATGCCGCCTTGCTATCCGTGGGCGCGGTGTTGCTGGAAGAACTTACTTCGCGGCGCTATCCGCGCCGTCGCGATCTCTATCTGCTACTGGCCGGCGCCCTGATCGACAATTTTGGTTACCGCCAGCTCATTCTCTATTACCGAGTTCAAGGCTTGGCGCGGTTCTTGATGGGTTTTAATCAGTGGGAAAAGGTGACCCACACAGCCGGCGCAAGTGCGGCATAACCGGGCACGGCTTTGTGTCGGCTGCCGGGTGGCGCAGACTCCGTGCTATTCGAAGTCTGCGGCTTTTCGTAAGTGAATTTGTTAACAGGCGCAGAAACTTGCCAGCGTGATAGCGCAGCTCGGCCGCAACCAAAGTTGCGGGAAGCCGTTGCCCTCTCCCTCGGGGACCGCTGGTCTTCCATATTTTTCGCCGAACACCGGGAGTGCATGGCTTGAGCCCCAAAGGGGCGAACTCACAAGCCCAGCAAGAGATGTGGGACACACTCAGGTATGGAGGAGGGGAGCGAAGCAGTGCGTCCAAAAGTGGTCCGTACGGCCGCTCGTGTGATCGAGGCGATGCTCACCCTGGGGCTCGCCATCCTGCTCACGCCGGTGGGGATGCTGGCTTTCTCAAATCCCGGTGAAACTCTGCCGGACGGCCAGAGCTTGCCGGAAAATCGGGCGATTGGCAATTTCGAGACCGCGCCGGTAGAGTCTGCCCAGCAAGCTCAGCCGCAATTCCCGGCGGGGGAAAACCAAGTTGCGCCTGAAGCCACGGCCTGCCGCGAGCCTGCCACGAGCCGCGCTCCGGACCAGCAACTTCTGATTTACGGAAGGAGCCAGCCTGGCGTGCTGTACCTGGTGGGTGAAGCGATGGTGCGTGCGCGCCGCTATTCCGACGCCGCGCGTCTGTTTCAATCGCTTCTCGAACTCGATCCCGGTAATGTGGGCGGAGAGCTCGGCTTGGCCGGCGCGCTCGCCGCGAACGGTTGTTACCCGGACGCTCTCCTAACCTATAACGCAGTGCTCCGCCAGCAGCCGGGAAACTACGCCGCGCTTCAGGGCTCGGCTTTTGTGCTCCTATGGACCGGTCATCTGCTTCAAGCGCGGACGCTATTTCAGCGGCTTTCGAAAATCCGTCCGGCGGACATTGCGAATGACGAGGGTCTTTCCGCCATCTCGCAGGCTAGCAATTTCAAGCGATGGAAAGCGATGCGCCCCCGGCCCGGGGCGCCGCCCGCCGCCTTCCTGGGCTATGACATGAGCTATCTGGCTGCCCGCCCAACAGACGAGGATGCCCTCAGGGAACTGGTCAAGACTTCCGCCCAATTGAAATATTTTGCGCAGGCGATCCGGTTGGTGCGGCAAGCTCTTCTGGCCGAACCTCACAATCAAGATTTGCAGCTTGAGCTGGCGAGTCTCCTGGCTTGGAACCATCAATACGGGCCGGCGATATCGATCTATGAGCGCATGCTGGGTGAAACGCCTGATAACAGGATCGTGCTTGAAAATCTGGCGAAGACGTATGACTGGGGAGGCCAGTTCAGAGAATCTCTGCAAGTTGAGCAGAGGCTCTCGAGTGAGTATCCCCTGAACGCGGAATATCAGATTGCCATTATCCGGCTCGATCTCCGCCTCCATGATGACACGGATGAGCGCCAGCATCTGATGAATTTTCTGCGCGCTCATCCGCACAACCGGGAGGCCCGGCTCGATTTAGCAAATCTCGACTTGCGGCAGCGCAGATTTTTCGAGGCGGGGAAAGCATACAACGTACTCCTGGGCCAAAATTTTCAGGATGCGGATGCGCTCTACGGGGCAGCGCGAATCGACTACTATCTTGGTGATCTCGAATGGGCCTTGCCCCTCGCCAGGAATCTGGCGCGCGAGCGCCCCAAAGACCTCGACGCTCTTTTGCTGCTTGCTCGCATTGAAACCGCCTTGCACCAGAGAAAAGCTGCGCTCGCGGTGCTAGACCAGGCGTCGGCGCTGAGTCCGGACAACGAAGAAGTCAAGCAGGTGAGGAGCCAGTTGGGCGCGCAGCCTTCAGTCAGTCTTCAAACCTTCGGGTATTACGCGCGGGAGGTCGCTCTCAGCAACCCTGTTCTCGCGCCTTCGGGCGCTTTGATGCCGGGCGCGACGCTCGAAGACCTCAACACCTATGGCGGATCCACGCGAATTAGCTTCAATGCTCTTCCGCAAACGAGCTCCTACGTTCTGGCGGACGTTACTCCCACCAATAGTCCTGCCGGTGGAATCCGGGGTGCTGCAGCGCCGGAGGAAGTTCTCTACGGGCAGGCGACGCGGCTTTCCCGCCGCGTCACGGTGCGCGGTGGCTTCGGAGTGGCGCGAATGGGGCCTGGTGAGATCTTCGAAGTCGCGCAACCCCCTGTAGCGGTTCGCAGTGTCGGCATGACTCCCGTGGGGTATATCGGCGCGAGCCTGCTCTTGACCTCTAAGCTCGTAGCGGACCTTACGGCCTCGCGTTCTGCGATCACTTACACGCCAACCACGGCCCGCTTCGGGGCTCGAATGACGCGGCTTGAAGCGGGAGCTCGCTATGACTTTGATTCCCGAACCCAGTTGGGCCTCACATTTTTCCATGAGAGGGACGTTTCTTCAGTTTACGACCAAACAATCAACGGCTTGGGCGCTGCCTTGCTCGAGCCTAACGGGCGCGATTCGGGCAGCGGCGCGACGCTGGCGCTGAAGCGGACAGTGTTACGCGCCGGAGGCTCCTCGCTCGCTCTCGGCTACGACGGTCTGGCCATGGGTTATGCTGGCGAGCGGCGCGGCGTTTTTATGGGCTTTTTCAATCCCATTTTCTACCAACGCCATTTCATTGCCGCGGAAGCCGGGGGGCATTTATGGAAACGCCTTGGCTACGATCTGACAGCCGCGATAGGAGTGCAGCAGACCGGCGAGGACGAGCCGTTCACGCGGGCGGAGCAGTTCGGCCCCGGCCTGACGGTGGGCCTCGGCGAGCGGTCCTCGCTATCGCTCCGGTACGTTCACTACAACTTCGCTCAGTCCCTGGGAAGCCTCGTAGGAAATGCCGTCGAATTCTCCACCAACTACCGCTTCTGACGAATTGAAGTTAATAGCAAAACTATAAATAATTTCATTGCGCTTCGCGATTTATAGAGCTAAGATGCATTAACTAGGTGTTTATAGGTGATTTTCTGGAGGGGAGTACAGGCAAATGAAGAGGATAAGAACGGCTTATGTGGCGGGATAAAGAGAAGAAGGCTCCAACTCAGAAGGCAACTTCAAAAGCTTGGGAGGATTTGCCCGGATTAATTGACCCTGCCCCGGCGCCAGAAGAGCCACGACCAATTACTCCCGTGACTCCAACCTATTTCACTGAAGGATCGGAAAAACCCATGAGCGAAACTATACTGAAGACCGCGAATTCGAGTTCATCCGGCCAGCGCCAGACGTTATTAGGCAGTTCCATGGTGCTTAAAGGAGAGTTGACCGGAGACGAAGATTTGACCATCGAAGGACAGTTCGATGGAACAATCAATCTGAAGGACTACTGTGTCACCATCGGACAGCATGGCCAGGTGAAGGCTGATATTAATGCCCGGCAAGTGTCAGTGGGCGGAAAGTTGAGCGGAAAGGTCAACGCCCGGGATAAAATTGAAATTCGGAAAACGGGCAATGTGGTGGGCGATTTGGTAGCGATGGGCGTGGCCATTGAAGAAGGCGCCTACTTCAAAGGAAGCATTGAGATTCTTCGCGAAGAAGAGAGTAGTACCAGTAGTAGCAGTGCCGCCACTCACTCTCGTGCCGCTGTGTCCACCTGGAGCGCCTGAGCCAGCTTCCTGCTGCATAATGTAATGGCGGCGCTTTCCCGCGCTTCGTGAAGGCAGCCGTGGAGCGCGTCTCGCGCCGGCCACGAAAGAGCGCAATGCAGCGTTCGGGAGCAGCATACCTTCTCCCGCTCGTTCCCAGGCAAGCGACCCATGGCGTGGACCAGCCAACAGAAAGCCTTAAGCCGGACTCCCCAGCCGGGAACGGGCGCGCCGGTGCCCAGTCAAGGCCTTGAATGGCTTTGGAAGCACCTGCAGGATGTGCGGCAACCACAAATCCTGGATTGCGGTCCCGTTTCTCCGGCCACCCTCCAGGTACTCCTCAACCGGCGCGCAAAAGTTTACGTCGCGGACTTAATCACCCCTGCCCTGGAAGCAGACCCCCGTTTCTGGGATCGCTCCAAAAAGACTCCTCTATTTCTCACGGCGGACTTCCTTCGCCAGCTTCCGGAAATTCCCCCTGCGTCGGTTACCGCGGTGCTGAGCTGGAATCTTCTCGACCTCCTTCCAGCGGAGTCTCTCCCGAACGTCCTCGGCTTGTTCTATTCGCTGCTCGCGCCACTCGGCGTCTTTTACTGCATCCTGCGGGAGCCCTTTTTGGCAGCGGGTATTGAGCGCCGGTGGTGGCTCGAGTCGCCTGCTTCGCCCCGGAGCCAGGTTGATGCCGAGCGGACTTTTCCTCATCCCCCAATCACCAACCGTGAAATCGAGAAGCTTCTACCCGGCGCCAGTGTGAAAATCTTTCTCACGCGCTCGGGCCGCCGCGAAGTGCTGGCCATGCGGCCTGCCGAGCTTAGAATCTAGCGGCCGGCCAATGAGAGCTTTTGTTGCCATTGAGGTACCCGAAGAAATCCAGAATCAGATTGAGCGGATGCAGGCCTATTTCCGCAGCCAGCTTCCTGCGCATCCGGAGGATCACGCCGCCATCCGCTGGGCGCCCCGTGGTGGCATTCACTTGACGATGAAGTTCTTGGGTGAAGTTTCCGCGAGGCAGTTGGATGGGGTGATAAGCTCTTTGAAAGAATGTGCAGGGGGCCAGACGTTCGTCCTGGACGTAAGAGGTTTTGGCTTTTTCCCCAGCGCCCGACATCCTCAAGTTTTCTGGGCGGGGATAGCAGGTCCCGGCTCTCTCGATGGCCTCCACCAGCGCATCGACGCCGCGATGGCTCAACTCGGCTATCCGCCGGAGAACCGGCGCTTCACTCCGCATCTCACGCTTGCCCGGTTTAAGCAGCCCCGGCCCCAGCGGGTTCTCGAAGCTCTATCGGCGCAGCAGCACGGCCAGTCACTCGGAAGTTTCGAGGTATCTCAATTTTGCCTCTTTGAAAGCCGTTTGAAATCAGGGTCGCCTGCGGAGCACGTGAAATTAGACTGCTTTCCGGTATGAACTGCCGGTTGGATTGGCCGCGGAGCCGTTGGGCAGGAAAACCCACTGCGAGCAAAAACGCTCGCCGTAGCAACCCTGCGTTCAGTATGACGGGCTGTTCGCGCCGCTGCCGATGGGCTGCGCGGCACGACCTGCCGGCACGTCCCTATTCAGTGAAGCTGGAATCCTGTTCGCTCACCGCTCACTCATTCCAGAATCCCGAGTCCCGGGCCCGAGTCCCGGCGCTGCTCACTTCATCTCCACAATGAATACATCCGTCCGGCACATTCCGTCGCCGTCGGTCGGGCCGCCGACGGGCGCGGAAATGCTCTGCGCAGTATTGCATCCAGGACTCATTTCCCACGTCACGTCGCCGTCCGTCACTTTGCCATTCACGCTGGTCGGCCATGAAGGTTCGGCGTTCCCGCTCGTTCCGCCCACGGTCGCCATCTCTTCATTGCCGTGGCTGTCGATCACTTCCTGGTACTGAGCGTAGGTGGTATCCGGCCGCCACGCGCAGCTTCTGTAGCAGCCGCCTGCCGGATTTCCAAGAGAGGGATCCCGCCACATCCCGGTTTGCGTCCCAAGCTGTCCTTGGCCGTCCGAGTTCGCCCAATCCGTCGCCCACATGCAGTATTTGCCGTCTGGCGAGCATACCGGCATGGAAAGCGCCTGGTACGACGAATCGGTATTCGAACGCTGATTTTGCAGTCCGCTGGCGCGATTATGGGCGAACCGCCACACCGTTCCGCGGCCGGTCGGCGATACAGCATCAATTTCATGGTCCCAGGCGCAATGGTTCTCCATCACCGGGTAATCGTAAAGATAGAAGCTCGACGCGCTGGCGGCGAGCGGCGCGTCCCCAGAAAGCGTAAGCGACGTGCCGGAGCCAACCGCTGCGATCTCCGCCCACGCCCCCACGCCTAACCCAGCTCCGCTTTCGCTCCCAATCCAGATGTATTTCCCGACCCAAGACGCGCTGAACGACGTTCCGCTGCCCCTTACCGCCGTTGAGCCTTCCGAGACGCTTACCGTTCCGTCTTCACTCGCAAGGCCGACGAAGCTGTCAACAAATGAGCTCTGGACCACGGGCATCGTGTCCGACTGGTCGTCGTAAGTCCAGGTGTTGTGTGTGTCCGCGACATTGCACTCCACATTCGGATCGTAGGGATTGTAAAGTGGAGGCCCGCTGGGAATCAGGTGCGTGTAATTCGAACTCGAAGAATCGGCGTTCGGGCTAAGTCCCACATCGTACTGCGCTGGCACGCCGCCCGTGGGAGGCTGATAGATCACATAGAAGATGTTCGAAGAACCAACGCTCTCATGGCCCTCGCAGGGGTAGTCACCTTCAGTGATACATTCGACGGTATTCGCGGTGCCAGGATTCCAGAGCACGTACGCCGTAGTGCCCTTCCCTTTCACCTCGCCGTCCGTGTCCGGTTCAGCAGTGAACCACGGTCCTGCACCTGCCGCTGAGCCGTGCAGCCCGAACCCTCCGCCATTCAGCGTGGGAGGTGGGGCACCCGATGTCGTATAGCGCGAAAGCGTGATCGTATCCGAGCAGCTCTGGAATGACGTCTGTAAAGTCTCACCGCCGCTCTTCGTGCCTGCATAGACGTTGCAGGTGTTATCCCAGTTGTCGGTATAAAAGTCGGAGGGGACGGATTGCCCCGAGATCGTAATCTCGCCCTCCGCGGTAAGCGTTACGCTCCGCTGAGCAGAAGGCGTGGTCTCAAAAACCGGCTGGGATTCCGCGGTGCCACCCTCCGTCACCCGCGTCAGTTCGATGTAGTAGGTCCCGGCGGGAACACTGCCCGCCCCGCTTGTGGCTGTGAGCGACCTGCTCGGCAGCGTCGGTGGATCAGCTACGGCAAGCGAGGCCGATTCAGCGGACGTGTCCGTGCCGCCCACCAGCCCATAGCGCGTGCTCCACCAGTAGCAGCTTCCCGTCCCGGTGTCGTACGTGGCCATCGTGGTTGCGCCAAAGCTCGCCTCAAGCAATTTGTCGGCAAAGGACACGCCATCCAGGTAAATGCCACCGGAATAATACTTCCCATAATCCGGGCAGGTGCTGAACTTGAAAACCAGCGTTCCCACGCCATCCGAACACGTCCCAGAGCCGGAGCGCGTGTCGTAGTCGTAGGAGCAAAGGTCTTCGCCCGCCGAGTAATACATCCGCCCTGGCGTCTCGGTGCTCCACGATCCGGCGTAGGGCATCTCGCAGTTGGACCAAGTCGAGCACACAGTCGATACCGTCATCGTCTGCGGATTCAGGATATAGAGCCGGTCTGTGCCCCCGCTCTCGCCTGTCGTAGCGATTGGGACGTAGAAGTAGTAGCCGTTGATCGAGGAATCGTAAACCGACCAATAATTGGTCCACCAAGTGCGTGGACCAATAACGCCACCGCCCACAGGGTTTCCACCTGGAATCATGCCATCTGTGGCGCGCACTTCGCGCTCGCCGAACTCGTTGACCCACGGCACATTCACCTGCGGCCCCTTATCGGTCCAGGTGCCGTCGACATTACCGCTCGGCGCGCTTCCAAGCTGCACGGGACTGCGGCCCGTTGGCGCGCATGGCGTCGGCATGAACCCGCAGTCCGCGGAAGCACGTGGGCTGACAAAGCTAAACATAGTTAGACCTAACAAGAATGCAAACACTTGTTTCATTTGACACTCCTCCCAAGCGGACTTGTAGAGCTCTAGCCTGTGTAAGTTGCAGAGAACCAAAAACTTCCAGACGGCTGACCAACAACACCTTGTTTTTTCTCCTTGCTGAGGGATGCTGCTGTCTACCTCAACTCAGAGGCCGTTCTGAGAGGCTATGGCTGAGGCGCGGGGCCTTATCGTGGCGGGCTTTTCGTGAGCAATTGGCACCCTCGGCCCGTTGGTAAGGCAGGTTAGTTTCCATCAGGCATTTTGAGCTAACCTTGTGTATCCAGAGAGTTAAAGGGCGGGGTTTAATGTAATAAGTGGGTATTGTTTACTTAGTATCGGGTAAATTCTGCATAAAGACTCATGGAAATACCCTATGGCAGTATTACGATGAGTTCCAAGGTTGTGAAGTTACTCAGACAGCCTGAGCAATGCAGGGTCTTACTTAAGTCCAAAGCAGTAAACGTTCGAGTTGTGGTCAACGGCATAGACCATGCCATCGGCAACCGCCAGCCCGCTGAAATGCACCCAACTTCTCATCGTATCGCCGCTTTGATAAAGGACCTTGCCTGTTTGGGAGTCGAGCGCATAGAGGACAGCATTGTGGGTGTGTTGGCTGCGCTGCTGGTCGGTCAGGGTCTTTTGGCCGTGGTAGATGACCTTGGCGCCAATCGTCTGCTGAGTGTTTTCGCCGGTGGATAAGGCAAACAGAACGCCGTTCGCTATCGCCACCGGCTCCGGAACGTCAAAGTCGCCCGAAATCCAGCGCGGTATAAGTGTAGGCTTCCTGGATGTTGGGTCGATCACCACAGTGAAGGCCATGATGCTTCCGTGCGGGTTAGGTCCGTTCCTGATTGGGAACTCCGGGGCATGCTTCGACACAGGTCCCCAAATGGGAACGGAAAGCCAGGTGTTCCCTTGTAAGTCGCGCCAGGATGAGAGCTCACCCCAGATTCCCTTCTCTTCAAACTCGAGGTCGTCATTGGCGATCTTCTGATCGTATAACGGCGTTTGATGGTCGCGGTTACCCAAGTTGTTGGCATCCAACATGTACAGCACGGCTTCCTTCCCACCGCCAGCTACCAGATCATAGTTGCGGTAAGCAAACCAGACCAGGCTGGACGCCGCAATATCAAGGTCGTATTGGGTGAGCCGATGATGGTTCAAAGGCGAGTAGTAATCGACCAGTTTGACGCTGCCTGGCCTGGCGGCAATAATGCTGCTGCCATATTCGCCATCCGCGACGTTGAATGCGCCATCTCCCGTGGAAGCGTAGATCAGCCCGTTCTGGCCAATCACCACGCCGCCCCGGCCCCAGATTCCCGCCGAACCATCCTTCGAACTGAACAGATCCTCCATAGCCGGATGATGGGAGTTGCTGGCATCAATGGAATAGATTCCCGACCGTGCTCCTCCGCAGCCTTGCGATACCGACGTGTAGACAATGCCATTCGATAAGTTCAGGCTCCAGTCTTTGGAGTAAGGTGGCACAAAGGGAACCGGCCCGAATTTGATCGCGCCGGTCCCGAGTTCCAAGCCATAGAACGAGCCGTCGGAAGCAACCGTGTAAATGAGGCCGCGGTCCTTGTCGATGACCGGTGTTGCGTTGAGATTGTTCGGGCACAGCCACATGCCCGGAGCCTTGGGCAGGACGGAGCTCTCGAACGTGTGGCTCCAAATCACCTTGCCCGTCCTCGCATCGAGCGCGTAAAGCTCGTCGGCGCTCCCGGCCACGTAAACCACGGTCCGGATTCCATTCGCAGTGGTCACGCCATCCGCCACCACCGGGGCGGTGAGCGCGGTCAGCGATTTCGGCTCATTCGTCAGCTTCACCGTCCACAGGAGTTGTAACCCAGCGACATTCCCACGATTCAGCGTATCCTCTTCCGAGGCCCAGCCGGACCGCTGCGGGTCATGACCAAAAGTAGGCCAGTCGCCCGCGCCCAGAACAACCTGCTTGAAAAGCAAGAGGCCTATCGCCAACACCAAAACCGTTTTGCCATTTTTCATATTGAAAAATAATCTCCCCGGAATGACAGCATCGAGCCTATCTTAACGCGTATGAGCGGCAGGAGGTTCGCGGATTCTCAAGTGTCGGTCGGGAGAGAACAGTAGCCTCGAAAATGCTTTGGCCCTCGGGCCGCTTTGTATCTGGGCATGGCTGAAGCCATGCCCAGATACAAAGCCGCCGGCTTCAACTCCCCATTCTAGCGGCCCGGGGCCATTTTCATGAACTTTCATGGCCAAGGGCCCTAAGTGACAGTAGCGTTGCCACTGAACCTGCTGCGGTGAGATACTGAACGGTACTATGACCCTTGAGGATTGGCGTCTTTTCTATGCCGACGAAATTAGAGTCGCAGCGCGCGTAGAATCGGCTGCGCTTGTCGCCGCTTACGCTCGCGTTCCACGCGAGAGGTTTATGGGACCGGCGCCCTGGCAGATCGCCACGCCGGATATGGCCTCGATGGCCTACATGGGACTGCCGGGCTCGGCTTATGTAGCCACTGACAATCCAAAAGACCTCTATCACAATGTCCTGGTTGCCCTCTATCCTGATCGTTATTTGAATAACGGCCAGCCAAGTGCGCTGGCTCGATGGATCGACGCGCTCGCGCTAAAGGCTGGCGACCGCGTTTACCATCTGGGTTGTGGCGTGGGTTATTACACCGCGATTATGGCCGAGGTCGTTGGTCCAAGCGGGCGGGTGGCAGCCAGCGAAGTAGATCCGGGCTTGGCAGCTCGAGCTAGAGAGAATCTCTTGAGCTATACCAACGTCTCCGTTCACGTGGGAGATGGCGCGGAATTCGATCCCGGAGAATGCGACGCGATATTCATCAATGCTGGGGTTACGCATCCGCATCCCCTTTGGCTTGAGCGCCTGTCACGCCGCGGCCGCCTGCTTTTGCCCCCTAACGGTCGACGTCCCGGGAATGGATGACTCCGCAAAGGTCGGCGGCCCTGGCGTAGTTGCAAAGGTCGCCCGTGAAGGAAGTGGTTTCTCCGCTCGTGTCGTGACGGTTGTAGGAATTTATCCGTGTTCGAGCGTGCGTGACCCTGAGATGGGCGCGGCTCTCATGAAGGCTTTGACGACCAAGGCGCTCTTCAAGCTTAAGTTGGTAAGAACCGATTCACATCCGCGAGCAGAAACCTGCCTGGCCCATCGTGAAGATGTTTGCCTGAGCACTGCCGATCCACCTTCTATAGATCAGGGGAATTGAGAACTTCAAGTTCAAGAATGCAAGACTGGCGGGCAACCTCCAAACGCACGCAACCACTTGAAAATACTTACCGTTTCGGGTCACAATAGTACTTGAAACAGTACCCCCCAAAGAGGGCGAGCAGCCGTTTTCAAGGCGGGGATTCCAGGAGGGGTCTTCCGATCCGTCCGTGTGGCCTTTGTGGTTGGTAGGCGGCGAGAAACCGCGGTGTTATACCGCGAACGCTGTGCTACAAGCGCCACCCCGCCACTTCCGCACGGATAAAGCTGTGCCCTGAGACAGGGTGCGCTGAAATTTAAGGTGCTCCGAATAACGTCTCGCCTAGAGGAATTCTGGCGTCCGCCGTAGCTTAAATCCAAACTTGGAGATGGTGAGTGAGTCTGACCCGGGGAGTAGAAAGCGAGTTGCCGCAAGCTGGTAAAGGGGTCGAAGTCGTGGCCGACGCCAGCGAGCGATATGATGCGGAGAGCATTAAGGTGCTCGGCGGCTTGGAGGCCGTGCGGAAGAGGCCGGCCATGTACATCGGTTCGACCGGCGAAGTCGGCCTGCATCATCTCGTCTGGGAAGTAGTTGACAACTCCGTTGACGAGGCGCTGGCCGGGTTTGCCGACCGCGTCGATGTGACCGTCCATTCGGATAACTCCGTGACGGTCATCGATAATGGCCGGGGCATTCCGGTGGATTTCCACAAGGAGGAGAAACGGTCGGCCGCCGAAGTGGTGATGACCGTTCTCCACGCCGGTGGGAAGTTTGATACCAAGAGCTATAAAGTCTCCGGCGGCCTGCACGGTGTCGGCGTTTCGGTGGTCAATGCTCTTTCAGAATGGCTCGACCTCGAGATCTGGCGCGACGGTTATACCTGGGAGCAGTCTTACGAACGCGGCGTTCCCAAATCTCCTCTCAAGAAAGCGGGGAAGACGGAGCGCCGCGGCACCAAGCTCACCTTTCGTCCGGATGCCAAAATTTTCTCTTCGGTTGAGTTTAATTATGACACGCTGGCCCAGCGCCTCCGCGAGCTGTCCTTCCTGAATAAAGGACTGACCATCCGGCTCAAAGACGAGCGCAGCAGCAAACAGGCGGAATTTCATTACACCGGCGGGATCGCCGAATTCGTCAAGCACCTGAACAAGAATAAGGACGTCCTTCACCCTACTCCCATTTATGCGGAAGCGACCCGTGACGAAGTGAATATCGAGATGGCGCTCCAGTACAACGACGGATATGTGGAGACCATGTTCTCATTCGCCAACAACATCAACACGGTTGATGGCGGTACGCACTTATCCGGCTTCCGTTCCGCGCTTACCCGGGCGATCAACCAGTTTGGACAGAATCAAGGCCTTTTCAAAGACGTTAGAGAGAATCTGCAGGGTGAGGACGTGCGCGAAGGACTGGTCGCTGTCGTCAGCGTGAAGCTGCCGCAGCCGCAATTTGAGGGGCAAACGAAGGGAAAGCTGAATAGTGACATCCAGAGTCTTGTGGCAAGTTTCGTTTACGAGAAGCTCATGGAGAGCTTTGAGAAGAATCCGGCGGTCGGCCGTAAAATTTGCGCCAAATCCATTGAGGCATCGCGAGCGCGCGAAGCGGCCCGCAAAGCGCGTGAGCTCACCCGGCGCAAAGGGGCGCTGGATTCAGGAGGGTTGCCCGGCAAGCTCGCGGACTGCCAGGAGAAAGATCCGGAGCGTTGCGAGTTGTTCCTGGTGGAGGGAGACTCGGCGGGCGGGTCTGCAAAACAGGGCCGCGACCGGCGCTATCAAGCCATACTTCCCTTGCGGGGAAAAATTTTGAACGTGGAAAAGGCCCGGTTTGACAAGATGCTCAGCCATGAGGAAATCCGGGCCTTGATCACCGCCGTCGGCACCGGCATCGGAAAAGACGATTTCGACGTCGCCAAGCTCCGCTATAGCAAGATCATCATTATGACCGACGCGGATGTCGACGGCTCGCACATCCGAACCCTTCTGCTGACCTTTTTTTACCGGCAGATGCCGGAGCTAGTGGAACGTGGCCACGTTTTTATCGCGCAACCCCCGCTCTATCTGATCAAAAAAGGCAAGACGCTGCGCTACATCCGCGACGAAAAAGAATTCCGGCGCGAAGTCATGCGGCGCGCCACTGAAGACCACACCGTTGAAGGGGGTGGTGGAAAGATTAAGCTTCAGGGAGGCGAGTTGACGAACTTTCTCATGGCGCTCGCCGAGTATGTTGACCTCTTCGAAAAACTGGAAAAGCGCATCGGCGACGCGCGGCCCATAAACTCGATGCTCAAGGCGGAATTGGGGAGAAAGGTTGAATTTGAGGAGAAAACCAAGTTGGAGGCGGTCGCGCGGGACCTCAAGTCGGCGGGCTTGGAAACCAGCCTCAAACTGGACGAAGAACACAGCCTTTATATCCTCACGATTTCGAGCGAGATACTGGGCGAGAGAGTGATCGATTGGGAGCTGGCTTCCAGCGCGGACTACAAGCGGTTATTGGATCTTCACCGGCGTGTGCGGACCTACGATCAACCTCCGTTCGTTATTGCTTCGAATGGAGACAGAATTACGATTGCGGAGCGAAGAGAGCTCCTTGACCACGTGATGGCGGCCGGCAAGAAAGCGTTCACCGTGCAGCGTTTCAAGGGCTTGGGGGAAATGAATCCTACCCAGCTTTGGGAAACCACCATGGACGCCGAGAACCGGATGCTGCTTCAGGTAAGAGTCGAAGACCAGGTCGAGGCAGACTCCATTTTCACCGTCCTGATGGGAGACTCTGTCGAGCCCCGCCGGCAGTTTATTGAAGGAAATGCCCTCGAAGTTGAAAACCTGGATATTTGACGTGTGACGATCATCAGTATTGGCGAAGTCTTGTGGGACGTGGTCGGCGAAGAGGAACACCTGGGGGGCGCACCCTTCAATTTTGCGGCTCACGCCAAGCGGCTGGGGCACACCGTTCGATTTGTGAGCGCGGTGGGCGAAGACCTTCGAGGCCACCGCATTCTCGAAAGAATGGCGGAAATGGGCCTCTCCGCCCGGTACGTGCGGCGAATCAGCGCCACGCCGACAGGGATCGTCTCCGTCAGGCTCGATTCTGCTCGGCAACCCACCTTTACCATCTGTCGTCCGGCCGCGTATGATTTCGCGGAGGTGTCGGACGCCGAAGCCGGCGAGTTGCTTCGCCAAGAGCCGGATTGGATTTACTTTGGGACGTTGTTCCAGATGAGCGAGCAAGGAAGGGCGGTGGTCGAGACGCTCGTCCGGCGGCGTCGTGCGGCGCGGGTTTTCTACGATGTGAACCTTCGCGCCGGCTGTTTTGACGTTTCGCTCGTAGAAGACTTGATGGCGGTTGCCGGCGTCGTCAAGCTCAATGACTCCGAGGCTGCCCAGGTCGATGAGATGTTCGATCGCACCCAGGGCAGTCTGGAGGACTTCTGCCGCCACTACACGCACCGCTTTGGCTGGGATTGCGTCTGCGTCACTCGTGCCGCGCAAGGATGCGTGGCGCTGGCGGATGGTGAATTCGTTGAAGCGGCAGGTTATGATGTGGACGTGGTGGATGCCATTGGCGCGGGTGATGCCTTTGCAGCGGCATTCATTCACGGATTGAATCGCGGCTGGCCCCTCTCAGAAATTGCGGACTTCGCGAACCGCGTTGGCGCGTTGGTGGCGAGCAGGCCGGGAGCAATTCCGCCCTGGACTCTGGAGGAAGCAGAAAACTTGCAGCGCCGGCGGGGTGGGGTAGGGTAGCGCAGACTTCGTGCCTTTCGAAGTCTGCCTCTTTAGGAACTCGCTACAGAACATGAGCAATCCTTTTGACGGTTTGAACGTCTTGAAAGACTGGAAGCCGGGGGACACGCGGGAAATCCCGGAAGCCGTTCTGAAGAAGGCGCGGCTGGACGGTCTTTTCGATTCGTACGCGCAAGTATACGACTTGGACGGGAAGCGGTGGAAAGTGCGGGATCAGATCAGCAGAGCGATGGGGGGAACCACCTATACACTCGTCTGTGTGAACGAATGAGGGCCGGGATGTAGCGCCGGTCTCGCTGGGGGACCGGCATGTGCCGCCCTGGAAGGCGGCATTACAATTTGGGCCGTTCCGTATAGTGGGCAAGCAGGACGCATCATGCAAGGGCGCAGAATGCCCAGTGTCGCGGAGTAACAGAGGAGGTGTCGCCGATGGCTTTAACGCGATGCTGGGTTGCTCCTGTTGCAGGCGTTGCTTTGCTGCTCCTACCGGTAAATTCCTCTGCCCAATCGAACGCCCGTCAGCTCGTGGCAAGCCCGTCTCAACCTGGAGATGAATTGGTTGTTCCTGCAAAGACGCAAATTCCCCTGGAGCTGGTCAGCGCAATCAGCTCCCGGACGGCGTACGTGGGCCAGCCTATCTATTGCCAAACGGTCTATCCCGTGGACGTAGCCAACCGGATTGTGGTTCCGTCCGGCACCTACGTGGAGGGGACCATCACCGAAGTGGTTCGCCCGGGGCACGTGCACCGGCGCGCCATGCTCGGTCTGCGCTTTGATTCTATGATTCTACCGAGTGGCTTCACCAAGACCCTTAGCGGCACGCTCGCGGGTTTCGCCGGAAGCGGTGACGAAACGTTCAACGCCAGCGAATCAAAGATCAAGGGCGCGGGCGACAAAGGTAAGGATGCCAGGACGGTGGCTGTTACCACTGGCGAAGGCGCCGGCATTGGCGGCATTGCCGGGATCAGCAGCGGCCATACCGGTGCGGGTGTGGCCGCCGGCGCCGCTGGTGGCGCCCTCGGGGGGCTCATCGAGGTGTTTGCCAGCCGCGGCCGGCAAATATTCTTGCGCAGAGGCGCCAGTCTTCAGTTGGAGCTGACGCGCCCATTGACTCTTTACCGCTATCAGCTCGATTTTCCTGAGACCCTTCCTTCAGGCCCTGCCTTTCCAAAGCGCGATCCCGGTCCCGGCGTGTAGTGGGCGGGGCGACACATCGGTGTACGAGTGAGGATCTATGGCGAACTCCCAGGGAGGCCCGTTAAAACCCGGTGACCGGGCGCCAGATTTCGACCTTTACGACCAGAATGGGCGCCAGGTCAAGCTCGCGGACTATCGCGGCAAAAAAACCGTTGTACTGGCATTTTACGTGAGAGCTTTCACCAGCGGTTGTACGCGGGAGATGAAGGCGTATCAGGCGGACATCCCCCAGTTCGAGGGCATCGATACACAAGTTATCGGCATCAGCGTTGACAGCGAGGCAAGGAATAAGGCTTATGCGGAATCGTTAGGGCTTACGTTTCCCGTGCTCAGTGATCCTCACCGCACGGCTTCGCGCCAGTACGGAGTTCTGATGCCTGTCATCCGCTGGGCGAAGCGAGTTACGTTTATCATAGACAAAGACGGCATCATTCAGTCCATCCAACGCGGGGAAGAAGCCATCAACCCGAGTAACGCGCACGCAAGCTGCGCGCGATCCGCAAACCGGTAAGAGGCCTAGTCCTTCGCCTCCTGGATGAGGGACAATAGGCTGATGGTCGTCAAGATGGTCCAGCCGGCCTGTGACTCTTGCGGGGATCGAAGACACAGCCGATTGACGATTTGCTTTGCGATGGTGTGGCTTGCGGGCAGCCTGCACGTCGCACTGGCCAGGCCGCAATCTTCGCCGCCACAGCAGCTGCCAGCCCATCCTGTCGAACCCGGCCTGCCAAGTGAATCCATTCACACTGCCCCACGCCAAGCTAAAACCAGCCTGGCCGTGAAGGTTGTCTCTGAGACCGGTGCCCCGGTAGCTTCTGCTCATGTCATCCTCACTCCCGCAACCGGCCGCGGCCGGGGCGCGCAAGGAGAAACTAATGTTTCCGGACAATTCACCTTCACTGGCCTTGTCCCTGGCGTCTATCAGCTTCGCGTGCAGAAGGAAGGATTTTATGTGGCGAGCGCCGCAAAAATTAACGTGGGCACAACCGGGAACCTGAAGATCACCCTCAATCATTTGCGGAAGATCGCAGAATCGGTGAAGGTGGTCTACTCTCCGCCGATGATTGATCCGGAGGAGACTTCCTCCAGTTCCAGCTTGAACAGCCGGGAGATCATTGACCTTCCCTATACCGTGCCACGCGATCTCCGCTACGCGCTGCCTCTGCTTCCGGGCGTGCTGCAGGATGCCACTGGCGAAATCCATGTGGACGGCTCCGCCTCCAGCCAAACTTTCGATCAACTGGATGGATTCAATATTACCGATCCGATTACGGGCGAGTTCAACGAACGCATAGCGCCTGAAGCGCTCCGAAGCATCAACCTCCAGGACAGCCGTTACCCGGTGCAGTATGGCGACGGTTCAGGCGGAATCCTCGCTTTGGAATCAGACATGGGCGACGATCACTACCGTTTCGCAGGCGTCAACTTTCTCCCGACTCCGGAGGATCAGCAGGGCATTCATCTAAGCAGTTGGACGCCGCGCCTGACTTTTTCGGGCCCTTTGAGCCGGGGAAAGGCATGGTTCATGGACGGCTTCGACGGAGAATACGATCTCTCGATCGTCAACGGCCTCCCGCCCGGAGGTGATCAGAGCACGTTGTGGCGCTTCAGCAATCTCGCCAAAGCGCAAGTGAACCTGACGCCGTCCAATATTCTGACCACGAGCTTCCTGGTGAACTATCTTACTTCCCCTCATGAAGGTCTTTCCCTGTTTGAGCCGCTCGAATCGACGCTGAATACGGGCGAGAGCACATATCTTTTAACGAGCCAGGACCAGATCTTTTTTCGGGACCAGACTTATTTGCAAGTGGGCATCGCGGCAATGAAGGTCGAGGGTCACAGTCTCCCTTGGGGCGATCAACCTTACGTTCAGCTCCCCGGATCGGTGACCGGAAGCTATTTTGAAGCTGCTCACGACACGGCAGGACGAGCCGAGGAAATCGCCAACGTCTACCTGCCCGCTAAGGACAGGCTCGGAAAACATTTGTTGCAGTTTGGCTCTGATAATTATCAAATTACCTACAATCAATCCTACGCGCGCAATCCTTTTCTGATCGAGGGAGAAAGCCACCAGCCGCTCCAGCGAGTGACGTTCGCTGGAACCCAGGCCTTTTCGGTTCACGATCAAGCGGCGAGCGGTTACGCACAGGACCGGTGGTCCCCCCAGCCCCAGCTTCTGATTGAGTCCGGAGTGCGATTCGATTGGGACGAGCTGGTTCACGATGCCCTTGTTTCGCCGCGGCTCGCTGCAACCTTCATGCCCAGCGAGCGCAGGGGAACGAAGCTCGTGGCAGGTATTGGCTTATACAATGATGCCACGAACTTGAGTCTCATCACTCAGCCGATGGCCGGAGAGCGTCTGGACTATTTCTACAACGCCACGGGGCAACTCCAGCCGGGACCGCCGGTAGAAACTTCCTTCCAGTTGCAACCCCACTTGCTAGAACCGCGGGTTTTGAACTGGAGCGCCGGAGTGGAACAAAAGCTCCCCGGCTCCCTCTACCTGCTTGCCGATTATGTGCAAAAAAGCGAAGAGGATGGCTGGGCATATTTCGGCGTAGAACCTTTCAACCCGGCGGAGATCAACGGCAACTATGAGCTCAGGGATTTGGACAGAGACCGTTATGACGCGGTGGAAACTACTTTTCGGCGGGCATTCAAGCGAGGGAACGTCGTGATGGTCTCCTACGTACGATCTGCGGACCGCTCGAACGCCGTGCTGGATTTCAACGTGGAAGAGCCGATTTTCGGGCCTCAAGGAGGGGGCCCTTTACCCTGGGATGCGCCAAACCGCCTGCTCTCCTGGGGACTGGTGCCTTTGATCAAGGGCTTTGACCTCGCCTACACGTTTGATTGGCGAACTGGATTTCCGTTCAGCGTGTTCAATCAGAATCAGGAACTGGTGGGCCTCCCCGATTCCTATCGCATGCCTGACTATTTCTCGATCGACGCGGCGCTGGAACGGAGAATTTCCCTACTCGGTTTCAAGTGGGATGTGCGCGCTGGTTTTGATGATCTTACCGACCGGCACAACCCGTACGTGGTAAACAACAACATCGACTCTCCGCAATTCCTTCAGTATAGTTCCATCCAAAGCCGCACCCTCCAGGCTCAAATCAGGCTGCTCGGCCGAAAATAAGCCAGATGGAGCCCCGCGTAGCAACTTGGTTTGATCGGCATCTTCTGAAGTTTCCCCACGCGGGCACCCGGTCCGGCCAGAAGCGCGGCTTGTGGGAAGAGGATAGGTGTGATTTCCTAGGCCAACATCTCCAGTGTCGAGACCGACCACAGATAATAGGCGACGTGCGGGCTCCAATACTCGTTCGTACGCCAGTCGATGGCGTAAGCTTCGTCCAGCACCGGCTGATCCTCCGCGTTGCCAGCGATCCCATTCATGATGCCGCCCGGTATGAGACCCACGAAACGGGAATGTGGGTAAGGGTTCCGCATACCTTCGCCCGTCATCATACAAGCGCCGAACGGGTTGGCGCCCATCACCCATTCAAGCTGGCGATAGGCAAGGTCCGCATACTGCTTCCCCGCCCCCGGAGCATTCTTCTCAAGAACAGCGAAACGGGCCGCGAGAAGAGCGCAGCTCTCGAGGTGCGAATTGATGCCCTGCCACCAGAACTGTTTCCGGACCGGCATGAAGTAGCGATAGGTCAACTGGCCTGCCAAAGGTCTGTATGTTTCCGGCGTCGGCTGGCCCACAAACAAGCCGGAAGGAATGATCCCATAGGGGTTACGCTGCGATATTGGGATCAGGTACTCATCCAGGTGCATGCGGACTGCGTCGTTCCACCTGGTCCGGTCTGGAGCGTCTCGAAACAGCTCGTGCAGCTCCAACAATGCGTAGGCAGGCATGGCAGGAAACACGACATTGAAATACGGCCGAACTTGGGGAGGCGCAGACGGATCTTCTGACGGTTGCTTGCCCTCCGTCCAATACCCCCGAATCTCGCGCTGGTCCGCCAGAAACGCCGTGGCCTGACGCGCCATGAGATCACGGCCCAGGCGTATTGCTTCGTTGCGGTATTCAGTCTGGAATGTAGCGCGATAAAGCTCGCAAGCGGCGAGAGTCCACCAGGCTAACGCGAGCGTAGAACCCTGACGTGCCGAAGCATTCCATGCGCGTAAGCCGGCCCTAAGGCAAAGCCGTGCGTAGGCCGAATCGGAGGCCGCAAAGCGTTGGTTTACCAATGCCTGGAGTGTGACAAAGGTCGCACCCATTTCTTCGATCTTGCGTGTGTTGATGTAGCGGTCGTCAGGCGTGCCCACGATGTTATCCGTCCAGTGATTGTCGCTGTTGTCGCCGTTCACGCCTCCCGCGGTGTCATGCCAGATCTTACCGTCCGTATCCTGCATTTTCAGAAAATAGCGGTTGCCGTGCCACACTTCGTCGAGGACCTGTTCGTGTGTGGGATCACCGGGTCGGGGATTTGCGATGTTGTGGACCAGGTTCAGCAGCGCAATGGCATTGAGCATCGTAACATCCATCCACTTGCGGAGATCACCGGCATCATGCCATCCCCCGACAACGTTCACGTGCTCGCCATTGTCCCGGCGCCGGGCGTCATCCAGGTGACAAATAGGATGAACGCCCGGAACATCAACGCCGCAGCGTTGATAGCGATAATAGCCCACGGGTTTGGGCAGCGTACGGCGCCAGACATCTTCGCGAATGAAGAAAGGAACTGAATGTTCATCACCTACATTGATCTGGTAAATGGCTTCCCGGCGAAGGTCGGTGAAATCCGCTGTCAGGCAGGGACCAAGGTCTCCACGCGTGGAAGTCAAATCCCCAATAAAGCGGAAATTCGATGATCCGATATCGCGCAGCAAAAAGCGATCCGGCGGATTTGCGCTCGTCATTCGCACCACGAGCATCTTTCGTCCTACGCCCGGTCGAAAGCCAAGATGATTAAGGGCGATGGTCGGAGTCGTCCGCGGTACATCCTTTTCGACGGGATCCTGCACGGCCGGCCCAGCCTGTCCCGTCAGAAGAGCAGGAACTGCAGCGGCCGGCAACATAAAGAAACTTCGTCGATCCATAGGTTAGGGCCTCCCTTGCTTCGGGTTTGGCGGCTGGGGACTGGGGCTCTCAAACGCCATGCTCTCGTTTGTCAGGATTCTTTTCCTTGGCGCACCCTGTCACATCCGGGTTTTAAGAGTCGTACCGGTGACTGAAACTACAGCATTGATCGCCGGCACCCAATGGTGTCCAATTAGCCAAACCGAGAGCGGCTTTGCCGCACGTCGCCTCGAAAGATCTGAAAGCTAATTTGGACAAGCCTGGCCGGCACCAGGCTGCGCAGTGCTCCTCTCGCCAATGCCTGAGAGCTGCCGATAGCACCGGAGAGGTCGATTGGCTCTAGGTTGCTCCGGGCTCAACGACCAACAATCCATGCGGGGGAAGCAGCAGCCTCTTATGGTCGCCGGCCAGCGAAGCTCCGGGCGTGGAGAAAACCTGCTTGAGAAGAGCACCGGATTCGCCAGGGCCTGCAAGGTGGCAAGCTACCGGAAGCTCAGTGAAATTCATAACCGCCACGCGCCTGCCCATCGGGAATACCGCGACACGCGGAGGAGCATCCAGGGAAACAGGCGCATAATTCCTAACAGCCTCGCGCAGTGAAAACAACGCAGCGCGTAATGACGGAGTGGGTTGCTCGATGCGATCCTTGGAATCTACATAAGTGAGACCCAGCACGGCATCTGATACAACGATAATCCTGCCATGTTCCACGCCGATACTTTTGAAGTATTTGCCCTCTTCCAGCTCCAGGTGTTGGGAGCCCGGAAGGCGCGGATCTCGATTGAGGCGATGAGCTAAATCCTCACTCATGAACGCTGTCCCTCCGCGGTTTAGGAATTCTGCCAACTCAGGAACGAAGTTCGCATCCGTGAGAGCGTAGTCCGCGAAGAATGCGACAGGCGCTTGTGCCGGAAAGGTCGAAGTTGGCAAAAGCGGAACAGACAGCATACCGATCTCATCAAAGATATCCGGTTCTGTACCCGGATCACTGGATGGCGGCTTATATGCGGGAATCCCCCGCCAGTCGCTCACGAGTCCGGAAAGCTCAACCAGATTGGATTCGCGGCTGACGAGGGCATTCACTTGGCCGGAGTACTGGGGGGAATCGAGGCTACCCAAGTTGAAGAGCAAAACCTCCGGTGCGCCCGCCAGAATTGAAACGTAGGCCTGGTCCAAATAGAATGTCGGGTTTGTTCCATACGGATCGAACCAGGCGCCGCCGGTCTTCTGGCCGCCGATATCGTGCAGCCAGCGGTAAATGAAGAATCCCATATATTGCTGCTTGTGTCCCCAGTCTTGAGAGCTGGGATCGCGCAGCTCCGTTCCCACCCAAATTCGGTCGTAAAGCTTGGTTTCGGCAGAAACCCCGTAGCCGCGGTCCTGAAACTTGTCGTACCACTGTGGATATTTCAGGATGATTCGTACGTGCGGGTTTACCTCGCGGGCGGGGAGGATGACGTCTTCACGACTAACCTGAAGCATCAGTTTCTTGCGGTACTGCGGCCAGCTCAGGCTGCCCTTCGCCGCCGCACATTCCGAGCACTGACAGTCGGTGAAGAAAAAATCGTCGAGGATGATCTCGTTGAAGAGCCCTGCGGCATCGCGAAAGATATTAGCGAGACGCTGTTGGTTGCCGCGATCTGTGTAGCAGGCGACAATCTTCCAGCCGGTTGAGGGCTTGCCGAGCTGGGTGGTGGCGACGGCGCCGGAGACTGCTAACCCAGCCCGGCTGAAGAAATTGCGCGCCGTCGCGAGTGTCCCCAGGTCCGCTTCGTAGCCGTCCCGGAAGACTTCGACGTAAACCTTTTTGATGTGAAGGCGACGACAGAACTGCAACGCCTGCTCACGGCCCCGTGGGGTGGAGAGCATATCGCGCACAGTTTGCGCCGTGATGATAGTTGACCACCGTACGCTCGAACCTGGCGCAGGGGAGGGAGAGACTACAAAAAAGACGAGAGCAGCAAGTGCGATTTGTAACCCGGATGCTTTTCCCAATATCCCGCAGCCGTGCATGATGCCTATCCCGTGGAAGCGGCGTTGCATCGTTAGATTAGGACTTTACCCACGCGAGGTCAAGGGTTGTTACCTGTCTGAGGGCGACGGGCCATAACTAAGAAGATCCCGGTCAGAAGCGGCAACGTGCTTCTGCATGCTGCCGAGCCGGGCCAGCAAGCACCTCGCGAGCTCCAGCCTGGTCGCCCAATCTCTGACGGAGCTGAGCCACGTCGTAATAAGGCTCTGCCAGCGCGGGGCTGTAACGGATTGCTTCCTCAAACTCGCTCAAAGCTTGGCGTGACTTCCCATCCCGAGATAAAGCCTGCCCCAGGCGATATTCGGCGAGCGCGAAGTGTGGACGGCAACGAGCAGCCTCCTCCAGCTTGGCCTGGGCTTCAAGCAACAGCACTGAGTAATCATAAGCAAAATCAGGATTGCCAGGATTAATTTCGTAAGCTTGCTGGAGATTCAGAAGCCCATGCTGAAAGTCATTCTGCCTCGCCAGGGTCAGACCGGGGAAGGCATGTGCCGGCGCGGAGTGCGGATCGTTTTCGATAACCTGTTCAAGACATGGGCGTGCTTCATTCAGGCGTCCTTCACGGTAGGCAGCGAATGCTTTTGCTTCAAGCGAAACGCCGGCAGAATGCCCACTGGACAGGTTCACTGACCGCGCATAGGCCAAGTAAGGTACAAAGCCCCGGCAGGAAGTCCGGATGCGATAGACAGACGTTGTGGCCGTGATGTACAAGGCGCCATAGTCCGCTCCTCCCCACGTGAGGTTGGTAGGCTGCTCCGGCATGACGATAGTTCCGAGATGGTGCCCCTCGCGGTCCCACACCCAAATACCTCGCGCGCCTACAACATAAAGGTTGCCTTTCAGGTCTACTTTCATTCCGTCTGGAACGCCGTCGTTTAGCCCGTCGTTTTCACTGCCAAACACCCGGCCCTTAGACAGGGTTCCATCGGAATTGAACTGGTAAACGCGGATATTGCGTTGGGCGCTGTCATCGATATAAAGCAGCTTCCCATCCGGTGAAAAAGCCAAGCCGTTGGGTTGGGTCAGGTCTTGCGTGAGGAGCCGGACGTCGCCGTCCGAACCAAGTCGATAGACGCCTTGGAATGGGATTTCCTGTTTCTGCCCTTTAGGCAAGTCGAGGGTGGGGTCCGTAAAATAGAGCGCCTTGTCCGGCCCCAGGACGACATCATTCGGGCTATTGAACCGCTTTCCCTGGTAGCGATCCGCGAGGATCACGTACTTTCCATCCGAGGTAACACGAATGATGGCTCGCAGGACGCTGGCGCAATCAATAAGCTGGTTTTGAAGGTTGTAGGTGTTACCGTCCGGGTCGCCAAGAGCGATCACCGTCTCCCGGTTTCCGTTAGGATAAACGCGGTAAATCCTGTTTTGAACTTCATCGCTCACATAGAGGAAATCGCGTTTGTCCCAGACGGGTCCTTCCGTAAAGCCAAAACCCGTAGCCACCCGGATAAGCTTGGAGTGGCGCGGAATAAGTTTCCAGAATTGCGATGAAAGGGCATGGAGCGCGAATTTCCTTGGTGGCGCAGCCGCCGGCAGGAGCAGAGGCATTAGACAGAAAATCACTCCCACCACCGCTGCCAGCACGATTCTTATTGCTCTGAAAATCGAATTCACGGCCATCCTTCCGAGACACAGCCAGCTTTTAGGACTCACCGGCATATTTCTGGCCCTTGCTTGCGCGTCACCGCGACAACAATATCTTGCTGCGAGCCGAGGTTCTTATTCGGATTAATAATCGCCTGCCGCAGTAGGCACGAGAAGGCGCGAGCCCTTATTGACGCGCTGCGCTGCCCTCCGCCGATTTCTGAACTCTGGCTTCTGACTTCTGTTATTCAACTTTTGGTTTCCCTCCTCGAATTGCATTGAGCGCCGTTTCATCGAATAGTACCGTCTGAGTGGGAAACGGCATCTCGATTCCTTCTTTCGAAAAACGGTCGATAATCCGCTTCCGCAGCTCGCTTTGCACCACGTACTGGTCCACAAAGCGGCGAAGCTGCACATTCAGCGAAAAATCCAACGATGACGGCCCAAAGCCGGGAATGAGCCGCACGCTCGGCTCGGGGTGAGCGAGCAGTCCTTCCAAGCCGGCGTGGGCGGCTTGTTGAGCGACATCCACCAAAATTCTTTCAACCCGCCCCGGGTCTGCGCCGTAAGCGGCGCTGACGGGAATCGTAAGGGACATTCTTTCTTCGGGCCTCGAATAGTTCGTAATCACCGCCTTCGCCATACTGGCGTTGGGGACGAAGATGAAGTTGTTTCCGAGCGTGCGCAGCGAAGTGGCTCTCCATCCGATCCGAACCACATAGCCTTCTTGCCCGGAATCCAATTTGATGTAATCCCCGGGAACCACAGGCTGATCCGCCATGATGTAGAGGCCTGCGAAAGCATTGCTCAGTGTCTCCTGAAGGCCGAGGGCGATGGCAACGCTCCCGACTCCCAGCGTGGTCCATACCGCCACAAGGTGAATGCCCAGATTTTCCAGAATAATGACCGTTGCCAGAATAATGAAAAGCAGACGGATGATGAACACCGCCGGCTGGGTCACGCGCTCGAGCGCGGGTTCCCGCGAAGCGGCGTGGTGCATGAACCCGATCACCACTTTAGCCAGGAAATAAAAAATCATGACGACGACAAGAGCGAAAATCAGCTTTGCGCCCATCTGCTCGTAGCGCCGCTGCAGCACGAGGATTCTCAGAAGCGCGTAGCCAGCCAGAAGGATAACCAGGGGAATAGGCAGTTCCTGAAGGATGGCCAAGGCCAGGCTGCCCCAAGGGGTTCGCGCGTTCACTCGCAGTCGGCGAAACAGCCTTCGAATCGCATAGCCGATTCCAAAGGCAAGGATCAGGGTCGCGGGTATGCACACGTAGAGAATGAGATTGAGGTTGAAAAAAGGCGAGTGCTGGATGGCGTGGAGCTGGCCAGAAATCGGCGCATGCCGCGAGGCCATAAACTAAATTCCTTTTCAGTCAGGAATGCGACGCAAAGCCGCGGATCTTGCCGTCCGGCGCTACGGGCTTGTGATCAGGGTGTGGTTCAGAAAAGCGATGGTGCGCTGCCAGGCATCCCGCGCCGCCACTGGACGATAGCCAGCCTTATTGTCGGGGTTCTCGAAGGCGTGGCCCGCTCCGGGATAAATCTTGACGTTAATGTTCTTCCCGGCGCGTTTCATGGCCGCGGCGAATGCATCGACCGCCTGCGGCGGGATCCCCCGGTCCTTCGCTCCGAAATTGCCCAGAACCGGCGCGCGAATATTCTGAATCTCTGACGGGGTGCGGGGAAGTTCGCCGTAGTTGACCACGCAGGCCGCGAGCTCCGGCTCGTGCATCGCAAGTTGAAGCGACCACCCTCCACCCATGCACCACCCGATCGACCCGATTTCGCTGCTGTCCACGTCAGGGCGGGAAGCCAAGTAGTTGAACGCCCCTTCGAGATCCTGGAGCGCGCCGTCGCGATTGAGCCCGCGCATGAGGGCGGACGCTTGCGACGGCTCCGTGGTGACTTTGCCGTGGTAGAGATCGACCGCAAGCGCCACGTAACCTTGCGTCGCAAGCTTCTCCGCCTGTTCCTTCACCCAGGGAGTCAGTCCCCACCATTCATGAATCACGACCAGCGCCGGATGTTTGCCCGACGACCGGGGTAGCGCCAGGAACCCGTCAGCCGTATTCGTGCCGCTCCGGTACTGAACAATCGCCGTTTTCACCGGCGCTGCCCACGCCGGCGTCATGCTTGCCAGCAGAACGGCACATGCGAGAAAAGCAGATTGGGGTTTCATAAGTTTCTCCGGGAGCGTGACGGCTTAGAATCGGTCATGATCAACCCCGGAGCGTGAGAAGCAGCCGATTTTCGCCATGTCAGCGCCGGGAATTTACGGGCAGTGTCAGGCACACGTTTCTCCAAATTAGCCTTCAGACCGTTGGAGGAGATGTGCGGCTTTGCCGCCTGTTGTGCGGAAGGGCTGTGCCCTTCCGGAGGCGAGCGACACTCCCTAACCTTGTCCGTGCTGAGTGCGCAGGCTCAGCCTGCGCACTCAGCACGGATATGCAATTTGTGCCTTTACCCGGAAAGCCGCAGCTCTCCACACAGCGGGTGGCAAAGCCGCTCTCGGTTCGGCGAATTTGGACACCATTAGTCAGGCGCGCCTCTGCTTCCGCTTGGTTTTTGGTGGCTGTCCGGATTCCTGGTTCCTGTCGTTCGCCGGCGCCCGGATCGTCCCGCTGGGTCCGGCGCCCGCCAACTGATAAAGAGCTTTCGTGATCTGTTGGGGTGACTTGAGCTTCCCGTCCAGCAAGGCAATGAACAACTGGTCCAGGATCTTTTCAAAGCGTGGCCCGGCTTCTACGCCGAGCGCCTGGAGTTCAGCCACCGGCAGCTTCGCGCGGATCTGGGGGAACTTAAACAGAAAGTTCTTTACGTGCTTCTGAATCCCGGCTTGCGGATAATGAACGAGCACATAATAGAGCAGGTCCTGCGGCTTTGTTCTCAGTAGTTGGTAAACGAAGCTGGGCTTTGTCGCCTTCGCTCCTGCCAGAGCTCGCACCAGCTTGCGGGCTTCGCTGTCAAGGCTCATGACCAGCTTAACGGTGGCCGGGTCGGGAATCACCTTTTGCGCCAAACGCTTCTTATGGGCCGGGGAAAGCTTTTCCGATAATGCGACGAAGTTGAGAGCGAAGGGATTATACTCCGGCACGGAGCGAACGACGGGCCGGACTTTTTCGAAGCGGTCGAGGTGAATCTTCGCCAGGCTGCGGTCAAGTCCCACCAGCACGCCGCGGCCAGCAAAGGCGCGGAGCACGCGGGCAGGGCTTTCCTCTTGCAACGTCGCGCGAAGCTCGCGGCCTTGTTGCTGCGGCGTCATGTGCTCCCAAGCCTTGGACTGGAGAGCCGACTCAAGCCAGGTCTGGGTTCGCTCGCTGACTTTAAATCCCAAGCGTAGCGTCAGGCGGAGCACGCGATAGATCCGGGACGGGTCCTCGAAAAAAGTACGGCTGCTCAGGGCACGCAGCTCGCGACTTTCAATGTCGGCAGCGCCGTTGGTGGGATCGAGCAGAAGCCCCCGGGAGTTGGGATGCAGCGAGATCGCCATCGCATTAGCGGCAAAGTCCCGCTGCCGAAGATCATCAAAAATTCCAGCCGGAATAATTTCGGCCGGCCGGCCGGGCTTGGAGTAGTTCTCACGCCTCGCCAGGGTAATGCCCGCCTCGACACCGTTCACAAAGGAGAAGACTGCTTCCTCCCGGCGTGGGTCAAAGTGAGCATAGAGGATTGGAAGGGATGTCTGGGTTTCTGCGGAGTGGGTGCGCTCCTTCGACGGTCTGCGGTCCTTCCCCCCGTGCAGAGCGCGAAAGAGTTTTTGGACATCGCCTTCCGTCACCAAATTCAGGTTGCGGATGGGGCCTTGGCCAAGGGTCAGATCACGGACGGCGCCACCGGCCAAGTAAAGGTTCAGGCCCATGCCGGTTGCGACCCTGCTGATGTGGTTTAAGGTTTGAAGCTGGGGTGGAGAGAGCCGAGTCTCCAAAAGAAAGTTATAGTCGCTCATTTTTCATGGCATTCGGCAATCAAGGGGTGGAGCGCAGTTGCATTTCAACTTCCTGGTTTTTCCCCACCCATATGAAGGCCCGTCGAATTAAAGCTCAATGCTGCGCCCGCTCGCCCGTCGTTTCTTAGCTCATCGAGCAAGCTTCGTTGTGGACGAAGGCCGTGCTTCTCATGCCCTCGGGTGGTGCGCTTGGTATACCTGCTTCAGCCGCTCCTTCAGTACGTGCGTATAGATCTGTGTTGTTGAGATGTCGCTGTGTCCAAGCAGGAGTTGGATAGAACGGAGATCCGCTCCCCGCTCGAGCAGATGAGTTGCGAATGAATGGCGCACCACGTGCGGAGTGAGAGGCCGGGCAATCGCCGCCGTCCGCCCGTATTTCCTGAGGATTTTCCAGAAGCCGATGCGGGAGAGCGGGGAACCAAAGTTGTTTACAAACAGTTGCGGCACGCGGCCGCGTTTTAGCAATTGCGGCCGGCCCCGCTGAATGTAGACTTCAACTGCGGCTAACGCCGATTTCCCGACCGGGATCAGCCGCTCCTTACTGCCTTTGCCAACACACCGCAAAATCCCAAGTTTGAGATCAAGTTCTTCCAACTTGAGGCCAGTCAATTCAGAGACGCGCATTCCAGTTGCATAGAGCAACTCGATCATGGCCTTGTCCCGGAGGCCCATGGCCGTTGACGGATCGGGTTGCTGCAGAAGCGCTTCCACATCAGCCATCCCAAGGAACTTGGGCAGGCTGATCCCGGTCCGGGGAGAATCAACCTCGGCTGTGGGGTCTTGAGAAACGATTCGCTCTCGAACCAGGAAACGGAAGAAGTGCCGCAGAGCACTCAAGTGCCGGGCTACAGACCGCGCCTGGAGGCCCTGCTTGTAAAGGCTCTGGAGGAAGTCGCGGACAGCAAGCCGGTTTGTTACCCCAACCTTCAGGCCCCGTCCCTGGGCGTAAACCGCGAACTTTGAAAGATCACGTTGATAACTGACGATAGTGTTTGAGGCCAAGCCTTTCTCGACTCTTAGATAAGCCAGAAAGCGGGCAAAGTAGGCAGCTTCCAGGTCAAGGCTAGGGTCACAATGAACATCCCCGCGGGAACGGGAGGGTTCCTCGGCAGGGCCGGACGGGCTCTCGGCCGCCGCGACTGCCACATCACATTTGCCGCCGTCCTGTATGCGGGCCATCAACTTTTTGTTCAATCGAACATTAAAAGCACTGAACACTGGTGCTCAGTTTACGGCTTTCTTATCAATAGCTTACCTGGGAAAATGAGACCGTTCTCGGGTAACCCCAATCGAAAGTCCTAGAGGCGGCTTTGGGGTGTAAAGCTGCCTCCCGCGTCCAACTAACCTATAGCCCCTTTCCCATCCGTTGCGGCCAAATATGATTGTTTTCAAGTGGATACTAACACAGCCGTACCTTGCTTGCAAAGCATCATTGTTTTGTCTCTGCCAGGCTATTGAAAAGTATGCAAGTTAAGCCTCTCCAGGGATTTTCTTCGGGACGCTTTTTGTCGTAAGATAGCCACTTCGGTCCGGTTCGCGCCTACGCTGTTGTTGGACGCTTGCGGGTGCGCAGGACTTTGCGCCGCACACAGGCTTTCCTCGAAAACCGGCCCTCGCACCCCGGATGGGTGATACTGTGAAAATCCTAACTGCCAAACAGATGCAAGCCATTGACCGCCAAACTACGGAACGATATGGCGTGCCCTCTCTAACCCTTATGGAGAACGCTGGTACGCGGGTAGTGGAATTCCTCGTTGAGCGCTTTAGCCCTTTAGAACGTCACGAGATCGCTATTTTCTGCGGAGCCGGAAACAACGGCGGAGACGGATTCGTGGCTGCCAGACTCCTGCGAGAAAAGGGGATGCGGCCCCGAGTCCTACTGATGGCTGAACCCGGAGCGCTGCGGGGAGATGCCGGCGCAAACTACCATCGGCTTAATGCCTCCGGGCCGCCGGAGATCATTTCCGAAGCTGAGGCCTGGGAGAGAACGAAGCCATCCCTCGACAGTGTTTCTCTCGTGGTTGACGCGCTGCTCGGAACGGGGCTTTCGAAACCCCTGGGCGGATTTCTGCTGGAAGTGGTCCAGCAGATCAACCGGTTGTCGGCGGCGCGTGTGGCGGTGGACTTGCCTTCGGGACTCGCAGCGGATTCGGGCGATTTGATCGGTGAATGCGTGCGCGCGGACGCTTCCGTAACGTTCACCGCCCCTAAATATGCGCAGGTCTTTCCGCCGGCTTGTGAAATGGTGGGTGAATTGCGCGTTTGCGACATCGGCACCCCGGCCGAGGCGCTCGAAGGCGACCCGGCGCTTTTTCTGCGGCTTCTCAGCCCCGGTGATTTGGTTTGGGTTAACATGCGGCGAAAGATGGACTCTCATAAAGGACTCTACGGGCATGTCCTCCTACTGGCGGGCTCTTTCGGCAAGGCGGGAGCGGCCGCCCTCGCAGCCAAATCGGCGCTCCGGTCGGGCGCCGGATTGGTGACGGTGGGCACCCCCCGGAGCGCGCTCCCCATCGTTGCTTCCCTGGGAATGGAATGGATGACCGAGCCGCTTCCTGAAACGCCCGCAGGAACGTTGTCTTTGCGGGCTCTGGAAGACGGCACGCTGGACGCTCTGGTAGGCGGAAAATCTGTGCTAGCCGTCGGTCCAGGCTTGGGGAGCAACCCCGAAACTCAGGAACTAATCCGGACGGTGATAAACGGCGTTACGGCTCCGCTGGTCCTGGATGCCGACGGTTTGAATGCCTTTGGTGGACGCATGGACGAACTGACGACCGATGGTCGTGTGCGGGTGCTCACGCCTCACCCGGGAGAAATGGCTCGCCTCTCCGGTCATTCCACGGCGGAAATTCAGAAGCATCGGGTGGAAGTCGCACGCAAATTTGCAACCCATTACCATGTCCATTTGGTCCTGAAGGGAGCGAGGACGCTGATTGCCGCTCCCGACGGCCAAGTTAGCGTTAACCCCACTGGTAATCCCGGAATGGCCACCGGAGGAACGGGAGATTGCCTCACCGGTGTCACTGCCGGCCTATTGGCACAGTTCCCAGACCGGCCGGTGAGCGAAGTTCTGGCGGCAGCCGTCTACTTGCACGGGCTTGCGGGCGATCTGGCGGCGCGCACCGTGGGACCCGTTGGAATGATGGCAGGGGATCTTGCTGATTTAATACCAGCAGCCCGAAGAGCGGTTAAAGACCATCCGCAACTCGCACGGCAGTAAATCATGCCGCCTTACGACATCCGCAAAGCATCAAGAACAACCTGCCCTCGCCTCCTTGGGGAGAGGGCGGCACGCAGCGCCGGGTGAGAGGGTCGATTTTCAAGGCAGGCTCTGAGAAGCTGTGAAAGAATCGGCACATCCTAATCACAAAGACACTAAGACACGGAGAAAAGCGTTTCGTTTTCAACCTCTGTGCCCTTGGTGCCTTGGTGGTGCAAACGATTTATTCACACGCTCTCATCACGACGCGTGTTCAAGGGAGAATCTGAGATGAGGTTAATTTGCCGGTTAGTTCTTATGAGCATGTCCGCTCTGCTGCTTCTCTGTGCCGTCAGGCGTGCGAGCGCTGCCGGCCCTGCTTCGCCCAGCTCCAGCGAACATTGTGGCGGCCCGCCCAACTACTGCGCGAATTCCACCCGCAATGTGGTTCCCGAAACACCGATGGCTCCTCCTCCCGTGAATACACCTTTTCGGGATCCGGATTTAGGCTCGCGAATGGTGAGGGTGACGGATGCCAATACGATTCCTTCCCTCACGGGAACTAGCTTTCATTCGTCTGACACCGGCGAAACGGCGGAATGGAGCAAGTTTGATCCGACTATTGGAGAACACGGTGGCTATCGCTTTTTCGTCGAGAGCTCGGCTGGTTACGAGATCCCGTTTGAACTTGACGCCTCTACCATGCAGGTTACGAGAATAAAGGGAAAACACCGGGGGTTTGTGGCCACACACGGCGCTTTGCCGTTTGGATCGACCTTCAGTTACACCAACCCTGACGTTTTGTATGGAACGCGGGGCACCACCTTGCTCGAGTACAATTTTGCAACGGACAAGTACAAGCCCGTCTATGACTTTGCCAAATGCCCGGGCCTGCCCAAGGGATCAATAACTCAGAATATGCACACAGGGGAGGTTACCTCCAGCGGAGACGACACGAAATTTGCCTATCTGTTCGGGGGCTATTCGCAAGATACGACGAGGCTTGTGGTCTTCTACGACCGGTCGGCTAACGGTGGGGCCGGCGCGTGCTACTGGTATCACACTGCAAGCGGGACCGTGGGAGGGACTGGCATGCCGGTAACGCCTGTAGCCAACGGCGTTGGGAAAATAGCGCCGCCCGCCGCGCCTCAGGTTACTCCTGTTCCGGGCTCGGGAGACCTTCCACCGGGAAACTATTTTGTACAGATTACGCTGCACTCGCGGCTGGGTAATTCATTCGGAGAAACCACTCCTTCGGCGGAAGTGGGGCCGATCCATCTCGCATCAACCGGAAGTTTGGTCATTAAGTTTCCTCCCGTGCATAACCCGGACGCGCAGATTCTTCCGCCCCTCAATAGTGGATGTTATGCTAATTCGCCCGGCTGCGTTCCCTTTAACGTTTATATCGGCCCTTCCAGTGGAGAAGAGACCTTGCAGAACACGCGAGGAATGGTGGGCGGTGCCAGCTACACACAGTCAACGGCGCTCGACCGGTCCTCCGCGCGCCCGCCTTCTGCCAATAACGCCGGCTTTACAGTTCATGACGACCGGATTGCCAAGAGTGGCCGCGTGGTACGCCTGGTGGAAGCGTTTACGGGCACCGAATATTTTTGGGCGCCTGGCACGGCGACCGTAATGCCGTGCATTCCCTGGCAGGGTAACCCTGAGGTTGGAGGGTACTGTAATGGCCACGGCGCGCTGGGGTACGCTCACTACGTCAATCAGCCGGGTTTTGTCGATGACATGAATATTGTGATCCATCCTTTGTCGAACATGAAACTTTGGAGACCATTGGTCAGCCCCGTCGAACACCCGGAGGAGTGGAAGATCGACAACCATTTTTCGTGGGCTGACGCTAATCCTTCAGATACGATGCCGGTTTGCTCGGCCACTTATGTGGACGCGATCGTAAAGGGAGGCGACGGTACGCAGAATGTCCTCACCAATCCTGTGCTCAAGATAACCCGCCCGTGGGACCGCGAAATTATTTGTTTTGCGACTTCAGGGCCCTCGAAAGTATGGCGGTTCGCGCATGACCGGGGTACGGCGATGTTAAACGACAATACGAGACTCAACACAAACTTCTGGGCCGTGCCGATCGGCGATGTCTCTCAGGACGGTAAGTTTTACCTTTTCGGAACAGATTGGGATTGGAGTCTGGGCAGCCAAAGAGGCAGTTCTGGCTGCCCTTCCAGCGGTACTTGCCGTACCGATGCATTCATCGTCGAACTGCATTGAGCCGCGTCTAGAACACCAGCTTCAGAGCGAATTGCAAGATTCGAGGATCGTGGGCCCCGGTTGCCTGGAGGAAACCGCTGGCGGCAGTACAGCCAGGGTCGCCCGGCACAATGGTAGAGTGCCGGAGCATCCAAGCCTGCACCCGGGCGCTGTGATACCTCTTAATCGTTTGAAGAAGGGCAGCGGCGCGTTAGAAACTGAACTTGAGTGCGAACTGGAAGATCCGGCCGAGGCCAGCGCCGCTTGGATTGAACAGGTCGTAGGTTCCCAGGCAGCTTGAAGCGCTGGCGTTGAAGTTAGCGCCGTAACAACTTATTCCGCTGTTCGTTCCCGTCCAGCGGACAGTGTTGAGGACGTTGAAAACCTCTGCTCGGAACTGAACGTTTGCCCGCTCACCGTGAATGGGAAAGTTCTTCATAATACCCGTATCCCAGTCTTCCTCGGTCGGATTACGAAAACCGTCGCGCGTTTCATTGCCAAAGGTTAACGCGGTCGGCTGGCAAAAGGCAGACGGGTTTAAGAGAGTCGGTCCAACGATATTGCCCGGATTGACGTAAGAAGGTGGAGCAGCATACGGATTACCGCAAAGACTGGCGTAGGAACCCGTTCCAATACCATTCGCCACGCCGGCGCTATCGGGGTAGGCACCGTTAGTTACACTGAAAGGGGTTCCGCTATTGATGCTGACGATCCCTGTGAGCTCCCACCCGCCTACAGTATCGCGCACCAACGCGTTCACATTGTGTAGCGTCGGAAGGTTGTAGACGTAGCTGCCGCTAAGGATGTGTGTCTCGTCAAAAGTTGAAGTGGCATAGTTCTGCTTTAGGTCGTAGGAGTTGACAAAGGTACCGTCGTAACGATCGGAAGAGTCGTCCAGCGAATGCTCGTAAGTGTAGGCAGTGCTGAGATTCAGGCGTCCTATGGTCTTCCGCAGATAAACTTGCAGCGAGTTGTAGTCCGAATTCGCTTCCGTCTCCAGGAAGGTCAGGTCTCCCAAGCCGGTGATGGGCCTGTAGGGGTCAGGATCAACATTACCACAGGCGACATTCAAATTCGTCAGGGCGTGACCGGTAACCGGAGTTCCCGTTGGAGAGCCATTGACGGTGAGATTGCTGCAGATGGCGCTTGTGAGCCCTTGCCCTGCCGGGAATGGATTCTGCGAAGCGGGAGTCGGCTCGAGCTGGTTAAGGTCTCTTTGGTCCGTTAAGTGCGTGCCCTTGCTTCCGACATAAGCGACGGTCAGCACAGTATCCTTTCCCAGATTATGCTGAACGTCCAGGTTCCATTGCTGCATGTAGGGCCAGTAAATTTGCGGCTCAATGGACGTCACGGCTAGCGGAAAGAGAAGAGCGGATGACCCGGAGGCGCTGGGAATGTTTTCGTAACCATTGATGTTGTAAACCGTAGGATCCAGCACATAGGGTGGCGAGCCTTCAAGGGACTCGCTATCTGCTTCGTTGCCGTTGGTATGGTCGTAAAAGATCGAATATCCGGCGCGAATGGCTGTGGTTCCGTGGCCGAACGGATCCCAGGCAAGTCCTAAACGTGGAGCGGGATTAAACCAATGACCTTTGATGCAGCCAGGAGGCGCGCCGCCAACGCCGCATTGCACCATGCCGTCGTAGGGATTGCCCACGCCGGGAACCAAGGCTCCGGCCTGGCCTGTGATGGCCCCTGTCACATCGATTTCAGGGGCGTCAGCGGGATTGTACGCGGATTGTTCAAAGCTGTACTCGTCATGGTAACGATCCCAGAAGGTGCCATAACCTTCGATTCGCAAGCCCAAGTTTGCAGTCAGCTTGCGACTAACGTGCCAGTCATCCTGAAAGTAAGGAGACAGAATTTTGTAGCGGTTGTAGTACTTCGACGTAAGATTGTTCTGGGAGTAGTTGGCGATCCGCCCCAGCAGGAAATCGGCAAATCCGTTTCCGGTGCTGATCGCAGAATCGGTGCTGCTGAACGTCAAGAACCCCTGAGTCTCCCCTCCACCCTGCTCGTTCTTCTCGTAGGCAATGTAATCGGCGCCGAAGGTGAGGTTGTGATTGCCGGAAATCTTCGACACCATGTCGCGTAGCGTGTATATGGGATTCGCGTTGTAATTCGGAGCAGCGGGGTCAATGAACCCCGGGTCTTCGCCAAAGCCGCCGCCATACGCAGAGTTACAGCAGATGCTGATGCCGCTCAATTTGCCTCCAAATCCGTTGGCGAAGAGGCCGGTCATCGTCATGCTGGAAGGTCGCTGCCACGTTCCCGTGTTGTTCAGAATGATGTGGTCGGCAGTGTAGCCAAGGATCGTCTCGTTCAGAAGAGTGGGGGAGAGGTTTTGAGTAAGCTGGGTGACGAAGCTCGTGCCCGGTCCGCCGAAATCGGTATTGATTGTGGGAAAACTGCCTGTGCTCCACAGCGTTGTAGGGGTAACGGTGCTCCACGAATCGTGGATGTAATGGACCATCAAGCGCATTTTTGAGCCCATATTCTGGTCCACGCGGACCAAGTTTTCACTCCAATCGGTCGGAAACGAGTCTGTGGCGTCGTAATACGACTCCGCTCCAGTGCCAAAGTTCGGCGCAGGAATCATGGCCATCTCGGCCTTGGCGTTTGGATCGATCGGAACAATATTTCCCGGAAAGTAGGTGCCTGTCGCAGGGTTCATCGGGCAATCCGGGAAAAGAGTCGTATTTACCGGCGAACCGCTACCCGGGCAAACATCAGAGAAGTTACCGCCGCGTTCAAGGTTGGAGGGGACCTGGTTGACAAAAGTGCTGGGATCCTCTTCCCTGCGCCATTCTTGAGACCAGAAGAAAAATGT
Organism: Terriglobia bacterium; assembly: GCA_030040995.1. Classification (GTDB taxonomy): domain Bacteria; phylum Acidobacteriota; class Terriglobia; order UBA7540; family UBA7540; genus JASHON01. The sequence continues at coordinate 9,792 of JASHOS010000089.1, read as the reverse complement.
CTTGGTCTTGTTAGTGTTGTAATGACCAGGAATATAAAATGGACCTCCGAATGTGTACCCCCAATCATTCTTCTTATACGCGGGATTGCCCGTATCGAAGAAACTTCGGGCGTTGAAGATCTCGTTGCGGTTGAATTCGTAGACGTCGCCGTGGAATTGGCTTGTCCCGGACTTAAGAACTGCAACCACAGCACCGGAAGCGTTCTGCCCATACTGCGCGCCGTAGTTGGAGGTCAGGACCCGGGTTTCGGCAATGGCGTCAACGCTGGGATAAACGTTTATCGTTCCGTTCGAGCCAGTATCTAAAATACTGACTCCGTCCACTTCCCAGTTGTTATATTCGGTTCGGCCACCGTTGACGCTGTATGCCACGCTCCCGTAGACACCTACCGTGCCTTCCTCCTGCCCGGTCTGATTGTTCACTCCGGGGATAAGCGTGATGAGCTGAGTGAAGTTGCGCCCGTTCAACTCGAGCTGGGTAATCTGTTTTCCGGTAATGGTTCCACCGAGCTGGGCATCCTGAGTGTGAACCTGGCCGATGGCGGCTCCTTGCACCGTGACCTGCGTGGAAACAGCCCCAACCTGCAATTTCGCGTCAGCGCGAATCTTTTGTGACGCCAACACGATGATTCCGCTGGCGACGTAAGTCTTGAACCCTTTGGCAGTGACAGTCAGCGTGTAAGTCCCCGCGGGCATCGCCGCCACCAGATAACTGCCGGCTCCGTTGGTTTTGGTGACGCGCGTGAAGCCCTGCGCGCGATCGCTCACGGTCACCGTTGCCCCAGGTATGACCGCGCCGGATACGTCAGCGACGGTGCCGGTGATCGAGCTCGTCACGGCCTGTCCGAAAAGACTCGCCGCAACACACAACGCAGCGAACAAAATAGCTAAGCGGGTGATAGCAGATCTCATTGCAGGTCCTCCTCTCAAGGCAGAGACGAAACACGCGGGCCAGTCGGAAAACGACCCGTCTTGTCCTTCGCCTTTGCTCTCCAAACCATGGCATTTCATCGTGAAAACGGCTGCCGGGCCGGGGAAAATTGAACGCGCGCAGGTGAGGGGGCTCTTTGTTCGCTTCGTGACTTGCGGGCCGACAGCATTGTTAGACGTTTCTAACCTTTCCTAACAAACTTCAGGGGTAGTATATAACATCGTTTTGGGTTGTCAAGTAACAGTTTCTTTGCCTAGTGGGTTAGTTTGATGTAGAGGCGGCTTTATGCCGCCCTCTGGCGAGCTGAACTCGCCGCTACAAATGCAAACTGACACACTGCCCTTCGTCTTCTTTCCTTATCTCACGACGTTGAGGTAACTTAGTCAGGTTAGTCCAAATTGGGATTTAGTGGCTATGTCTCTTACGATGGGCATCGACGTCGGGACAACGGCGACGCGCGCGATTGTGGTGCGCCCGGATGGGCATGTGGTGGGAGCAGCCACCGTGGGCCATCCGCCGATTCAGATGCCGAAGGCCGGCTGGGCGGAACAGAATCCGGAAGACTGGTGGCATGCCACCATCGAGGCCGTGAGGATGGCGGTCGAGCGGTCGGGCGCCGCCGGCGCCGAGATCGCCAGCATCGGCCTTTCCGGCCAAATGCACGGTGTCGCGCTTTTAGACAAGGCCAACGTGGTCCTTCGCCCGGCGATTCTCTGGTGCGATCAGCGCACGCAGCCGCAATGCGATTGGATTACGAATCGCGTGGGTGCGGACCGGCTCATCCGGCTGGTGTCAAACCCGGCGATTACAGGGTTCAGCGCGCCAAAGCTTCTTTGGATTCGTGATCACGAGCCGCGGCTCTACGAACGGGCCGCGCATCTCTTACTCCCCAAGGATTATGTCCGTCTCAGGCTCACCGGTGAGTTTGCGACTGACGTCTCGGATGCCTCGGGCACACTCCTCTTCGACGTGGTCAAGCGCCGCTGGTCGGAGGAAGTGCTGGAAATCTTGCAGATTGATCGTGCCATTCTTCCGGTAGCGCGGGAGTCGGTCGAGGTGAGCGGCGCCATCAGCAGCGAGGCTGCTTTACTGACGGGTTTGAGGGCGCGAACTCCGGTGATAGCTGGCGCCGGAGACCAGGCCGCCAGCGCCGTGGGGAATGGGATCGTTTCTCCAGGACTTGCTTCGGCCACGCTGGGCACGTCCGGTGTGATCTTCTCCTATACGGATAGTCCCAAGATGGATCCTCAGGGACGCGTTCACACGTTTTGCCACGCCGTTCCGCGAAAATGGCACGTGATGGGAGTCACTCAGGGCGCCGGCCTTTCCCTTCGCTGGTTTCGTGAACAGTTAGGCGAATCGGAAGCGTGGTATGCTCGCCAGACGGGTGCGGATGCTTACGAGATTATTATTGAAGAAGCCAAAAAAATCCCGCCCGGGAGCGATGGCCTGCTGTTTCTGCCCTATCTGATGGGGGAGCGCACGCCCCACCTTGATCCCCGAGCGCGGGGAATGTGGTTCGGACTGACGGCGGCGCATACGCGCGGCCACCTCATCCGCTCCATATTGGAAGGTGTGGCATTTAGCCTGCGCGACTCGATCGAAATTCTCAGAGAGCTCAGAATCCCGGTGAATCAGGTCCGTGCCTCAGGAGGAGGCTCTCGAAGCTCACTGTGGCGCCAGATTCAGGCAGAAATTTACGGGGAGAAGGTCGCCAGCCTGCGGGAGTCGGAAGGTTCGGCGTATGGCGCGGCGCTTCTGGCAGGAGTGGGTTCCGGCATTTATTCATCAGTCGGGGAGGCGGCAAAAGAGACGGTGAAGGTGTTAAACGAGGTCTCTCCTCACGTGGGCAATGCTGCCCACTATGATAAGCTCTATGGGGTGTACCGCCGCCTCTATCCGGTCGTTCGCGGCCTCGCCCATGAGCTCGGGGATATCGGCCAGGAGCCTGCATAACCCATTCTGATTTCTATGCCCGTCGCAAGTCCAACAACCCAGGAACGTGTGCCCTTGGAAAGGATATTCGGCCCCAAGGGATGGCTTGCCCGCAACCACCCGCGCTACCAATTCCGCCCCGCCCAGCTCGAGATGGCCGAAGAGGTGGAGTCGGCGCTTGAAAACCGGCGACACTTGATCGTTGAGGCGGGTACGGGCACCGGCAAAACATTGGCATATCTCGCTCCCATACTGCGCAACGGCCAGCGAGTGGTTGTTTCCACGGGCACCAAGAATCTCCAGGAGCAGTTGTTTTTCAAGGATATTCCCTTCCTGAAAAAGCTGGCGCCCGAAATGCGCGCCGTTCTGATGAAAGGTCGGCAGAACTATCTCTGCCGTCAAAAGCTTTATGATCTTGAGCAGCAGCCGCTGCTGAATGGCATCGAGGAAGTGCAGCAATACGCGCTCATCCGGGATTGGGAAGCGCGGACGGAAATCGGTGACCGGGCCGAGCTCGAGGGCCTTCCGGACGCAAGCCCCTTATGGTCCCGCATCGATGCGCGCCGGGAGGCCTGCACGGCGCAGAAGTGCGCGCAATTCGATCGCTGCTTTATTACGCGGATGCACCAGCGCGCCGCCGAGGCCAATTTGATTATTGTGAATCATCATTTGTTCTTTGCCGACCTGGCGCTGAAAAATTCCGGCCATTCCAGCTTGCTGCCCGATTACGCTGCCGTTGTCTTCGACGAAGCGCACGAAATCGAAGACGTCGCCACGCGCTACTTCGGTGTCCAGGTCAGCACCTACCGGGTGGAAGAGTTGGCGCGGGATACGGAGGCCACGGCGCGGCTGCGCCAATTGCGTATCCCGGATGTTCTTGCCGCTGTGGGCGAGATGCGGCGGCGGGCGGACCTATTTTTCAATCTCTTTCCCGATTCGGAGGGAAGATCCAGCTTCGAGAACCGGGATCAGTTCCTGGAGAATAACCAGGGCGCTTATTCATCGCTCCTCAACGCCTTCGTGCGTCTTGAGACAGAATTGATGCGAGTCAAAGACCGGCCGGAAGAAATCGCCAATCTGGCCCGCCGGGCCGCAGAGTTGCGCGGGTGTTTTGAAATAGTTTTGGAAAGCCAGAGTCGCAATATGGTCTTCTGGTGGGAGCGCAGAGGACGAGGCATCTTTTTGGAAGCGGCGCCCATTGACGTGTCTTCCATTCTCCGTGAGCGCCTCTTTGATGCTGTTAACACCGTCATTTTAACCTCAGCCACTCTCGCCATCGCCAGGAAGTTTGACTTTCTCAAGGCCCGTTTGGGCATTCAAAACGCCAAGGAAAAAATCTTCCCGTCCCACTTTAATTTCGCCGAACAGGCTCTGCTGTACGTTCCCGCGCACCTGCCTGACCCGCGTGACCCAGAGTTTGCGCCGCGTGGCGCCGAGGAGGTTGTCCAGCTTTTAAAGGCCTCGCGTGGCCGCGCGTTTGTCCTCTTTACCTCATATGCGCAGATGCGGGATATTTACGCGCGGGTCCGTCCACAGATTCGCTACCCGGCCATGGTTCAGGGCAGCGCGCCCTCTCCGGAGCTCCTGAAGAAATTCCGTTCCTCCCCGCACGCCGTTCTGTTTGCCACCAGCTCGTTCTGGCAGGGTGTAGACGTCCAGGGTCAACAACTCAGCGCCGTGATCATCGACCGGATTCCGTTTGCCGTCCCCACGGATCCCTTGGTGGCGGCCCGAACGCGGCAAGTTAGCGAGGATGGCGGCAGCGGCTTTCTCGATTATCAGATTCCGGAGGCCGTGATTGCGCTGAAGCAGGGTTTTGGCCGGTTGATCCGCAGCGAGGACGATTACGGCTTGCTCGCGATTCTGGATAACCGTCTGGTTCGTAAGCCTTACGGCAAGATCTTTTTTGATAGTCTCCCACCGTACCGGCGGACGAATCGGCTGGAAGAAGTCCGGGATTTCATGCAAAAATATTGATAGACGCGTTAACGCCGGTGTGCGAATCTGTTATTGCGTTGCTCGAAATTGCAGAGCTATTTTAGTCAACCACCGAGCACGTAAGGACCTAATGTGCCGGTCGCGCTCCAGCCAGGAAGGCCAAATGTTCGAAGTTTCGGTCGAGTATACCTTTGCGGCAGCGCACGCCTTGCGCAACTACAAAGGGAAGTGCGAGAGCGTTCATGGACATAATTACCGGGTCCAGGTAACCGTGGCCGGCGAAAAACTGAGCGAAGCAGGTCTGCTAGTGGATTTTTCGGATCTACGTAAGGGAATCAGGGATCTCGCTGGACATCTCGACCATCAGTTTTTGAACGATATTAGCCCTTTCGACCGGCTGAATCCCTCGGCGGAAAACCTGGCAAAATACATCAGTGACGGAATGAGCGGCCAGCTTCGAAACCAGGGTCTGGAAGTGCGGGCGGTCACGGTGTGGGAGACGGATACCTCCTGCGCTACATACCGGTCTTAATTAGGTTGCTAAAAGACGTGTAGAGGTAGCTGTATGCCGCCACGTGCTATTCAGAATACTGGATTTATGGCGATATAAAATCGCCGCTGCGCCGCCTCGTTTGGGTTTTTCAGCGAGCCGTCAAATGAGTTAACTGAGGAGGAGTCCCGCATTGGGAATGAGCTTTCGTTCCGTCTTTAGCATGTTTTCTTCCGATCTGGCCATTGACCTCGGTACAGCCAACTCCCTGGTCTTCGCCAAGAGCAAAGGGATCGTCGTTAACGAACCGTCGATTGTCGCCATCAATAAGATGACCGGTGCGGTTGAAGCCGTGGGTCGCGAAGCCAAGGAGATGCTGGGCCGTACGCCTGGAAATATTGTTGCCATCCGGCCCCTGAAAGATGGGGTGATCGCAGACTTCAAAGTTACTGAAAAAATGCTGAATTATTTCATCCAAAAGGCGCACAACCGCAAGATGTTTGTGCATCCGAGAATTGTGATCGGAGTTCCGTCGGAGATCACGCAGGTGGAAAAGCGCGCGGTCCAGGATTCTGCGATGCGCGCTAAAGCAAGTGAAGTCTTTCTTGTGGAGCAAGCCATGATGGCCGCCATCGGCGCCGGGCTTCCGATCACAGAGCCGTCCGGAAGCATGATCGTTGATATTGGCGGCGGCACGACGGATATTGCCGTAATCTCTCTTTCCGGCATTGTTTATAGCCGCTCGGTTCGGGTTGCGGGCAACGAGATGGATGAAGCGATCACCGCGTACTTGAAGCGCAAGTATAATTTGCTGATTGGAGAGCGAACGGCCGAGCAGATCAAGATCGAGCTGGGCTCGGCTTACCCGCTTGAAAAGCCCACCGCGATGGAGATTAAGGGCCGCCACCTGCTGGAGGGGATACCCAAGACCGTGAACATCGATGACACCGAGATTCGCGACGCACTCTCGGAGTGTATCGCAACCATTCTCAACGCAATCCGGGTAGCGCTTGAGCGGACGCCGCCCGAACTTTCCGCGGACATCTCCGACCGGGGCATCGTGCTTACGGGGGGGGGAGCGTTGATCAAGAACCTGGATAAGCGCATTCGAGAAGAGACCGGCTTGCCTGTTTCTATCGCCGAAGACCCTTTGGCATCCGTCGTTCTGGGAACAGGAAGAATGCTGACGGATTTCGGCTTGTTGCGCCGGGTGGCCATTGAGTGAAGCGCCATGATCCCCGGATTCTCTGATATCGCTCGGCCTGCCGCGCCGCGCGCTCCGGAAGCTCCGGAGATCATGCAGGCCTTCGTCAGCCGTCACCTTTCATTCCTTGTCCTCATTGTTGTGCTGCTGGCCCAGTTCCTTTTCCTCGCTTATCAAGTTACCCGCAAGCAGGGGGGCCGGCTCCTCCAGGTGTGGGCCCTCGGGGCTTTCGATCCCTTCGAGCGCTCGGTCGAAGGCTTGACGCACGCTACTTCGGGAGCTTGGCAGTCTTTCTATGACCTTTCTCAGGCTCAGCGGCAGAACCGGCAGCTCTTGGAGGAACTCGCTCACGCGCGCGCCCGGATATTGCAGCTTTCTGAAGCAGGCGTCGAGAATGCGCGTCTGCGGGATGCTCTGAATCTCGAGCAGCGCCTCCCCTACCGCACGATTGCGGCAACGGTTATTGCGGCCAGCCCGGGAACGAACACTGCGGTCTTCATCGACAAGGGAACAGATGCTGGCCTTAGCGCGGATATGCCGGTGATTACGCCGGAGGGTGTCGTGGGTAAAACGATTGCCGTATTCCACCACACCACGCAGGTGCTGACCATCACCGACTCGTCCAGCGGTGTAGGTTCGATGCTCGAAAAAAATGAGACGGAGGGGGTGGCGAAAGGAACGGGGGAGGGCCTCTGCCGGCTTGATTACATCATGAATGAAAGCCAGGTTGCGCAAGGCGATCTTGTCGTCACTTCCGGCCTCGATCAGATCTATCCTCGTGGTTTGTTAGTGGGCTCCGTAGCTCAGGTGAGTAACGGCGAAGTTTATAAAAACATTAGCATAAGGCCGGCAGCGGCTCTGGACCGCTTGGACACGGTGCTCGTGATCGCCGGGCCTTCTATTCCCGGAACCCGGGCGTCCAGTAAAAAGGGACGACCGTGACTAACGGCCAGCCGTAGCGGTCTTGCGGCTACAGCCAAACCAAATGGCCCCCATTAGCCCTCGGCCGAAAATTTCAGAACAGGGCACTGAAGCCGTGCCCTGGCACGAAACGAACGGGAAGGCCGTTTTCGTGTCGCAACAGTGGTGCTTCATGGAAGGATGTCGTCCCAAACTGTGCTACCCCTAGCAAAGCCCACTGACCGGCCCACTCCCGCTTACAGCCTGCATCCTGCAGCATTCTGGGCGAGCCTTTTCGCCGGTATGTTGCTACAAGTCTCGCTTCCTCTGAAGATTCCCTTGGCACGTCTTTTCGATTTCCCCCTTATCCTTACCATTTATTTCGCTCTCATCCGCCGGAACAAAATCTTCGGGGTCGTGCTCGGAACCGGGCTGGGCCTTCTTCAGGATGCCTTCGCCCACGGCCTCATCGGAATGTTTGGAATCCCAAAAGCCCTCGTGGGATATCTCGCCGCCTCTGCGAGCCTGAAGTTCGAAATGGACCAGCTCGGGGCGCGTTATGTCCTCACCGGGCTCTTGGTATGCCTGCATCGGCTCGTGATTGCTGGATTGGAGCGTCTTCTTTTCGAATCTCCTCCCCCTTTCGTGCCTTTAGACCTTGCGAACGCCGTCGTCGTCAACATCGCTCTGGCATTGATGTGTTTTCAAATCCTTGATCGCTTCCGGCACCCCGTTTAACTCTATCATCCAGACGTAAGGAGTTAGTTTCGGGTGCGTAGAGGCGGCTTTATGCCGCCATTTTGCTTGGCGGGATAAACCCGCCGCTACAGTTGCTCCCGAAACTGAGTCCTTATATCGAGAGAAAAGATACCGTTGCGCATTTCAGGATGTAGGCTTAGAATGTAGTAACCTACTGATATGCAAGGGCTGTACAGAATTGCTCTGCTGCCTGGAGACGGTATCGGACCCGAGGTGATTGCGGAGGCTGTAAAAGTCCTCAGGGTCATAGAATCGTTCCACAATCTGATTTTCCGCTTTCAGACCGGACTGATCGGTGGCTGCGCCATTGATGCCACTGCGACCCCCCTGCCTGCCGAAACCGTCTCTATCTGTAACAATTCACAGGCTATTCTGCTTGGAGCGGTGGGCGGTCCCCAGTGGGACTCGAAGCGTCCCGAGGCCCGCCCCGAGCAAGGCTTACTGCAAATTAGGAAACGGCTCGGATTATTCGTTAATTTGCGGCCCGTTAAGGTACTTGATTCGTTAGCCCATCTTTCGGCCATCAAACCAGCATTGGTGAGAGGCACGGATATGATGATTGTCCGCGAGCTCATGGGAGGCATTTACTTCGGGAACCCACGCGGGATTTTCGCCAAAAATGGTGAAAAAATGGGAGTTAACACTGAGATATACCGGGAGCATGAGATCGAAAGGGTGGCGCACCGGGGTTTTCAGCTTGCGCGCACGCGCCGCCGTAAAGTGACGTCGGTAGACAAAGCCAATGTTTTGGAAGCGTCACAGTTATGGCGGGAGGTGGTTACACGGATTGGCCACGGCTACCCCGACGTAGAATTAAACCATCTTTACATTGATAACTGCGCCATGCAGCTCATCGAACGCCCCACCAGCTTCGACGTGGTTCTCGCGAGCAATATGTTTGGGGATATTTTGAGTGACGAGGCCGCCATGGTTGCAGGGTCAATCGGGCTTGTGCCGTCTGCGAGTCTGGGAGAGCAAACCGCTTTATACGAGCCAATACACGGTTCGGCGCCGGACATTGCCGGACGCAATAGAGCTAATCCGATCGCGGCGATTCTTTCCGCTGCCATGATGATGCGCTATTCCTTCCGTATGGACGGCGCCGCGGATGCTGTCGAGACGGCAGTCGAAAGGGTTATGAAACGAGGGATGCACACCGCCGAGATCGCCGGCCGCGGGCGTGCCGCTTCAACCTCACGGATGGGCAGCCTGATCGCCGAAGAAACCGGAAAGGTCCTGAAGGCCCAGAGCTTACCCAAGAAAAAAAAGAGAGGATAAGCCCTGCGGGACTATTCACAGTTTGCTGAAAGCTGATCGCTGACCGCTAGATTGTGGCAAGAAGCGTGGCAAGCAGCGCAGCACGATGGGGTAGCGAGCTTACAATCACATGTTCGTTCAGGGCATGAGCGCCATCGCCCACTCCGCCTAAGCCATCCAGCGTAGGAACGCCGAGCGCGGCGGTGAAGTTTCCGTCCGATCCACCCCCCGTCGACGCCTCCTCAAGCTCGAGTCCTAATTTAAGTCCCAGTTCTCGTGCCCGGCGGAAGAGATCGATTGCCATCCGGCGCTCCATCGGCGGACGATTGATTCCGCCGCCTATTTCCAACCGGGCGCCGGGCTGAGTAGCCTTCAGCC
>JASHOS010000088.1 GCA_030040995.1 Terriglobia bacterium | reverse complement strand
AACAAGAATCCATCAGCGCTGGTTGGCAAATCACGGCTGGCGTATCATAACGAGCGTTTTCTTACCTCTGCCGAGGCCCGCACCATCCGGATCCTGTCGGAATATCTGGAGCCGCAGGTCCGGCTGCGAAAATCCGGCGTACAGAACACGGTGGTCATGTTTGGCTCGGCGCGGATTGTGCCGCGCGATGTGGCGGTCGAAAACCTCCGGCGGCTCGAAACCTCGGAAAACGGAAAGAATCCTCCGGTGACCAGCCGGGAATTGCATTCTGCGCGCATGGCCGTTGAAATGTCGCGCTATTACGAGGAAGCGCGCGAGCTCGCCTTCCTCATCACCCGGTGGTCGAAGCAACTGAACCGGGGCAGCGGCTTCCTGGTCGTCTGTTCGGGCGGAGGACCCGGAATCATGGAAGCCGCCAATCGTGGCGCCGCCGAAGCTGGCGGGAAATCCGTGGGGTTGAACATCCTGCTGCCGATGGAGCAGGCCCCCAATTCGTATATCACCCCGGAACTCTACTTCGTTTTCCACTACTTCTTCATGCGCAAGCTGTGGTTTGCGCAACCGGCCAAGGCGCTCATCGTTTTCCCGGGCGGCTTTGGCACTATGGATGAGATGTGGGAATTTTTGACCTTAGTTCAGACCGGCAAGATGGGACAACGCGCTTTCGTGCTGCTCTATGGCTCGCATTATTGGAAACGCGCGATTAATTTCGAATGGATGCGCGACACTGGAACCATCAATGATGATGATCTCGCCCTGCTCCACTTCGTCGATACTCCCCAGCAAGCTTTTTCGCTATTGCAGGAAAAGCTGAAACATGACCGGACGTTGCGGTCCGCGTTTGCGCGAAGATTCTTTTGAATCTACCCTTTGGTGCGGCAAGGTTGAAACGCTGCCCTTCGGCTCGATGCGGTGAGATATCTGGGCTAAGCGCAGACGGGCGGTGCTTCGACCTCGCGCTGCAATTCCTCGTGGAAGTCGTGGAGTTGGAGCCTCAGATTGCCGGGATTGGTGGCGTAAGAAAGCCCAGTTTCGAAGTTGATCTTCCGGGCGCGGATGAGCTTCTCGATTTCGGCATCGAAGGTCTGCATTCCCTCCAGGCCTCCGTCCCGCATGGCATCAAGCAGCGAACGCCCCTCCGATTCTCCTTTTTGGATGTATTCGCGCGTGCGGAGGGTGGATCGGAGAATTTCAAAAACTGCAACGCGGGAGTTTCCGTCTGGAGTCTCGATCAGGCGCTGGGAAACCACATAACGGAACGCCTTCGAGAACCGGAGCCGAATCATGTGTTGATCTTCCGGCCCGAAGACGCCAGCCATGCGCTCAACCGTCTTCGAAGCGTCGATCGTGTGCAGGGTTGAGAGCACCAGGTGACCCGTTTCCGCCGCCTCCAGCGCAATTTCTACCGTTTCGCGGTCCCTCATCTCCCCAACCAGAATCACGTTGGGCGCCTGGCGCAGGGCGGAACGCAGGGCCAGCGCAAAAGTCGGCGTATCGCTGTGGATTTCACGCTGATGAATGGTGGACTGTTTGTGAGGATGAAGGAACTCGATAGGGTCCTCGATGGTCACAATGTGATACGCCTTGGTTCCGTTCATCCGGTCAATGATGGCCGCAAGGGTTGAGGATTTCCCCGCGCCGGTTGGTCCCGTGACCAGCACTATTCCGTTCTTCAGTTCCACGATGTCCGCGAGCTGGGGAGGTAGGCCTAAGGTGTCAAAGCCCGGGATTGATGAGGGAACGACCCGCATGACAATGGCAAAGCTCCCTCGCTGCTTGAAGATGTTCACCCGGAAACGCGAGAGACCTTCGACGCTATACGAAAGGTCGCACGCGCCCTGGGTTTCGAGAGTCTGCCGGGCCTGCGTATTTTTTCCCATCAGCTCGGTCGCGATCCTCCGCGTGTCTTCGGGAGTGAGTGTAGTAAGACCCTGCGTCCTCACTTCCACAAGCCCGCCGGCAAATTCTACCTGGGGCGGACGCGCAGGCGAAAAGACAATGTCGCTCACCTTTCGTGACGTCGCGAGGAGAATGCGAAGCATCTCGGGAGCCGAAAGCGGCGCGGAACGGAGAGAATTCGAGGGATTATAATCCGTCATCGAGGTTTCGGTTCCGTAGGCTTGGTTGCTAAACATCAGTCGATCTGCTCCCTTGCTGCCTGCCCGCATCGCGGGCAGAGAAAATATTTTTCCGCTATAACCTTATCGGCAAAACTAGGGCAAACTTTTGAAAATTGCTGAGTGCAGCCCGTCGTCTTGGAAGGGCTGATGAGGTCACCGGGGCAGATTTTGAGGAGGTGGGCAGGTAATGCTATCCAAATTAGCCGCTCGGCACCTCGAAAGATCTGAAAGCTAATTTGACAAGCCTGGGGCGTGCCCTACCCACATTGATTTTCGGGGACGTAATCAAGGGGACGGCAAGCCGTCCCCCTTACATCCCCTTCGGTTATCGTGTAGAGCAGGATTTCCCGCCCTTGGACGCTCTGTACTCTGTTCCGCGAATCCCCGAAGAAAAGCCGCAGACTTCGAAAAGCACGAAGTCTGCGCAACCCCAAAAAGCCGGCGGTGAGAACTGGCTCATCATTCATCACTTCTCACGGCCTTCATTCCTCCCGGAGGGCGGCCATAGGGTCAATCTTCGTTGCTCGGCGTGCGGGGATATAGCTTGCGAGCAGCGCCACAATCGTCAGAACCAGCGAGACGCCAACGAACGTCGCCGGGTCGGCCGGCTTCACATCGTACAGTAAACTGGCCATGAACCGCGTCAGGCCGAGAGCGCCAACAACGCCGATGCTAACACCGGCCAAAGTGACCTTGAATGCTTGCCCGGCGGCGAGCTTGAGTATGTCTCTTCGCTCCGCCCCCAGCGCCATGCGGATGCCGAATTCGTGGGCTCGTTGGCCACAAGAATATGTGATGACGCCGTAGATTCCAACCGCTGCCAAGGCCAGCGCGAGCAGCGCGAATACCCCAA
>JASHOS010000087.1 GCA_030040995.1 Terriglobia bacterium | reverse complement strand
CGGGTGGCTCGAGGACGGGCATTACACGAACCATAACAACATGGATGCGGCCGTTCTCTTCAGGTTCGGCTGGAATTTCGCTACTGCGGCGCAACAGAAGAGCATGGCAGAGGAAATTAACAGGATGCTCGACTGGTGCCTCAACGACTCCCTTCAACCCGACGGGTCATTTGGGATCAGAGGGTACAGTGATGATTCGGTTGAGGAGGCGAACTATTTTGGAGTATCCTTCCTCGCGCGCATTGGCTTTTTCGATGAGGAACGGCGTTTTTGGACGAACCGTGACTTCCCTCAGGCTGCAGAGATACGCCAGAGATTGCTGGCATATATCGCTAAACATAGGGACAGCGGCGCAGCCGGCGGAAGCTATTACGAAAGCGCCCTGGAAGAGCTTGGGGTCCGTCCGGGCGACTGAAGCTACTCGAAATAAGCTGAGTGACATAAGTCCGCGTCACGTCACGCTTCTTTAGGCATGATGCCGTGGCGTTTCTTTACCTCTGTCTGGTCGCCTGCTAATTCCAGTAAAATATTCTGACCTATGTTGCGGCGCGCTTTTGCCGTTCTCGTTTTTGGCGTGATGGTGGGCAGGCCGGGCCTCGCTCAAATGAGTGGCTGGGCGTCCATGGACGGCACATTGCGATTAGCGGACGGCTCGCCCGTGCGTAACGCCACGGTGACGCTGTCCGAAGGCCGCCATCGCTTCGTCGGCGCCACTAACGCGGCGGGGGCATTCTCCTTTCCACGGGTACCGCCTGGCGTGTTCCATATCGTTGCGGTCCGGGGCGGGCGGGCCTGGAAGGCTCGCAAGACGATCCGGCTGAGATCAGGAGAAGCGGCGAGCGTTTGGGCAACTGCTTTGAGGTCCGGCCAGCTTCAATTGCGGCGGAAATCAACGGGTGAAACGTCGGTGGGCAAGCAAGTCTCCGGGCCAGCCTTAGCCTCCGGCTCTTCCGCGAATACTACGCCCTCAAACGGGGGAAAACAGCTCACCAACAAGCAGGTTTCCGAGCTTCCCCTGAATGAGCGTGACTTTGGGCAGCTCCTTCTGCTCGCGGCGGGGACGATGACCGACACCAACGGGGCTGCGAATTTCACGCAGCAGTACGCGGTCAATGGCCAGCGCGGCGTCACTGCCGTCTTTGCCATGGATGGCATCGATGTGACCGACCCTGAGCTGGGAGGGGCAACTTTCGACAATTTCAATATTGATGCGATTCAGGAAATCAAATCAGATTCCGGCGTGATGCCCGCCAGCATTGGTGCAGGGGCTGCCTCGTTCACAAACGTTATCACGCGGTCCGGCGCCTCTGAAATCCATGGGGATGCCTTCGAGTTTCTTCAGAATTCCAGCCTGGACGCCCGAAACTTCTTTGACGAGCGAAGCCCAGTTGATCCGGACCGCCTCCCCCAATTCGAGCGCAACGAGTTCGGGTTCACCAACGGCGGGCCGCTGGTGCTGCCGGGAATCTACAATGGCCGGAACCGGACATACTACTTTGGAGAGTATCAGGGCTTCCGCCAAATCCTGGGAACCACGCAGGTGATTTCTGTGCCCACTCGCGAAGAGCGGCTGGGGCTGGATACGACGGCCTTCCCTGGAGACACGCTGATCGTTCCGGTGAACCCGCAAATTGCACGCGCGCTCGCCCGCTATCCGCTGCCCAACGATCCCGAGGGACCCTACGGCGCGCGGACCTTCGCCGCATCGTCCGGGGTAACGACGACTAGCGACCAGTTTTCCTTGCGGATCGATCATGCGATCTCGAGCAAGTCCAAGCTCTTTTCGCGTTTCAGCTTCGACAATGAGATAGGTCCCACCACCAACCCCAGCCAGCTTCTCATCGATCCCAGCTTTGCGATTCGTTTTTTCGATCATGAGAGAAACTTTGGCTTGTCGTACACGCGCACCTCCTCTCCAAACCTCACCTCCGAATCGTCGTTCGGGTATATCCGCGCCACGCCGCTGTTCCCTTCGATTAACACCGTACAGCCCGGCATGACGTTTGCGGATGGTTTGTACGAGCCCTTCAACTCCGCGGCCGGCACGGTTACGGGATCCTACGGCAACCTGTTCCAGTTCAGGCAAAACTGGACGGATGTTCATGGCAAGCATACGTTCGGCTGGGGTGCTGAGGTACGTCTCAATCGCGATACCACCGTCTACGGAATCTCGCCTAACGGTGATTACACGTTTGGCGGCGGGCCGGTTTACTCTCCCGTAGAGATTCTTTCGGCGAGCGGTCAGCACGATATCAGCCCAGGCCAAGTTCTGCCCGATACGCTCACCGCCTTCCTCACGGGCACGCCTTACAGTTACACGTCAGACATTGCCTATCCGATTTTCCCGCAAGGGGAAAGGATCGGAGAGGGGGCGGTACATCGGGATGAGTATAACCTTTACTTTCAGGACGCCTGGAGAGCGCGGCGGGGCTTGACAGTGAATTATGGACTTCGCTACGAGGTAGGGTCGCCAATCCGGATCGGCCATCATGCCACCTCGGGGCCGGTTTTTCTCGGCCCGGACGGGAATTTTGTGCCTACGTGGGAGAAGGGCGTCCGGGAGGAGATGGTTTTCAATATTCAGCCGCCAGACCGTTATAGCACTGATTGGGATGGCTGGGGCCCTCGCCTCGGCCTGAGCTGGCAGGCGACAAAACGGACGGTCTTCAACGCGGGCGGCGCCATCACAACTATCCTTCCCAATTTGTGGCAGGACAACTTTGTGGGTGGCGGATTTCCCGTGGCGGTGACACCCACCGTTACGGCAGCTCCGGGCGCCCCGGTGCCTTTTGTGAATGGACCAATGCCCGCTCATCTTCCGGTGCTTTACACTCCCGGGGGCGCGCCGGTTTTTGCGTCGGATAATCCTGCTGATGTACCCGCTAACACTGTTATGGACGTGCAGCGCTTTGAAGACGATATGGCGGCGCAGTCTCCGGGCGGAGTGATTTCCCCTCTTTCGATCTCGGGCATGTCACGCGATTTCAGCAACGGCTACATTGAAACTTATACGGCAGGCGTCGAACGTCAATTCCACGATATTGACTTCACCTCGGCTTATGTGGCGACGGAGGGCGTGGGGCTCGCCAGTATAGTGTTCCCCAATGGCTACGCAGGCGCGAGCCCCCAGTTTGCTCCCTTCACGCTCTTCAGTGCCTCGGGCCAGGCGGTGGGAGGCTATGGTCCCGAGGATTTGATGTCCAACCGCTCCCACTCCACCTATAATTCCCTGCAAACCTCCGCCACGAAGACATCAATCCGGTTGGGACTGGCCTTCCAGGTGAGTTATACCTACAGCAAGGCTCTGGATGACACCAGCGCGGTGCTTGGAGGTTATAGTGGTCCTTCACTGGGCACTGTCCTGCAAGCTTTCCCTCAGAATCCTGAAGATCCCGGGGCGGACAGAGGACCATCAACCTTTGATCTGACCCACGCGCTCGGCTTCAGCGTGATCCAGAATCTTGGACTGGAGCGCATCGCTTTTCTACACCATCTCCTGGGACAGAAGCTTACCTCGGGATGGCAGTTCTTGAACGTTTCGTCGGTCACGAGCGGTCCTCCTTTCACCGTCTTTTCCGGCGTTCAACAAACGGGAGCGGGCTTAGCGGGTGCTGACCGCCCGGACCAGATTGGCACACCTGTTCTCTCTACTTCACGTACGGTGAAGGAGGACTATTTCGGCCGTGGCGCGCTGAATTCAAGCTTCTTTAAGATTCCTGTCGATGTTCCCGGCGGCACAGGCCCGAATGATGGTCGGTTTGGGAGCCTCGGCAGAAACACTTTTCGGGCGCCTGGGTTTCAGCAGTATGATATCGCTATTATCAAAGACACAGCGTTCGGGCGCCGGAGGGGCGCCGAGGCCATGACCCTCGAATTCCGGTCCGAGTTTTTCAATCTTTTCAATCTCGCCAACTTCAGCCTGCCTGCGAATATCGTCACCGGTTCCGGATTTGGAATGATCAACCACACCGCCGGTCCTTCACGGCAATTACAATTCTCGGTGAAGCTCATCTACTAAGTTGCTGGCACAATTGGGAGGACTAAAGATGAATCGCCGGCGTTTTCTAAAAAATAGTGCGCTTTATTCCGGGCTGATCGGGGCGTTTGGCCCGATAGGCAGCAGCCCTCTGCGTCCACAGAGCGCCAGGCAGCCCGCGAACTCCGGCGAGATCGATCTTCGTGATGCGGTTGTCGTGGCGCCAGACACGCTGTCCCGCCGGGAACGCAAAGCTGTGCAGGTCTTGGTCGAAGAAGTTGAGAAGCGCACTGAATTTCGCTGGCCCGTGGTTGAACGCCTGGGTGCCAATACTCGGCCGGCTATTGTGGTTGGCTCCTCCGGTGCGTTGAAGCAAGTCCGGCCTCGGTTACCGCAGGCGCTGGTTTCGGAGGACACAAAGCTTCCCAGCCCCGAGGGTTATTGCCTGCGGTCGGCGAGCAGCTCGGGTTCGACTTGGGTTTTAGTCTCCGGGGCCGAAGAGCGTGGAGTGCTGTTTGGAGTTGGGGGATTGTTGCGCAAACTTCGAATGTCGGAGCGGCGGGTTGGACTGACCGGCCCGCTCAATATTGCGACTTCGCCGAAGTACAGGCTGCGCGGCCATCAATTGGGGTATCGGCCCAAGACCAACGCCTATGACGCCTGGAGCGTTCCCACCTGGGATCAGTATTACCGGGACCTGGCCGTGTTTGGGACGAACGCTGTCGAGCTGATTCCCCCGCGATCGGACGATGAAGCCAACAGTCCTCATTTCCCGCTGCCACCGATGCAGATGATGGTTGAGATGTCGCGTCTCGCGGATGACTACGGGTTAGATGTTTGGATTTGGTATCCTGCGATGGATAAAGATTACTCCGACTCGAAAACCGTCGAGTTTGCGCTGAATGAATGGGGCAAAGTCTTCCAAGCCCTGCCGCGGATTGATGCGGTGTTTGTTCCGGGGGGCGATCCGGGT
>JASHOS010000086.1 GCA_030040995.1 Terriglobia bacterium | reverse complement strand
GGCCGCCGGTACGCGAGGAAGTGAGAGAGTGAAGTGATATGCGCAAAGTATGGCTCGTGATCAAGCGCGAATACGTGACTCGCGTCAGAACGAAAGCTTTTGTGATCACGACGATCCTAATTCCCGGATTGCTGATCGGGTTTATCGCCCTGGATGTAGCGCTATCAAACGCGAAAAGCTCGCAGACCCTCCACATAGCCATTGTGGATGAGACCGGGACCTTGGCGCCCTCCGTCAGCCAGTCGCTCGAGCGTACAACACTTTCGAGCGGCGAGCCCGCCTACGACGTCACCCAGACGTTTGAAAAACCTGCGCCCGGCACCGGGACGCGACCGCGCCTGGTCGCTCAGGTGAGGGATGGGAGCATGGACGGCTTTCTGTGGATTCCGGCAGACGCGCTGAGCGGCGCCGATCCTGAGTTTGTAACCCGAAGCGCAACCCTTTTTACGGAAATGGATGCCATCAAGAACGCCGTGCGCGACGCCCTCATTGCGCGGCGGTTTCAACGGCTCGGCATCAGGGCCGAGGATGTGGATCGCATGGTCCACAGCGTGAACATTCAGGTCATCCGCCTTACCAAGAGCGGCGAGACCCACGAGGAAGGCCAGGCCCTCATTATCGCCATCGCGATGACGGTTATCCTATACGCCACGCTTTTAGCCTACGGCCAGCGAACCATGCGGTCCGTGATGGAAGAGAAGACGTCGAGGGTGATGGAAATTCTCCTCTCTTCCATCCAGCCGTTTCAGCTTCTCGCGGGGAAAATCCTGGGCATTGCGGCAGTGGGCCTGACGCAGTTTCTCATCTGGGCGGTCTCGGGAGGATTGCTCGCGGCGTACGGCCTTAGCATGGCCCGGCTATTCCGGCCCGGCGCTGCGCATTTCACTCTTCACATCCCAGCCTACCTGCTGGTCTTCATGGTGGTTTACTTTATTGGCGGCTACTTTCTCTATTCCTCCATTTACGCCGTGATCGGCGCCATGGTATCGACCGAGCAGGATGCTCAGCAGCTTCAGATGCCGGTGACGGTAGTGCTCATCACAGGGTTCCTTCTATTCGAGGTGCTTTTGCCCAATCCCAATGGCCCGGCGGCTATCGTCCTCTCGATTATTCCTTTTTTTTCACCGATGCTCATGCTGATGAGGATCGGCCTGCAAACGCCTCCCGCCTGGCAAATCGCTCTTTCGCTGGCTGTGCTGGCCGCGACCGTGGTGGTGACGGTCTATATCACGGCGCGACTCTATCGCGTGGGCGTTCTCATGTATGGCAAGCGGCCTTCGCTGGTGGAACTCGTGCGCTGGTTCCGCTATTCGTAGCGGCGGCGTTCCGGCGGCAGGTGCCGGCGGTACACGAACCCCCTCACCCGGCCCGCGCCGGCTGGAGAAAGCGCCGGCCGCGGTCCACCCTCTCCCGAGGGAGAGGGAAAAGTGGGATCCTAATCGAATCTCCCCAAGAAGGGGAGGGCAGGGTTTCCCTCTGGTGTTGACAAGCCCGAGTCCGCGCATTAGCATCGGGTCAACATGGGCGCTCAGAGCAAACGAGGGATACTGCTCGCTTGGTGTGTATTAGCTTTTACGATAGCGGCTCGAGCCCAGCAAGCGGCCGAAAAAGCGTCGCCCCCTCCTAAAGACGCCGTCATCGAAGACTCGCAAACCATCTATCAATTCCAAAACGACGGCACAGGCGTGGTGACGATGGGAGCGCGCGTTCGAGTGCTTACTGACGCTGGGGTGAAGATGTTCGGGCAAATTTTTCTCCCCTACTCCAGCCAGCTTGAAGATCTGCGCATCGATTACGTCCGCACGGTTAAGCCGGGAGGCGCTGTGATTGCGGCGGACCCCTCGAAAGCCCTCGTGCTTACGCCTCCCGTCACCCGCTACGCCCCCACCTTCAGCGACGTCAAGCTGAAAGGGCTGGTGGCGCCTCAACTCCAGGTTGGCGATGCCGTTGAATTCCAATTCACAAAGACAATCCGGACGCCCTACATGCCTGGCAATTTCTGGGTGATGCACGCGCTCAGCCGCTCGTCGCTCGTGAAGACGGCAACCATCGTGCTCGATGTTCCCGCCGGACGCAAGCTCACTTTTGAAGCGGATCCATGCTTCCATTACACCGTAGCCGAGAAGAATGGGCGCCGGATTTACCGCTGGCAGATCACTGATCTTCAACCCCTAAAGCAAACGGCCGTCCCGCCGGCGCCGCTTTTTGCCACCAGCACTCTAAGCGATTGGAAGCAGGTGGGCGACTGGTATGCAAAGCTCCAATCCGGGCAAACTCAAGTGACGCCGGAAATCGAGGCGCTGGCGAAAAAGCTTACCTCCGGCCAAAACACCGATGAGCAAAAGCTCGACGCCATCTATACCTACGTTTCCGAAAAGATTCGCTACGTCGCTCTTGAATTTGGGATTGGAGGATTTCAAGCGCACGCCGCGGCTACCGTCCTCGGCAGCGGCTACGGAGATTGCAAGGACAAAACCGGACTGCTGGATACGCTCCTCGAAGCGGCCGGCATCAAGGCGTATCCGGCGCTGGTGAACGTACAAAGGGATACTCTGGTCGATGCCGTCCCGATGCCTTCACAATTCGACCATGTCGTAAGCGTGGCGACGCTCGGGGGTAAAGCGATCTGGATGGATACAACGATGCAGACGGCGCCGCCCGGCATCCTCGCTCCCTCCGTGCTCGGAAAGCAGGCGCTCCTGGTTCAACCCGGAGCAGTCCACCTGATTGACCTGCCGGACCAGGAGCCGTTTGCGCAGCAATTCGCCGCTCACGCGACGGGAAGCGTCGATTCGTCCGGCAAGCTCAGTTTGGCCGTTCGCTTCGAGGTTCACGGAATTTCGGAGGCTTTCCTGCGTCAGATTTTTGGACTTCAAGACAAGACTCAGCTTCTCAAGTTCGTTGAGGCGCTGGCTCGATTTCAATTGCCGGGATCGACCGCGGCCAATCCCACCAACTCTGATCCGGAAAACCTTTCCAGCCCCTTTCAGTTCCAATATGTCTTGACCAAGCAGGACTTCGTGGATTTGCTCCGCAAGAATGAGCAGGTGCTCCTTCCGCATTACTTTATTCATCCGGAACAGTGGGGCGCCGATCTGAGCAAGGCTAAAGAAGAGGCCGGAGAACAAGCCAAAAACGGGGAGACGGGCGGCTGCGTCACTCACGCGGCGAAAGACATTTCTCTGCACGGTCCGGCTGAATACGAGGAGACTCTTGACCTCTCTGTTCCGGCAGACTATCACGTGGACTTACCTGAGCCGATCCGGGTAGACCGCCCCTTCGCGACTTATACCTCCAGTTATACTTTTGAGAACGGCCACATCGAGGCCCGCCGCGCACTCGATATCAAAGCGGTTAAGGAGCCCCTCTCGCAATTGGAAGCCGTGGAGAACCTGCAAGATCTCGTCGACGGCGACTTGAGTCAAGAGCTGACGCTGCGCCGGACGGGCAGCGCAAATATCCTCTCTGACGCCGGGTCAATGACGGCAGATGAACTGGAGACTGCGGGAATCGAGGCCCTGCAAAAAGAAAGCGACCCGGTGCTGGCGCGAGACCTGCTTCTTAAGGCGGTGAGCAAGGCCCCTGAAAGCAAAACCGCCTGGAACAATCTTGGCCGCAGTTACTTGGCCCTGGCCGACTACGACGAGGCGGAAAAGGCGTTCAGGAAACAAGCAGAAATCAACGCCTACGACTCCTATGCCTACACGTATCTC
Source organism: Terriglobia bacterium (assembly GCA_030040995.1). Taxonomy (GTDB): domain Bacteria; phylum Acidobacteriota; class Terriglobia; order UBA7540; family UBA7540; genus JASHON01. Next base: position 16,961 of record JASHOS010000086.1, on the reverse strand, counting down.
GGTCTCGCTGAACTGGCGCAGCAGCACTACGTCCAGGCGATTGCCGATTTCAAACAGCAGCTTTCAGTGAATCCACTGGACCGCTACGCCGCCCAATACCTTGGCAGCGCCTATGATCAAAAGCGGGACTGGACCGACGCCGCGGCAGCCTACGAAACGGCCGTCCGGCTCGATCCGGGCAACGCCATGCTCCGCGCTGCATGGGGAACGGACCTGCTGAAGGAAGGCAAGATAGATGAAGGCCGCCAGCAATTTCAGCAAGCCCTCAGCCTCAGCAAAGCACCGGTCGTACTTAATAACGTGGCGTACGGCCGCGCAGAGGCTGGCATCGATCTCGCCGAGGCCGCGGAGGAAGCCGGGTCCGCGGTTGACCAGACAATTCCAGAGAACGTGGATTCGCTCGAAACATCCCCGGACTATGCGGCTAGAATGAAAAGCCTTGGCAGCTTCCTGGATACTTTGGGTTGGGTGCTCTATAAAGAGGGGAGGCTTTCGGAGGCCACAGGGCCGCTCGACGCGGCGTACCAGCTCAACCCTGACCCGGACGTGGCGAAGCACGTGGCGATGCTCAATGCGCGGCTCAACCGGCCAGACGAGGCGAGGCGATTCTACTCGTACGCTGTAGCACAGGTTGGAGGCACGCCGGTTTACGTCCCGCCGGAGCTCGAAACCTACCTTCAGGCACACGGCGGAGTGCCCGCCATTTCTGCGGAGCGAGCCGGCGAACTCTATAAGCAGCGCCAAGATCAACTCTCGCGGCTCGTGCCCGCTCACGGGTCGCCGTTCACATGGCCTTCAGGGGCGGGCACAATACCCGCGGCGGTGGTGGTGAACGTGCTGGTGGACGAAAACGGCCGCGTTCTGGATGCCAAACTTTTCCGGGGGGAGGAACCTTTTGGCGGCGCGGCAATGAAGGATGCGCCCCGCCTTCAATTCCCCGTTCTCGCCTGGTCTACTCACGTTTTGAAAACTGTCAGATCCGTGATCTTCCTTTACGATCCAGAGGCTCCAGCGGTAAGCGGCCGCGTAATGGCCTTCTGGCAGATGGGGCCCGCCTCCAAGCCCACGGATCCCTCGCGCCAGGAAGATACTGATTTTGCGATCACCGCAACGGCTGCTGAGTGCTTTATGGTAGAGGGACAAGTTGCGGCAGGAGCGCAATTGCTGGCGCGAGCGATTTCAAGCAGCAAGAGCCCTTCCACCGACTACCGCACCTTGATGTTTTTTGCCCTTACCATGAAGCATGCGGGCGTGTTCGAGGGCGCGGCGGCGATGCTGCGCCAAGCCGTTGCCGCCGAGCCCAAGGACGCGTTTGCCTGCCGCGAATTGGCCGAGACTTTGAAGATCGATCACAGCGCGCCTCCCGCTCTTACGGCCGGCAAGGCTGCGCCGGTGGAAAACCCATGAGTTGCGAGCAAGTAGCACAGCGCGGCCTCACGGCCGCAACCAAAACCAGAGGGAAATCCTGCCCTCGCCCCCCTTGGGGGAGAGGGCAGCGCGCAGCGCCGGGTGAGGGGGTCGCCGTCAAAAACCTTGCCAGAAAAAAAGGTTCAAGAAATCATGACGTTGTAATGCAGACCTGCGTTTTTTGCAGGTCTACGGCTTAGGGCCTCCGGCCCGCAAGGCCGGAGCATTTTCGAGCGTGCGGCTTTTAGCCCCGGAACTCGAGGAAAGCATGGCCTGGGCTTTGTTGGTTCGCCCGTTGGGGCTCGACACACGTGCCGACCTAAAGGTCGGCGCTACAGGAGGTCGGTTTGGCTCTAAAAGGAAGCGGGATGACCGTTGCAGCTTTTCTCGTCCTGGCAGGACTTTATGTTCCGAGGCGGATTGCGCCGGCGGATGATTCCTCATCACAATTCAACATCACGCACCAGATGGTGCCGATGCGCGACGGCATCCGTTTGCACACGTCCATTTTTGTGCCCAAAGAAAAGCCCGGGCCGTTGCCCTTCTTGATCGTTCGCTCCCCGTATGGCCTGGATGACGATCCCCACCTGCTTCAGCTTTTGGATACCTCCTACGCCGACTTGGCGCGGGACGGCTACATTTTCGTATTTCAGGATATCCGCGGACGTTATCTTTCAGAAGGGCATTTCGTCATGCAGCGCCAGCCGTGTCCGGCGGGAGAGGCGCGTTGCGTGGACGAGGGTACCGACGCCTACGACACTGTCGCCTGGCTGCTGAAAAACGTGCCGGATAATAACGGCCGCGCCGGATTGTTCGGCATCTCCTACGGCGGGTGGCTTACCGCCATGGCCATGATCCATCCGAACCCGGCGCTTAAGGCTGTTTCCGAGCAGGCCTCGCCGGACGACATGTTCCTTGGCGATGACTTTCACCACAACGGCGCTTTCCGTCTGAGCTACGCCTTTGAGTATGCCGCCATGATGGAGCGCGGAAAAACCAATAACCTTTTCCACTTCACTGATTACGACACCTACGATTGGTATCTCAACGATCTTGGTCCGTTATCCAATGCCAACCGGCTTTATTTCCATGGGCAGGTTCCGTCCTGGAACGATTTCGTGAACCATCCCAACTACGACAGCTTCTGGCAAAGCCAGGAGGTTTCCCATTTTCTTACGCGCGTCACCGTTCCGGACCTGAACGTGGCCGGCTGGTGGGATCAGGAAGATTTTTACGGTCCGGTGAAGATCTTCGAGGCGCTGGAGAAACACGATGTCCAGCACTGGAACTTTCTGGTTGCCGGTCCTTGGAATCACGGCGGCTGGGCGGAGGGAACCGGACGCCAACTGGGACGAATTGATTTTGGCAGCGATACCGGAGAATACTTCCGGCAAAAAGTGCAGGCACCCTGGTTTGCGTATTGGCTGAAAGGCGAGGGGCGACTTCCCTTCTCCAAGGCGCTCACGTTCCAATCCGGCACCGGCAAGTGGATTGCCTATGATGAATGGCCGCCTAAGAAGGGGATCAGAGAACGCAAGCTTTATTTCCGCAGCGGCCGCCAACTCGCCTTCAGTCCTCCCGCCGGGGGAGCCAATGGTTTTGACAGCTACATTTCCGATCCGGCGAAGCCTGTGCCCTACCGCCATCGGCCCATCGAAGAGACCTACGGTACGGGCAGCCGCTGGTACACCTGGTTGTTAGAAGACCAGCGATTTGTGGACAACCGGCCGGACACCGTGAGCTGGCAGACTCCTCCGCTGGCGCAAAACCTCGCAATTTCCGGCGATATCGTAGCCCACCTCTTCGCTTCCACAACCGGCACGGACAGCGATTGGATCGTGAAGTTGATCGACGTCTATCCGGATATCGACCGGCAAGACTTGAGCATGAGCGGATACGAGTTGATTATCGCCGATGAGGTGTTTCGGGGGCGCTTCCGGTACAGCTTTGAGCGTCCTGAGCCGATTGTTCCAAACAAGATCACGGCTTACACCATCGACCTCCACACCACTAATCACTGTTTCCTGAAGGGCCACCGGATTATGGTGCAGGTGCAAAGCTCGTGGTTTCCCATCATCGACCGCAACCCGCAAAAGTACGTGCCGAATATCTTCCTGGCGTCCGGGAGCGATTACATCGAAGCTAAACAGCGCATCTACCGCTCCCGGCAATTCCCTTCGTATATCGAATTGCCGGTGGCGGCGATTCGCAGACATCTCAAAACCATGTCTGCATTGCAAGGTTTTTAATTCCCCCTCATACAACCCGCGCCGGCTGGAGAAAACGCCGGCCGCGAGCCACCATCTCCCTCGGGACTGAACGTGTCCCACATGTTTTGCCGGACACAGGCGCCAGCAGGAGAGGGGAGCCCGGTGCGCGATGTGCGCTCTGGCCGGAACTTCCAGTTCATGAGGCGAGCACTTTGATCTTGGATATGTGAATTGTCTGAGCTATGTGATCAACAGTACCTTTGACCTTCACATTGTCGCCATTGAACTTTTTGACCTTCGAGGGATTTGACACGGTGAGTGTTGCATTGCTGCTACTGTCTTCAAACACATAGTGCCCGCCATGCATTGAGATTTTTCCCGTCAGCAGTGCCTGCTTGGTATGTTGTGAAGGCGCCTGCTGACCTTGCTGCTGCATCTGCTCCATCTGCTGCTGTTGTTGTGTCTCCTGCTGCTGCTGCTGCTCGGCGGGCGCCTGCTGTTGCTGAGGAGTCTGCCCCTGTTGTCCTTGTTGGGACAGACTTGCGCCTCGCATTGCCGCCACGGCTGAGGGGACGCTCGCCGGCATTACGCCGAAGACCAAGCCGCACGCCAGACCCAGTCCGAATAAATGAAGTCTTTTCAACATCGTTAAAACCTCCGCTTAAATTTCGTGTTCCGGGCGGAACCATTTTCAATTCCTGCCTCGGTACCTCTCCCTTGCGTTCCACGTGCGCAAGCGAGTTTCCAAAGTGAAGAGCCGGTGCAACCCCTGTAACTCACAGGTTCTCCAGCCGTCTGGAGGAACCTGGCGATGCCGCTCAGAAATCCTCGTTTGTAAAGACCTGTGAAATTCTGACCAAGCCTCGGTAATCTTTTCGCAGGCTCATGCGTGCTTAAGCCTTGCGTGTCAAGGTGTTCCGGGTGATAACTAAGAGGTTCCCCGGGTTTAAATGCCACAGTCCTGGATTTAGCAACCGCCGAACTGTACGATAAGGCAGGAAAGCCGTTTAGAACGACTTCCACAACTTGAAAGTGTCCACGAACTTTGCTGACGAGGCAGCATAAAAGGAATGATCCCTATGAAATTGACACATGCCTTCACGGCTGGACTGGTGATCGTGTTGTTGGCAGGCGCGGACGGCCTGCAGAACGCCCGGGCAGAGAATAACGGTCTCGAGCGCACACCCGTTCTCGGTTGGAGTAGTTGGAGCTTCCTCCGCGAGCATCCTACGGCAGCGAAGATCGAAGCTCAAGCGCGCGCACTGCAGAACTCCGGCTTGCAGAAAATCGGTTACCAATACGTAAACCTTGACGACCATTGGTACCAGTGTCCCGGCAGGCAAGGTCCGAATGTCGGGTCTTTTGGCCTCTGGGTAACGGATTCATCGGCATTCCCGGCCCATGGAGATACCAATGGCATAAAGGTAGTCGCTGACAGCATCCACAGTTTCGGGCTGAAGTTCGGAATATACGTTACACCAGGGATTTCCAAGCAGGCAGTAAGCAGGAACACGCCGATTAAAGGCACGCCGTACACCGCTCGCCAGATTGCGGAACCGTCTATAGAGGAGAACAACTACAACTGCCGCGGCATGGTAAGGATTAACTATAGTAAGCCTGGAGCGCAAGAGTATATCAATTCATGGGTTGATATGCTCGCGAGATGGGGCGTCGATTACATCAAAATCGACGGCATGACAAACAGCAACGCCGCTGACGTTAAGGCATGGTCGAATGCCATACGACAAAGCGGTCGACCGATGATCCTCAATGTCACACAGGGGAGCTTTACACAGGCCCTCGCCCCAACATTGATGAGGTACGCTAACCAATGGGAATTCCCACCCGACATCGAATGCTATGACTGCGAAAAGGGCGGTAGCAGCTACCCGCTGACCATCTGGGCAAATGTTGAGAAGCGCTTCAACTACGTGGCCGAGTGGCAGCCTTACGCTGGTCCGGGAGGATTCAACGACTATGACTCCGTCGAGGTAGGGAATGGCAACAACGACGGGCTTACCCCGGTCGAGCGTCAGACTCAGATGAGCCTATGGGCCCTTGCATCGGCTCCCCTGATCCTCGGCGCCGATCTCACTCACCTCAACCAACTGGATCTCGAGAAATACCTTAAAAACACCGCGGTCCTCGCTGTCGACCAGGATGCGATTGCTGCTAAGAGGGTTCTCAATACCAGCAACCGGCAGGTCTTGGCTAAGGTGGAACCCAATGGAGACGCGATCGTCGGTTTGTTCAACACTGGCGGGAAGGCGGAGAAAGTCTCCGTAGAAGCATCTGCCGTGGGTCTCCCCGAGAACGCGCGCGGCTATTCCACGCAGAACCTGTGGACCGGCAAGGTGGAGAATGAAGGTGGCGCCATCAGTGCTACCGTCCCCCCGCACGGTGTCGTCTTATACCGCGTCAGGGCACTTTGATATCCTCAATCCGGCGTGTTTCAGGGCTTCCAGGATACGGGAGAAGCTATCACGCTGCACAGGAAACATAGGTTTTGGGCTGGACACGATTTATTTCGCTGGAAGTGTGGACAACACTTTGGGCCGCTGCTGGAGAGATGGTCATTGGCTGCCCGGCCCGTCAATGCAGTTTCGCGTACTCCGCCTTGGCTTGCTTCAGGATGGGGATGTCGGGGTCAGCGTCTTTCCAGACGGCGAAGAAGTCCCGGTAGGCAGCGCGGGCTTCGGCGAGGGTGCCGGATCGTGGCACGGGCCTGCCGCCTGCGGTCGGGTTCCCCGGGCTTCTCACGGCAAGGAAGGCTGTGCCATCTACACCGGCTTTGAGCGCGTAGGCGCGGGCCAGCCCAAGGTGCGCCAGCGCACCGATCGGCGTGTTTAGCACGATTCCAGGGTGGTCGAGAATCTTCCGGAATTCGGCCGTGGCTCCTGCAGCTTGGCCGGCTGCCAGGTAGGCTCGGCCTCTCAGGTAAGCGGGATAAAGAGCGAAATCCAAGGTGGGGCTAGTATCCGCCTGCTCGTAGAGCGCTGCGGCGGCGAGGGCTTCGACGGCTTTGACAGCTTCCTTGGAGGCATTCCTGCCGGCGAGAAATCGGCCTGCACGGATCATAGGGAGGTATTCGGAATGGAGAATGGTGTCCTTTGGGAATCTTCGATCCAAGTCATCGGCGAGAGGGGCAGCTTCATGCCAATCCCCGGCCAGCGCCAACGCAATCGCCGAGATCGCCTCCGCGTCTCTGCCGTTTGAGAGCGCAACGGCCCGCTCCGCTTGCTGCCTTGCCAAGCCAGCATTTCCCACCAGCGCTTCCCGCACCGCATCTTCAGCCTCATAACCCGCCGCTTCTTCCTCCTCGCCGATACCCTCAGCCGATTCCACCGCACGCTGCGTCAACTCTCGCGCTCTCATCAACTGGCCAAAGTAGGTGGCAGTATCGGATTCATAGCAAAGCATTATGTCTCCGAGTCCGGGCTTGCCCGCGAGGCTCACGGCGTCGCGCTCCATTGCTGCTGGGTCGTGCTGGAGGAAATCGACAAGATAGAGCTGGATCTCGAGCAAAGGAGTGTCCAGGCCGCGAGCGATGGAGTCCTGGGCGGCGGCTCTGGCATCTTCAAGGCGGTAAAGAGCGAGATCCATGATTACCAGCCCGGCGTAGCTCACCCCGGTTGCTCCATTCAGTCTGAACGACTGCTGCGTTCGAACTAAAGCCTTGTCGATCTGACCAAGCAAGTTGTAGGTGGTGCTGAGCGCACCATACGGAGTTGGGTCATGCGGGTAAGCCTGTATCCACAGTTCAGCGACCTCGCGGGCGGCCTCGAGGTCCCGCGTGGCGTACATGTCGTATTCCCACTCGATGTGGAACCTTTCGCGCTCGCTCACCCGGTTTCGCAGCCTGTAGGCCTCGCGGAAATAATCGGCGGCGCGTACAGTTTCACCCAAGGTGGTGTAACCGTCTCCAAGCTGCACGTACGCCATGGCAAAGTTTGGGTCGAGCCTAATCGCTCTCTCGTAAGAGGAGAGTGCGGCAGCCACATCCGTGCTCATTATCCACATTCGCCGGCCGACGGTGTAGGCTTGCAATGCTTCGAGTGACGGGGTAGTGACGTTCTCCGGCGGCACGTCGTATTTCTTTATCGATGCCAGTGACCCGCCCAGTTTCTCGCGGAGTTTTGTCGCCGCCTTCCCCAACGCCTCGAGAACGCGTTCCTTTCCATTTGCCGTAACTTGTTCCTCGGCCAAGGTGTCACCGTTTTGGCAGTTCGCCGCCTTGAGACCCAGAACATACAGGTCGCCGAGTTTGCCGATCGAGCCTTCGATGCTGGCTGCGCTCCCCGTCCGCAGGCAAACTTCGCGTGTGAGCTCATGCGTAAGGCGGGCATCTTTGGGCTGAGTCATCAATGCAAGTGTCTCGGCAATGCGCTGGTCCGAAAGCAGGTTCAGAAACGGTGACTGCTCCAGTTGCGCCGAAAGCCCCTCGCGCAGCGTGCCATCGAAAACGGGATCGCCGGTGGTGTTAGTGAAGTCGGCCAAAACAATGGTGTCCTGCTCGGTGAGCTTTGGCGTAGAGTGCGAGCGGACAAGAAGGTACGCACCGGCGGCTGCTGCAAGTGCCACGACCGCTATGAGCGCCAGTGCCATCCATCGCCGCTGACGCGCAGGCACCTCTTTTTCTTGTCTCCCGGGCCTCTCCTGCCCGTACCCGTGGCCGTCTTGTGGCGCAGCCGTTTGGCCCGTGGTAATGCTCGCGGAATCTCTCACGACGCTGGCAGGATCGATCCCTTGAGGAGCAGCTACGGTCAAGGCCCTTGGTCCCGCAGCCTCTGTCCGAGTAAGTTCCTGCGGAGACTTGGGTGCATCGGAGATCGAAACTGCTCGACCACCTGGGATGGCTGCAGTTTGTTGCGCGATCTCCCGAGGACCCATCACAGTCCCTACCCGTTCCACCGGCGCGAGGAAACGGTAACCCCGGCGAGGCAGCGTCTCAATGTAGCGCGGCCGCTCGGCGTCGTCCCCCAAAGTCTCGCGAATCCTCCTGATGGCAAAGTTCAGGCCGTGCTCGAAATCAACGTGCGTGGCCTGGCCCCACAGCCGCTGGCGGATCTCCTCCCGGGTCACGAGCTCACCCTGCCGTTCGAGCAGCAGAGCCAGCAACTTGAAGGGCTGCGGCTGCAGTTTCAGTGGCCGGCTATTGCGCCACAGCTCGCCCGTAGCGAGGTCGGCCGCAAAGGCGCCGAAATGCAGAACCGAGGTGGTGCTACGCATAGCCTTCTTTGACGGACAATTATTGACCGAGATTATAATTCGCCGTTAACGGAACCACAAGTTATCGTATATCCAGACAGTAACTTGCCCCCTCATCTGCTGCTCATACACAACTCACCTTCTGAACCATTGACTGCCCTGAAAGACACCTGTAAGTTCGCCGGGAAAGGGAAAGATCTGTCGCGATCTCCGCGATCAAAGGCACGGGAGGGTCGGCCCGCCGCGGCACCGACGGGCACTGGCGAAAAGTCACGGATAGTCGTTGCGAAGCAGTAACCGCCTCGCGCTCGAAACTCGTAGGGTTCGAGCGAGCCTGGGGTCGGTACTGCGGTCGAAAATACCAGAACGAGACCTCTGGCCTTTGCCACTTACCTAAACCAATGGAGGATAAAACAATGACGAACTTTTCCAGGAAGGGGCACATCCACGGACGACTCCGGGCTTTGCTCGTGTTCTGTGCGCTTCTAGTTTCAGCCGCGCTGGCAAGGAACACCGTTGCCGACACAGTCGACGCCTCGGCTTCGTCTCCTACAATAACATCGATCAGTTCGATTTCGACTGACCAGTTTCAGACCATTGTCATCACGGGCAGCGGGTTCGGTACGCAAAACCCTTACAACGGCGACTCCAGCTACATCTCGTTTTCAGACGTTAACAGGAACTGGGAAGCTGGCTTCCTTGGTCCCTGTCTCCCCGCTCTTGACGGCTGTGGGGGTTACGGCTTTGTCGATGACGCCCTCGGTCTTGTCGTTGACTCGTGGAACGATTCGAGTGTGGTGCTAGGAGGTTTTTCTGGCCCTTGGGGCTCTACGGGCTTCGGATGCTCGCCGACTTGCGATCTCGGAGCGGGCGACCAAGTGCAGATTATTATCTGGAATGCCCAAACAGGAGTCGAAGCCGGATCCATAACGACCACGGTTGGGCCTACTAGCACAGTTCCCGGGCCAAGCAGCTTGGCCTTGGTAGGGGCTGGCCTCCTGCTCCTGGGGATGTTGCATCTCCGGCAAAAGTCTCCATTGCGCTTGAACTGGTAGCTTCGCGCGGGGCGGCAAGCACCGCACGCCGGCGGGCTTACGACATCGCCCAAGCTCTAGCGTTCCGGTCCCTGGGGGCCGGGGAATTTTCGGCTGAGTTGCTACCGGTTCGGACCGAACGATGTGTGGCTGTGGCTGAGCGTTCGCATCGCACGACCGAATTTCGTGAGAAAGTAGCCCGGCGCTCCGGTTCCGCGAGCGACGGGGCAAAGGAGGAGAAATGAGAACAGCATTGACTGTCATCTTCATGTGTTTTGCCTTTTCGGCTTTCGCGTCCCAGCCGCAGCAGGGAAAAACCGGCGACAAGGCCGAATCGCCGCCAGTTACCTCGCAAGCTTCGCAACCGGCGACGCCGCAATCGAAAGGCTGTTTGGCCGTGGAAGACGCCGGTTCTCATGCCTTACGAAATATCATGCTTGCGGGCGTTGCTGGAGCGCTGATCAGTAAGAAGCAATACAAGGTTCGTTGACTTCACCGGCTACCCCATCACCTACAGGCATTCAGTTGCAACGCCAGAGCAAGCTCGATAATCATGATTTTGGATTACGGGAGGTTGCATAGCATGGCTCTTCGCAAAACGACTCTCTTGCTTGTTCTTGTGTGCTGCTCCGCAAGTTTAACCTTGGCACAGACAGTTGAGACCGCGAAGAAGCCTCCATCACTCCTCTTTAAGAATGCCGCAGGCGTGGCTGTAACATCGATCCGCATCCCGGTGCTCAACCACGAGCCGGTAGTCGAGATGCAGGTCTCCATCCCGGCAAATATGACGTATGTACTTTCTGCAGAGGGAAAGTCAAAGGCGCGCTCGATCAGCGCCGTAAACCTCAGCACCCAGAAACTGGCGAAGGTCATCGATTTGGGTGACGCTGACAAAGTCGAGATGCTGATGTCGCTGGACGGCCGTCGTCTGTTTTGCCACACTATCTCTAGGGCTTATCCCGAGGACGCGCATGCACCCTTGAATGCTCAGAGGTCCAGGGGCTCCAGCTCCATTGTCGTAATCGACACCAGCTCCAACCAGATCATCGGCAAATACGACTTGCTTAACAGCCCTGGTGAGGTCCTACCGAAGTGTTGGTGGCTTCAAACGTTTTTCTCTATCACTGCTGACGGGGGACGGATACTGGCCTCAGTAGCCGGACTTGGGAGGCGCCTCCGCCCTTCGTGGACTCGAGTCTTAGTTTTTTCCGTCCAATCTGACAAACCGCCTCTGATCATCGACCCGGGTGAACCGTTCATAGTGGCGTCGCGATTTTCCAAAGACAACCGATTCCTATTTCTAGCCACAGAGGACAAGAAACGGCACTCTGAGTTCGTGGATGTCACAGACCTCGGTAAGGGCACCACCGTCAATCGGCGGTTGGACGACCCTCCGAGCCGGGATGAACGGCTGAGCGTGTTCCTGGACGGAGCACCGCCCTCCAGCATGGGATCACAAGACGGTATTTGGATCGTTACGCGTGGCGGCCTACGTTTCCTTTCCCAAACCGGAAACATAGGGGACGAGATCCAGCTTCCTCGCGAAGAGGGCGTCGCCGCGGCGCTAAGTCTGGATGCTACCCGGTTCTTCCTGGCAGTGCCTGACAAGGACCATCGTACTGGAATACTCGATATTGTCGACCTGACTCAAGGTGCCAGTTCGAGCATCGCTTTGACCGACGCTCCCACGAGATTGGTCCGCCTGGGGTCAGGGCAACGCCTCTGGCTGATGGGTAGGAAAGAGATGAGGTCCATTTCCGAGGCTGGGGAACTGGGCCAGCCGATTTTACTGAACAAACCGCGCAAGATTGAAGAGGGAGATACGGGCGCCGCCGACGCCTTTCTTGATGGCTACCCTGGCGAAGCCATCAGCCTTGGCGAGGATCGCGCGGCAGTGCTCGTTACCAACAATAAAGGAGCTTCGCTCCATCGGGTCGCCTTGCTCGATTTGAAGAACCTTCAATTATACAGCGTCGTCGTGACGATGAGCCGAGGGCAGCGAGCGAAGATACTGGCAGGCCGAATTGGGATCTCACTCGCAGTGGCAGCCGCGGAGGGCGCGGCAGGAGGAGCGCTAGGGGCTGCACCCACGCTCCTTCTCCCGGTGTACGTACCCAGCCTCGGCTTTGCAAACGAATTCCTCGCGACGGGACCGGATGGGGCCAAACTTTACGCGCTGGACACCGATGTTCACGAGGTTACGGTCGTTGATGTAAAGACCGGAGCGGCCGAGCGGCGAATCCCCGTGGCCAAGTCAGTCACGATAATTAGACTCGCGCGGAACGGGAGGTATCTTGTCTGTGTTGGGCCAGGGTTCATCCAGGAGATCAAGTTGGACTCCAACGAGAGGGCCAAGGAAGGCTAGGGGTTTCGCCAGTTCCGATCACCGCCAAACCCAATCTGATAGCTGTAAAACAAGTAGCGCGGACCGCCGGCTGTTCGGTCCGCGGCTTTTGGCTTCGAGAGGGCGGATGACGGAAACGTGTTAGAAACGGCAGCCAAACGAAGGGTAGTGCCCAGCCCTAGCGGCCTTCGAGGAGCCAAAGCTGGCCCCTGTAAAGTCGCTGGAGACACGGAGCGACGCTAACCCGGCTGACAGTTGCGCTCAGAGTACCGGTCGGATGCACGCTGCGGGACATTACTGGAGCGGAAAATGGAAATTCCAGGCCAAGGAGAGGAGCCATGAAAAATGCCGACTCATTGATTAATCGAGGCTGCGCTCGTACCGTCCACGGGCCCGCTGCCTCTACGTTGGTGGCGCTGGCCGCTTTGATGTGGATTTTTGCCGGGTCGCTTCTGGCCAGCGATGTTGGGCGCGTCAACAAACTGGCGCTTCAGTGCCATTCAGGAAGGCAAAGGGCTTGTGCGGAGCTGGCGAAGATGGCGCTGGAGAATAAAGACGCGGCAATACGCGGTGCCGCTGTCGAGAAACTGATCGACCAGGCACTGCTGGTGAGAATTGCCATGGAAGACGCGGACGCCGACGTTCGCAATCGGGCGGTCCAGGCACTCACGAACCAGGCGGACTTGGCGAAGATCGCGCTGGAGAATAAAGACGCGGCAATACGCAGTGCCGCTGTCGAGAAACTTATCGACCAGACACTGCTGGTGAGAATTGCCATGGAAGGCGCGGATGCCGGCGTTCGCAACAGGGCGGTCCAGGCACTCACGAACCAGGCGGGCCTGGCGAGGGTTGCAACGGAGGCGCCGGACGCCGAGGTGAGAGCCGACGCCACAAGGAGACTGGCCGACCAGACGGTGCTGAACAAGTTGGCAGCAGGTGATAGCGACGCCGGTGTCCGTGCGGCGGCCGGCACTAGGCTGGCCCAATTGGCGTCGATGGCGAAAACCGCTGCGGCAGTCGCGAGGCATGTCGCTGCCATCTGTGTGCTTCTTCAACAGTCAGGTCCGAGCTTGGTCTTGGGTTTCGCCCCGGGGGAATACCCAGTAAAAATAAGCTTCGATGATAGCACGGGACTCGTGCTGGTCGTAGCGGGCAGCGAAGCATTCGGCTTTAGCAACACCTCAGAGCAGTTCGAGATAGCGAATCTGGCACGCATCGAATTGGACGTTGGCTCAGGTCAGTCCGGCTCTTTCGTAAATGACAGTAGCGGCCGTTTACTGTCGTCGACATCCAGCCCCACCCAGACGGCCAATGTTCGGTTTGTAATGAAGAACGACGGGGCCGTGCTCCAAATTATCTCGCTGTCGTGCGCGAAAGATCAAATAGAACGTCTGCAAGCAGAAATCAATCAGGTCAACGAGCTCATCGGCGCAAACAGTGAACCTGCCAATTAGGACGGATCATTCTCCGGGCGCGGGCACGGCTGCGCTCACCGGCAACGTTGGAGTCGGCATCAACGGCCTGGTAGTGCAAGGCCATTACGGAGGTCGATAAACATGGCCAGCCGCAGAACAGCGGCCGATTGATCTATAAGGGGCTTCTATAACGAGAAGGCGATGCCCGCCGTTGAGATTTTGCCTAAATGAGTTTCTGGAAGAAGCCATTTGGCAGAGGCGAGGGGTCGGTAAAGAATGTGCCGGCTTCGCCATCCCGTGAGGCGGTCGGAACGGCGGCGAGCCTTAACCCGATGTTACCAGGTGACTGGCCAAGGTGGGCGAAGGCCAGTTTCTGGATAGACGTAACAAGATGTCTGTTGCTTCCTCAGAGTAGCGCGTGCCCATTCGGCACCGTCCGACGTTCTGAGCCTTGCAGCGACAGTCCACGCCCTCACCTGACATGCCATTCCAGGGTTTTGTTCCGACCAACTTCACCCGCGTCGTGCTTCGCGTGCCAAGCCTTCGTGAACAAGCATCTTCAGCAAGGTCTGATAGCCGATACCTTTACGCGCTGCGAGCTTCCGGGCCTTTGTCAGATCACTCCCAGGCAGACGTATAGCTATCTGCGTGCTTCTCGGCTCATTCAACTTCGTAACGAGGCTTGACCCTCTCGACCTAGCTCCCCTCGATTGCGCCTCGCTGGAACCTCGCTTCACATATGAGCGTCCTGCCGGGGTGGCCCACCAATCTGCCTCCTCGCTCTCGCTTTTGAACTTTGGCATCTGCAACCTTTTCTTCCTCATTAGGTCTACTCTCCGCGCGTGCGCCTGTTCAGGTAATCGCGCTTTTGACTGCGGTCGAGGTCATATGCGGTGACGACCCGTATACGTTCGCCTCGCTCTGTGACAACCACGGCAAGCAGGCGACCAGCGTTAGTTTCGCCGTAGTAAACGAAGCGGCGTTCGCCTTCGACGTCCTGCTCATATATCGGAATCGGGTCGTTCTCCAGCACCTGCTCGACCTCGTCTTGCTTAATCTGGTGCACACGTATCTTGCTCAGATTATTCCGGTCCCAGTCGAACATCGCAGATTTAATTGTATATGCAATGTATACGCAGGACAACGAACGTTACGCCGATGCCGCTTGCCTTGCTCGTGCAAATGCAGCCAGCGCGTTCTCGCGGTAGATGCTTTTCAACAAAGCGTCAGACAGGTCGAAGCCGCTCGCCGACCAGTGGTATTCATGCTGGAAGATGTAAAAATGCTCGTCGGCAGTTTCCAGCACTCGGAAAGTAGTGCGGTACATTTCCTGATCGTAACCCATGTCGGTACCGTATAGGATGCGGTCGCGGTATTTGTTGAAGAATTGCGAGACAAAACGCGGAATGCAGGCCGTCTCAGCATAGCGGGCGCCGATATCCGCATAGAGATTAGGATTGCGATCGAGCATTTCGCCGAGGCGTGACAGATCGTTGCACTGATTGGTGAGGTGGCAAGCAAAGAATATGGTTTTGGGGTGTTTCTTCACGGTGCGTTCCAGGCTCTCGATCAGCGCCTGGTGCCCCATAACGCCCGGCTTCACGGTGATGCGCCAGGTATAACCATTCATCAGGCCGTCGTTTGTCTGGTCCATCGGTTCGTAGGCCCACGGCGGGTCGGAGACGTGGATACTGACGGGCATTCCTAGCTGGCTGCATCTTTCAAAAAGAGTGTCCAGCCTTGGATGGTCAGGGTGAGGCCGGGGTCCAGTGGGCCGAATCCCCCAACTCGCCGGCTCGGTTCCTATGGGAGCGCCAATGCCACGCCCTTTGTCAACCAGCTCTCCAACTCCCTTTGCTCCCAAGTCATGGCAGCGTTCCAGTGCCTCGAGCGCACGCTGCTCGAATCCAGCCGAATCGAACCGCGCGAGATCGAACCCGCACCACAGCTCGAAACGATCGGGGTGCTGGGAAAATCGCTTGTGAATCTCATTGAACTGCTCCCCGCTTGCCATGGTCAGGACTACGCCTTTCTCCAGGCCAACGGCATCCATGTTCTTTACCCATTGATCGACCTCGCTTGACGTGCGGGCGTAGGGGTGCGTATGGCAATCGATGACCGGGTATTTGGCCTTACCGATCCGGGTCTCCGGAATTTTATAAATGGACTTGGGACGGTAATCCTTGAGCAGCAGTTTCTCCGGGGAAATTTCCCCTTGAGTACGATTGGAAGAGAACCGTTCCTGGGCTTCCAGCGGGCGAACTTTTCCTCTACCTGCTATTCCTCCTATCGCCGCTCCGGAAAGTATCGTCAATGATTGTCGACGGTCCATTGTGCCTCCTTAAGTCGCGTCCGGCTTCTGTTTGATATTAGACGTGCCGCTGGAAGATCCCGAGCATCACTCCAAGATCGCGGTGCGTATCGAGGTAGGCGACCCTGACGCCTTCGAACTCGCCGCTTTCGGAGATCTTCCACGGACCTATCCCGTAATCGTCGACGTATTTCCGCATCGTCGCGTCCAGGTCGCGCAGCACGATCCCGATCTGCATCGTCTGCGTGAAAAGAGGGTGGAGCATCATCGCACCTCCTGCGCCCAACATCGCATTGCCCGTAAATTTCGTCAAGTTGGTAAACTTAATCGGATGGACTGAAGACGGTTGTGCCAAGGCCAACTCCTCAGGGGTTGTTCTTCTGTGGTCGCCAGGTTTCTGTAGGTTACGCCTACGGGTATTCACGCGCGGCCCCCGTCGGGGCCGGAGTAACAGGCACCGAAAGGACACTGTGGAATATCTCGATCAATTTCCCGCCGCGCGATCGAGGCTCGTCGCGTGCCTTTACGTCATCCTATTCATCGTAACTTTGGCATTTCCAGCGATGGGGCAAAACAAAACGAAAATCCAGCGGCTGTTTCAGGAATATGGTCTTAAGAAGTCCATCGTTAAGCCTGCAAACGGGATTCTGAAACACCCTTATCTCGTTCCAAGCGGGCCTTATTATCAACTTTTCGATTGGGACATGTACTTCATGGGAGTCGCGCTGAGCTACGACAAAGTGGGCAAGCCTTTAGCCAGCTCGGTGGAGGATTTTCTGGAGTTTGTCGACGCCGACGCAAACAATCGGGGTTATACGCCGAGGGAGATTGCTCCTGACGCCTTATGGGCATTGCCGGAGATGTGCAAGCCTTTTTTAGCTCAGGCTGCCCTGCGGGCGTCCCGAACGCTGCAGGATTTTCAATGGATCTCACCGTATTACCAGCGGCTTGCCGATACGCTGCGGTTCTGGGAGGACACCCGGCGGTCCGCCGACGGTCTTTTCCGCTGGTACAATGGCGTCGAAAGCGGTG
>JASHOS010000085.1 GCA_030040995.1 Terriglobia bacterium | reverse complement strand
TGGTAAACCGTAATCTCGGGCGGGGCGCCCAGGCGCATCGGTACGGCAATGGTGCCAATGCCGCGATTCACGTAAAGTTGTCCATTTCCTTTTTGGAATAAACCTGAGACATAAGGCGTGTAGATACGAGCTGGCGATATGTCGGTGTGAAGGAATTCGAGATTCACCTGTCCACCGTGAGTATGGCCGGCAATGGTGAAGTCGATTCCAAGTTGTGCGGCACGATCAAACGTATTGGGATTATGGCTCAGGAGGATGTTCACCGTTTGAGGCATAAGCAGCTTGTCTATGCCTTGAAGGTATCGCTTTACGTACCCGGCGTGTCCCCTCGCATATCGGGCTTGCGTCTGGTAATCCACTCCAATCATATTGACCACGTCGTTTCCGGCCCGAATCAATGTTTGTTCCTGCCGGAGCATCCGAAAACCTCGCGCCGCGAACAGGGCCGTAATCGAAGCCTCGGTACGGGTATAGATCTCATGGTTGCCCAGGCAGCCAAACACGCCGAAGGGCGCCTTGATTCCTGACAGCGCATCCACCGCGGCATACTGCGTGGAAGGGTCATAAGTCACAAAATCACCGGTGAGGACGGCAAGGTGGGGCCGCAAACTGTTTGAGATGGCGGCAATCTTCCTTATCTCGCGCTCCGTCATAAACGGCCCAATGTGAAGGTCGGAAAGCTGAAGGATAGAAAAACCTTCGAACGACGCCGGAAGGCGAGGAATCGTGATGCGCTGATGAGTGATTTTCAAATCGAGGCGTCCATAAAGGATTCCATATGCTCCTGCCGCGAACGGTACCGCCGCAGCCGCAGTGGCCGCTTGCCGGAAAAACCGGCGGCGATCCGGCTGCGAGAGCGCGGCAGAACGAGTTGTCCCCGGACTGCCCGCTGATTCAGCGCCTGCCGGCATCGCCACGGCTGTTGCCGGCCGGTGGAAGATGCGCGCCAAGCCGCCTGCGATCAAGCCGGTCGCGCGCACCAGAAGATAAACCATAAGGCCCAGGACGGAACCGAACACCCACCACTGGAAAGGTCCCTGAAGGAGCGCGTCAGCCGGCGTCAGATGCACCGGGCTTGGAGTGCGGCGAAGATCCCAGACCGCGTAAACATACAAAAGAACATAAAAGCTCCAGCCCGCTATGCCGAGCCAGATCCTAAGCCCTCTATTCCTAATGAATGTCCGCTTCCATTGCCGAAGCTTGGCGATCCAGAAGAGTTGGCTTGCCAAATAGAAAATCACGAAAGGCAAAAGCGCCTTGGCGCGAGGCGTGTGCGCAAAGTTGATGAGGTGATGCATGAATCAAGCTTGGTTTACTGTGCCGGACGTGTCAAGGCGGGGCAGCGAAAGGTTTTCGTCAGCCGCTTCTTGCGTCGCGCTGTGACTTACGCTGGTACGGCGAGCGGCTGAGGGGCCGTTGATTCGAGGCGGACGGAAATCAGCTTTGAGACGCCGGCTTCTTCCATCGTCACCCCATACATCAGGTGGCAAGCCTCCATAGTTCTCTTATTGTGAGTAATCAGAATCCACTGAGTCTGACTGCTCATCGTCCGAATCATCCGGGTAAAACGGCCGATGTTGGAATCGTCGAGGGGCGCATCGACTTCATCCAAAATACAGAACGGGCTGGGCGTATAGCGGAACACAGCGATCAGCAGGGCAAGCGCGGTGAGCGCCTTTTCTCCCCCGGACAACAACAGGACGTTCTGCAAGCGTTTACCCGGAGGCTGGACGACAAGATCAATTCCGCTCTCCCGGTCGTTTTCGTCCGTGGCTCGCATTTCTCCCGCACCGCCCCCGAAGAGAGTACGGAAGGATTCTGCGAAGAACCCGTTGATGGCCTTGAAGGCCTCACTAAATTTGCGGTTGGATGCCTCGTCAATCTCGCGGATTGTCTGTGTGGTATCGCTGATCGAGGCCAGTAGATCCTGCCGTTGAGTATCGAGGAAGGTTAACCGCTGCTCCGCTTCCTGAAGCTCTTCAAGCGCCATCATGTTTACCGGACCTAGCCGCTCCAGGCGCGCCTTGAAGTCCCCAAGCTCTTCCTCGGCAGCCTGCAACTTCTCTCCTCCAAGAAGGTCTTCCGGCGCCGCCTGCGCGACCAAGGACGCTGGATCTTCGTTCAGCTCTTCGCGGCATTGTTGGATCAGGTGGTTCAAATCCGATTCGGCGCGAGCGTGCGCCACCTCGGATGCCGTCCGCTTCTCGCGCTGGGCGTCCAACTCGGCGCGAAGCGCTTCTTGTTGCGCATTCGTCTGATCCCGTTGAGCTCGGGCAGCACGGGATTCTTCATCGCGGGCAGCCAGCCGGCTGCGAAGCGATTCCGAGGCCGCTGCCGCTTCCCGGAGCTGGGCCTCGGCGTCGCCGGCTTCGGCTCTCAGCCGGCGAGCTTCTCCGTCCCAGAGTTGTGATTGGCTGACGAGCTTCGCAAGTTTCTCGTCAGCCTTGGCTGCTTCGGCCGTTACGCGCGAGCGGTCGGCCTCCGCCGCCCTCCAACGCTCTTCGAGCGCGCTGGATTTCACCTGCGCTTCGGTAAGTTCGCGAGTGAGATCGTCGAGTTTGGAGCGGAGCAGCCGCAGAAAATCGTCCGCCTCCGCCATCCTTTTTTCGCTCTGGTCCTGTTCCTGCTGAGCCGTGTCGAGCTCCTGCCGCAGCGCGCCGCGCCGCCGCTCAATTCTTTGCTTCTCCTCCTCGATCAGGATAGATTCTTTATCGAAAATCTGTATCTGGCTTGCCGCGCGATCCTTCGTTTCCCGAGCTTGTCGCAACTTTTCGTGCGCCACCATCGATTCTTTTTCCGCCCTAACCTGCTCTCCGGCAAGATTCCGGAGTTGCAGAGCCAGGCTCTCCACCCGCTTCTGAGACGCCGCCCACTGTTCCTGCGCGCCTTTTAAGAGCTCCCGAAGCTCGAATGTCCGGCGCTCCGATTCGCGGAAGTCTCGCCTGAGCAAGAGCGGCCCGGCACTCGCTGCCTTCCCGCCTGAAACGAGCCGGTGATGGTAATGCTCTCCTTGCGGCGTGAGGAAATGAGAAGACGGATACGCGCCCGCCAGGCGTTCTGCGCAGGCCGAATCCTCGACGATATACGAATCAGCAAGAACAGGAAAAGCCAAGTCTCCATTTAAGCCGAGACGCGGCTCAACCCGCACCAACTCCTGAAGCGACGCCACAACGCCGGGCTGCTTCCTGGCATCTACCACCCCGGACGAATTCAATTCATGGCCGTGCCCATTAGAGGAAAACCGCCGGATGAAAAACGTGGATCTGCCCCCCCCATCACTTTGTAGCAAGCTGATTCCGCTGCGCGCCTCCTGAGGCCCCTCGACGACAACGCCACCCAGCTCCGCCTTGAGGAATTCCTCGACGATTTCCTCATAGCCAGGCGCCACTTCGATGAAGTCGGCCACCGTTCCCAACGGATGAAAGCCGTTTTCGCCGCCGGTCTTCGAAAGCAACCGCCGCACGCCATCGGTGGCGTAAGAATGCCGGGCCAGGGATTCCTCCAAGGCCTGCCTGCGGGCGGAGGCGAGAGAGAGATCTTGATTGAGACTTGAGACTTGCTCCCGGAGCGCCGCTTCATCCTGACGCGCCTGCTCGAGAGACATCTCCGTTTCACTGACGGATTTGGCCAGCGCGGAAAGGGCGCCTTCGTGCTGCGCGTGTTGCTGCTCGAGCGCTTCGAGGTCCGCGATGATACGCGCATGCTCCACCTCGACGGCGCCCCGTTCAGAGAGTAGCCGCGCGATTTGCCGCTCCACAGAGGCCGCCATTTCCTCCGCCTGTCCCGCCTGGCTGCGAAGGTTGGCGGCGTGGTTGACCGCTTGAAGCGCCTGCCGCCGCCGGCCTTCCAGCTCCGACTCACCCCTCCTGATCTCGTGGGTCTCGTGTTCGTGCCGCGCGGCGAATTTCTTGGCCGCCTCCTGCGCCACTGTCCATTCTTCTTCCAGTTGGCGCGCCTGGCGCGCCTGGTCCAGGGCTGTCCGGCCCAGGAATTCGCTCTGTTCCTGAACGAGATTTTTTTCCCGGTCCGCCTCGGCACTCCGCGCTTCCAGGTCTTGCGCCTGCTGCCGCAGACTTTCAGCGCGCGACCGGAGGCGCTCGCCTTCCAGCTCGCTTCGGGCAAGCGATTCATGGAGCCGTTTCAGTTCTTCTTCCAACTGCTCATGCCGCGCTGCTACATGGCTTCGGCTGGATTCTATCTCCTCAAGCCTCCGGGCGGATTCCGAGCATTCCTGCTGGGAGGCTTGAAAAGCTTCGCGGAGCTTCCGGCATTCGGCGTCCATCGTCAGCCATTGGGATGCGTACACCCGCTTTTGGCAACTGCGCGCCTCCTGCTGCAACTCGCGGCACTTTGCAGCCTTGGATGCCTGGCGCTTGAGCGAGTTCACCTGTTTCGAGATTTCATCGAGGATATCGTTAATCCGGGCGAGATTCTGACGGGAAGATTCGAGCTTGGCCTCCGCTAGCCGCTTCCGCGATTTAAATTTGGAAACCCCGGCGGCTTCCTCGATGATGGCGCGCCTGTCGGAGGGCTTGGAGCTGAGAATCTGGCCAATGCGGCCTTGTTCGATAATGGCGTAGGAATCCGGCCCGAGCCCCGTTCCCATGAAAATGTCCTGAATGTCGCGGAGGCGGCAGGTTTCACCGTTCAGAAGGTACTCGCTTTCGCCGGAGCGAAACAGGCGCCGGGTGACCTTGAGCTCGGAAGTTGGAAGACGCCGCATCGTAGACGAGATGCCGTTCCCATTCGCGCCCGGCGGAAAGGCTGCGTTATCTCCGGCCTCGCCCCCGCTCATTTCGCTCTCCGTCTCGATTTCGGCGAGAGTCACAGTCACTTCCGCCAGACCCGTTGGCGGGCGGCTCCCAGTCCCGTTAAAGATCACGTCGGACATCCGCTCGCCTCGCAGCATGCGCGCGCTCTGTTCGCCGAGCACCCAACTGACGGCGTCGGCAAGGTTAGACTTTCCGCACCCGTTCGGGCCCACCACCGCGGTAGTGCTTCCATCGCAAACGAGCCGGGTGCGGTCCGCGAAAGATTTGAAACCTAGCAATTCAATCTCTCTCAGCTTGAGCAATACAGGATCCTCCCGTTTGCGCCCTTGGGCCTTCTTTGTCTCGGGCCGGACTTGGGCTGGGGTTACTTTCGACATTCACGCGGCGGGCGAATGCAGGGCGGACTGCGCGGAGAGCGCTCGGCGAGTGTTCCCTTGAGCGTCGATGACACTGAGGACCATCTGCTTGCTGGAACCCGCTCATTCGTGCTGGCGCACTGCGTAAGGTTTCATGCGAGCATCCCTTCCAAGTTTCCAACTTCAGACTATCATGGAACTAGAGAGTTGTACAGCCTCTGCTACAACCTGAAGGGTACCGGGAAGCGAATGACCCCCAAATCTAGTATTTAGCGCCTCATAGGTTCTTTGGGCTACCCTGCATCCGCATTTGGCGACTTTGACTCGACCCTACATGGTACTCTGCCGCGATGGGGATCGGTTTCTGGGAATGGGTTCCTTGACAACCCAAAACTGGAACTATAAGCTAACGTTTTTGTGCTCCCGAGGCTGCTATGTTGATCACGCGGGAGGAGTTGGCCCTCCACAGCCTAACCATCAACAAAAGCTATCCGCCTGGTGATCTGGGTTATCGTGATAGCAGCTTCCGGCAACGGGATGCCCTCAGGGTACAGGCGATAGCAGAGTTGGCGGGTTCGGATATCCGGGTGCGCGGGCACCTAACAACGCGACTCGAAGCCGAATGTGACCGATGCATGGCGCCAATGGAATTACCGGTCGATTCGGAATTTGACCTGTATTACCGGCCCGTGGCGAGTATCGCGCACGAGGAAGATATAGAAGTTCCCGAAGCTGAGATGGAGGTCGGCTTCTATTCGGGCGCCGGAGTTGAGCTGAGAGACGTGGTGAAGGAGCAGGTGATCCTGGCGCTGCCAATGAAGTTACTCTGCGGACCGGATTGCCGGGGGTTGTGCGCAAGGTGCGGAGCGAATCTGAACGTGCAGGGATGCCATTGCGAGCCGCCCCGAAATGATTCTCCTTTTGCACGGCTCACGGGAACGTAACACCTTACAAGTAAGCAAGGGAAAAAACTGATGGCGAACCCCAAAAGAAGACATTCCAAGGCGCGGAAAAACCGGCGGCGCGCGCATGACTCTTTGAGCCGTCCCGGCCTTTCCGAATGCCCGCACTGCCATGAATCCAAGCTGCCCCACCAAGCGTGTCCCCATTGCGGCTACTACCGGGGGCGAGAAACCATGCTGGTTGAAGAAGCGCATTGATTGGAGACCGCCCGTCCGCGAGATGAACGCGCGGGTGAAGGCTTAGACCCATTTCCAGTTCTGCAGTGAAATCATGCCACGCATCGTCGTTGACGCGATGGGTACTGACGCGGCGCCGGGGCCCGAGGTGGAGGGTGTAATCCTGGCGGCGCGGGAGGGCCTGGCTGACGTGCTGCTTGCCGGCCCCGAGGACATCCTCAAGCAGGAGCTGGCCCGTCGCGGAGCCCGCGGCCTTCCTATCGAAGTTGTTCATGCCAGCGAAAGCGTTACGATGGACGAGGCAGCGGCCAAATCGTTCCGCCGCAAGCGCGATTCGTCCGTCCGTGTCGCTGCCCGGCTGGTGCGAGACGGCAAGGCTGACGGCATGGTGAGCGCCGGAAATACAGGCGCCGTCATGGCCGCCGCCAAAATCATCCTGGGCGCACTCGAAGGAGTAGACCGGCCGGCTTTAGCCGCGGTTCTTCCTAATTCCAAGGGCAAAGCGGCGGTGCTGCTCGACGTGGGCGCCAATGTGGATTGCAAGCCGCAGCACCTCGAGCAGTTCGCGGTAATGGGTGAAACTTACTACAGAGTGATTTTTGGCGCGGAGCGACCGCGGGTGGGGCTTCTTTCCATCGGAAGCGAAGAGCACAAGGGAAACGAGCTGACGCGAGAGGCGTTCGGCCGCTTCAAAGAGTTGCCGTTGCACTTTATTGGCAACGTTGAAGGGCGCGATCTCTATAACGGCCGCGTCGACGTCGTCGTGTGCGACGGATTTACGGGCAACGTCGCGCTGAAGATTAGCGAAGGACTGGTTGAGGCTATCTCCAAGATGCTGAGAGAATCTCTGTCGCGCACTCTTTCCTCAAAAGTTGGCTATGTTCTGTCCCGCAAGGCTTTCCGCGACTTCAAGCGGCGCGTGGACTATGCGGAATATGGAGGGGCTCCATTGCTTGGGGTTCGAGGCGTGTGCTTGATTGCGCACGGCAGTTCCAATTCTCACGCCGTGAAGAACGCCGTCCGCGTGGCGGCGGATTTTGTTCGAGGCCAGGTAAATTCGAAAATCGAGCGAGAGCTCGCCGGGGCCGTGCAGCCTGGAATCTAAGGAGCAGTATGACTGCGGCAGGAATAGTCGGAACGGGTTCGGCATTACCAGAAAGGGTGATCACGAACTTCGATTTGGAAAAGCTCGTCGATACTTCTGACCAGTGGATTGCCGAGCGCACCGGCATCAGGGAACGCCGCCAGGCTGCGCCCCGTGAAACAACGTCGACGCTGTGTATCCAGGCGTCGCAGCGCGCCTTGGAGATGGCAGGACTCGGCCCTCACGACCTAGACATTATCATATGTTCAACCATTTCCCCGGATATGCCGCTACCCTCAACCGCTGCCTTTATTCAGCATGGGCTTGGCGCCCGGAACGTCATGTCCTTCGACTTGGCGGCAGCCTGCTCCGGCTTCCTCTTCGGGGTAACTGTCGCCGAGCAGTTTATTCGTACTGGCAAAGCACGCTACGTGCTGGTAGTTGGGGCGGAACTCTTGTCGCGCTTCTTAGACTACAAAGACAGGGCCACTTGTGTCCTGTTCGGCGACGGGGTGGCGGCAGGAATCATAGGACCTGTTGAACCGCCTTCAGGCATTCTGGCCACAACCATGCGTACTGACGGCAATTTCGCTGAGCATTTGTATATTCCTGCGGGTGGCGCTTTAAAACCCGCTTCCTGTGAAACCGTGAGGGCGCGAGAGCACTACATCAAAATGAAAGGAAACGAGTTGTTCAAGGTTGCGGTGCGGAGCCTTGAAGAAGTTTGCCGCAACGTCCTCGAAAAGGCCCAAATTACCGCGAATGACTTGGACCTGTTTGTGCCTCATCAGGCCAATCAGCGCATTACCGAGGCCGTGCGTGAGCGATTGGGCTTGTGCACGGAGAAAGTCTTTTCTAACATTAGCCGCATTGGGAACACCTCTTCCGCATCTATTCCTCTCTGCCTGGATGAATGTGTTCGCAGTGGGCGCATTCGAAAGGGACACATGGTCCTGACCGCGGCTTTCGGTGCGGGCGTTACGTGGGGTGCTGCTTTAATGCGCTGGTAACCGCGTAACGAGCAACGGCAATATTCAACCTGCAAACATCGAAGCGAGCAGCTAGGGTTATTAGAAGGCAGACGTTTAAAAAGCGCAGGCCTGCCCTGGAGTTTTCGTTCCTCACTTGTCACTGTCTTGAAGATCGCATTCTTATTTCCTGGTCAAGGATCTCAATACCCCGGAATGGGCCGGGACCTGTTCGAGAGCTTCCCTGTTGCCAGATCGGTTTTTGAGGAGGCCGACAGCGCGCTCGGCCTTCCTCTGTCTCGCCTGTGCTTTGAGGGCCCCGAGGAAGAATTGCGGCTTACCGTGAATGCCCAACCGGCAATTCTGACCGTTTCTGTGGCCGCAGCGGAAGTGCTGCGAGATAGAGGCGTGCAGCCCGATTACGTTGCCGGCCATAGCCTGGGAGAATGCTCCGCTCTCGTTGTGGCGCGCTCCATCCCGTTGGGCGATTCCGTTCGGCTGGTGCGCAAGCGTGGCGAATACATGCAGGAGGCGGTGCCTGTGGGCGAGGGAGCGATGGCGGCATTTCTGGGCGCCGAGCCGGGCGTGACGGAGCAGATATGCCATGAAGCGGCGCGGGGCGAGGTCCTCTCGGTGGCCAATCTCAACTCAGCCACCCAGGTCGTCGTCGCCGGTCACGCCTCCGCTGTGGCCCGGGCCGTCGAGCTTGCGGAACGCCGGGGCGTGCGGCGCGCTGTGTTGCTGAAAGTTAGTGCTCCCTTTCATTGCGCGCTGATGCGGCCGGCGGAAGAGCGCCTGGCGCGCGATCTCGACAAGCTTGAGATCAACGACCCTACGGTCCCGCTCGTCAACAACGTAGAGGCGCGCACTGTAACCACGGCCGCTGAAATCCGTGACGGACTGAAACGCCAGATGAGCGCGCCGGTGCACTGGGAATCGTCGATGCGGAAGTTGATGAGCGACGGGGTTAAGCTCTTTGTTGAAGCCGGGCCAGGCAGAGTGCTTTCAGGCCTCATGCGACAGATCGCACCGGACGCGGAATGCCTTCACGTTGAGGATGCCGCTTCATTGCGAGAGACTCTCGACCGGGTGAAGGAAATTGAGCGCTAGTTCTAAGCTGTTGAACGGGCGAGTGGCTTTGGTCACGGGTGCATCGCAGGGGATTGGCAAGGCCTGCGCCGAAGCGCTGGCGGAAGCGGGCTGCAGTGTGGCGCTGGGCAGCCGTAATGCGGAGAAGCTTCAGGCTGTTGCCGCCGGTATTGAAAGCGCCGGGGGGCGCGCCATGACCTTGAGTCTGGACGTGGCGAATCCGCAGTCCATTGATGAAGGCGTGGCGCGCGTGATCCGCGCTTGGGGCAAGATCGAGATACTGGTCAATAATGCCGGAATTACCCGAGACAATCTGCTGATGCGCATGAAGGCTGCCGATTGGGACGTAGTGCTTAAAACCAATCTCGATGGCGCGTACCACTGCATCCGCGCCGTGTTGCCGGGTATGGTGAAGCAGCGCTACGGGAGAATCATCAACATCACTTCGGTCGTGGCTCAGTCGGGAAATCCTGGCCAGGCGAACTACATTGCTTCCAAAGCGGGCCTGCTTGGTCTGACCAAGGCGATCGCCGCAGAGGTAGGGAGCCGCAACATTACGGTGAATGCCGTGGCGCCGGGTTTTATCGAAACCGCCATGACCGAAAAACTGCCTGAGCCCGTGAAAGAAAGAATCTTAAGCGCCATACCTCTTCAGCGGGTTGGAAAAGCCAAGGACGTGGCCTATGCGGTCCGGTTCCTGGCGTCGGAAGAGGCCGCTTATATCACCGGACATTGTCTCAGCGTCAACGGCGGGATATATATGGCGTAGGAGGGCGCAGACACGCTGCCGCCGGGAACTGACAAGGGTACTGGGACCATGTACAATCAGGAAATGACCGCGGAAAGCGGGCGGTTGAGGCGCTCCCGTTGTCGCTTGTCACGTGCCGCCAGCCGTTGCGAGACGGGCTGGCCACTTAATCCGAGGAGGACGGACTGATGGCTTCCATCGAAGAAAAGGTCAAGCAGCTCATTGTGGAACAACTCGGGGTTGACGAAGCGGAAGTGACTCCGACTGCAAGTTTCATTGAGGATTTAGGGGCGGATTCCCTGGATATCGTGGAGTTGGTGATGACGTTCGAAGAGTCGTTCGAGATCGAGATTCCGGACGAAGACGCAGAAAAGATCCATACGGTAAAAGACTCGGTTGATTACATCCAGTCCCACGTGAAGTCCTCGACCAACTGACCTCCGGCGAGCGGCATACCGGGGAAAGGAATCGAGTTTGGCGAGACGAGTGGTCGTGACAGGAGTGGGACTGGTCAGCCCCGTGGGAGTGGGCACCGAGGAAACGTGGAAGAGCATCCTCGCGGGGCAGAGTGGGGTAGCGCCTATCACCCATTTTGATACCGCCGGATTTTCCGCGACGATTGCCGCCGAAGTGAAAGCCTTTGACCCGCTTCAGTTTGTCGAAAAAAAAGACCTGAAGAAGATGGGGTTGTTCATCCAGTATGCCTTGGCCGCTTCGACGTTTGCGATAGACCAAGCACGGCTGAACGTCAAGCCGGAAATCGCCGAGCGGGTGGGCGTCTTCATCGGCTCCGGAATCGGCGGATTCGATGTTATTGAGCGCGAGCACACCGCTCTGATGCAGGGTGGACCCCGGCGCATCTCTCCTTTCTTTATTCCTGCCTCCATCGTGAACCTGGCCTCAGGCTTCGTCTCGATTCGCTGGGGGGCCAAGGGGCCTAATTCCGCAACGTGCACGGCCTGTTCATCCAGCGCGCATTCGGTGGGCGACTCTTACAAAATCATCAGCCGCGGCGACGCGGACGTCATGATTTCCGGGGGCGCCGAGGCGGCCATTACGCCCATGGGAGTGGGCGGGTTTGCCGCCATGCGCGCCCTCTCGACGCGAAACCATGAGCCCGCGAGAGCCAGCCGGCCGTTTGACCGCGATCGCGACGGATTTGTTATTGGGGAGGGATCAGGCATCCTGGTGCTTGAAGAATTAGGGTTCGCACGAGATCGCGGCGCACCCATCCTCGCCGAGTTGGTGGGCTACGGAATGTCCTCCGATGCCTTTCACATCACCCAGCCTGCCGAGGATGCCAGCGGGGCCAGTCGCGTGATTCAGAATACCCTCGCCGACGCGGGTGTTCCGCCCGAGCAAGTGAATTATGTTAATGCGCACGGCACATCGACTCCGTTTAACGACCGGATCGAAACTCTTGCCCTTAAGAAGGTCTTTAAGGACCACGCCTCTAAGCTCGCGGTGAGCTCCACCAAATCCATGACCGGACACTTGCTAGGAGGAGCGGGAGGGCTCGAAGCGGGGCTTACCGTGCTCGCGCTTCGCGACCAGATGATACCGCCGACCATCAATTACGAAAATCCGGACCCTTGTTGCGATCTCGACTACGTGCCGAACCAAGCCCGGTCGGCCGGAATCGAATACGCGCTTTCCAACTCCTTTGGCTTTGGCGGCACCAATGCCGCGCTGCTATTTAAGCGGTACGCGGGTTGAAGGGTCGCTTAAGCGTGACATGGCGGCGAGGCGCTCTATCGCCGAAGAGGAGAATCAACATTATGGACGACCTAACGGAAAGGCGGATGAACTTCATTGTCGAGCAGTCGGCCAAACATGCGGTGAGCATCCAGCAGCTCGACGAGCGCATGGACAGAGTCGAGAAGCAGCAGGAAGTCAACGTCGGGATGATCCGGCAACTGGTGGAAGTCGCCATGTCGTTGACAAATCATATTCAGGAAACTGACGAGCGGCTCGGCAAGCGAATCGACGAGCTGGGGGAGCGGATGGCGGAATTGGCGGAATCGCAAGCGCACAGCGACCGCCGGCTCGACAGCTTAATCGACGTGGTGGATAAACTCGCTCGGCGCAATGGGAACGGTTCCTAAGTCCGCCCTGCGCCAACCTGGACTTGTGACCATTGCGGGCGGCCTTTCCAATTGTGCTTACTTGCGCTGTTTCTCTCACTCTTAGATCCCGGATAAGGTCTTGAAAATCGCTGTCTGTCTGAAGCAGGTTCCGGCTCGGGATTCCCTTTTGCGCTTGAATCCTGCCGGCACATGGATTCAAGAATCGGACATCAGCTACGAAGTGAACGAGCCGGATGCTTACGCGCTGGAAGAGGCGTTGCGTCTGAAAGAGGAATCGCCGGGCGAAGTGATCGTGTGTTCGCTGGGACCGGCGCGCGCGCAACAGGCGATCAAGGAAGCGCTGGCTAAAGGGGCAGATCGCGCCTTGCATCTCGACGATTCTGCTTTTAGCGGTCTTGATGCTTACGGCGCCGCGCGCTGCCTGGCAGCCGCTCTCATCCGGGAAAAGCCGGACTTGATTCTGACCGGTTTGCAATCGGACGATGCCGGTTTCGCGCAAACCGGGGTTATTTTAGCGGAGATGATGGGGCTTCCGCATTCCACAATTATCATGCAGATCCAGGCGCCTGATGGAAGGCTGAGAGTGAAGCGGGAGCTTGAGAGTGGATGGTTCCAGTGGATCGAGATACCCCTTCCGGCATTGCTGACGGTCCAGTCGGGCATTAACAAGCCTCGCTACGCGACGCTTCGCGGAATCATGGCGTCAAAGAACAAGCCTTTGGCCAAGCTGGCGCTTTCTGATTTAGGCTTGACGGCAGCGGAAATTGCTCCGCGGCAGAGAATCACGCGAATTTATCTGCCGGTCAAGAGAGCGGAAACGGAATTTCTGGAAGGGACTCCCAAGGAAATCGCGGCGCGCCTCACCGATAAGCTTAAGAATGAAGCGAGGGTGCTTTAAAGGCTGCCAACGATTGTCATGCCGGGAATCGCCTGCATGGCTCGCTGAAAGCTGATTGCTGACCGCTGAAAGTTCTTGTTTTTTTATGAGCGGGGAAATCCTCGTATTCGCAGAACATCAAGACGGGAAGCTGACTCGATCGGCGTTCGAGGCCGTGGCTGCGGGTCAAGACCTTGCACGGAGCAGCAATGGAACAGTTTCCGCTGTCATTCTGGGATCGGCTATCACCGGGCCTGCCTCTGAGCTCGCGCATGCCAAGCTTTCGGAGGTCGTGGCGGTCGATGTTCCCCTCCTTCGGGAATACACTCCGGACGGCTACGCTCTGGCGCTTCGCCTGATCATTGAGCAGCGCAAACCGCAGTGGGTAGTCTTCAGCCATACTTATCTCGTTCGGGATTTTGCTCCTAAATTGGCGGCTGCAATGCATTGCGGGCTGATCAGCGACTGTCTCGGCTACCGGCGTGAAGGCGGCGAGACGATCTTTGTTCGCCAGATGTTTCAAGGCAAATTCAATGCGGACGTACAACCGCTGGGTGAGCCGCCTTACCTTGTGTCCTTTCAAGCAGGCTCTTTTCGCGAAGATTCGCTCGAACGGGCTGAGCCGGCGTCGAAGGTCACGAGCGTGCCACTCGAGCTCGATCCCGGCGCAATCCGAACTCATCCTGGTGAACGCTTTCGTGAGGCAAAGCAACTCGTGGATTTGAGCCAGGCGGAGATTATTGTGGCTGTAGGGCGCGGCATACGCGCTCGGGAAAATCTCGATCTCGCCAGGAGTCTCGCGGCAGCCCTGGGCGGTGAGGTTGGCGCTTCACGGCCCATTTGCGACGAGGGCTGGCTGCCGATGGACCGCCAAATCGGAAGCTCGGGCCAG
Organism: Terriglobia bacterium; assembly: GCA_030040995.1. GTDB lineage: Bacteria > Acidobacteriota > Terriglobia > UBA7540 > UBA7540 > JASHON01. The sequence goes on along the minus strand of JASHOS010000085.1, from coordinate 16,059 downwards.
ACGGTGGCGCCAAAGCTCTATATTGCGCTAGGCGTCTCCGGGGCAATCCAGCACCAAGTAGGGATGAAGGCGTCCCGGACCATCGTTGCGGTGAATAAGGACCGCGAAGCACCTATCTTTGAAGTTGCGTCCTACGGGATCGTAGGAGATTTATTTGAGGTTGTTCCGGCCCTCGTTGAAGAGATCAGGAAAGCCAAATCGGATTGAGGTGTTCGACTGTGGTTTGTACTATTTGCCAGAAAGCTAAAGCGAAGCGATACTGCCCCGCAAAGGCGGAGCATATCTGCGCAGTCTGCTGCGGGACCGAGCGTGAAGTTACGATTGATTGCCCTTCGGATTGTCCTCATCTGGTGGCGAGCAGGCACTACGGTAAGAGCCATCATGAAATTGACTGGGCAAGTGTTCCGTTTCCTGACGAGAAGATTTCACGAGAGGTTTCGGAGTCCTCTTCGGAGCTCTACGCGGCGCTTTCATTCATTATTTCGAGCTTTGCGCGTGAACATCCGGGATTGGCCGATCCGGACGTTGCGGCGTCCCTTCGGGCGCTCGCCGGAACCTACCAGACCCTTGCGAAGGGAATCCTTTACGAAAGCCCGCCGGAGCATCGTATGCAGCGCGAGCTGTATGACGAGCTCAAGCAGGGGGTGGACCGGTATAAGCAGATGGAAGGCGCAGGGATTGTGGCACGGGTCAGTCCCCGTGACCGGGAAATTTGCGAAGCGCTGATTCTGTTTGCGCAGCTCGCGGCGATACAGTCTAACGGAAGGCCTAAGGGGCGCGCGTTCATGGATTCCCTGCGCGCGTTTTTCAAACCTGGCACGTTCGCCAAACCGTCTTCGCCTCTTATCCTGACGCCATAGCCTCAGTGATGAGTGAACAGTGAGGAGTGACGAGCCAGCAGGGATGAGGCGGCGAGTGTTTGTGCCGTTCACTTCTCACCCACCGGTGCCATTTATGAGGCCGCTGGACGAAATTCGAGGCGCCGCCGATATCATCCGGGTGATCAGCGGCTATGTCAAACTGCGCAAGCAGGGCGCCAACTTCGTGGGTCTCTGCCCGTTTCATCAGGAAAAGACGCCTTCATTTGCGGTTCATCCTACCCGCCAGATTTTTCACTGTTTTGGGTGCGGTGTTGGCGGTGACGTATTCAAGTTCGTCATGCTGATGGAAACCGTCAGCTTTCCGGAAGCCGTCGAGCGGGTAGCGGAAATAGCTGGGGTCACGCTTCCGGCCTCCTGGAGCGGCGAACGCCACGATGCCCGCTCGAAGGAGCGGGCCGGCCTTTACGAAATCCATGAGATTGCTGCCCGTTTCTTTGCGGGGCAGCTCGGCAGCGCCGCTGAGGGAAGAGCGGCTCGCGCCTATCTCGCCGATCGCGGAATAGACGATGCAACGGTCGCTCTTTTCCGGCTGGGTTACGCTCCCTCAAATGGCGAAGCTCTGGCTCGCAAGCTCATGGAGACGGGCTACTCTCCGGAGACCCTGGAAGCTAGCGGAGTGGTGGTCCAGGGAAGAGCGGCCGGCCGGCCTTCAGACCGTTTCCGCCGCCGCGTTATTTTTCCGATTGCCAACGAGAGCGGGAAAGTGGTGGCGTTTGCCGGACGCGCGATGGGCGAGGAGCAGCCAAAATATCTTAATTCCCCCGAGACGCCAATTTACACCAAGAGCCGGATTCTCTATCATCTTCATAAGGCAGGACCGGCGGTTCGCAGACTCGATACCGCCGTACTCGTCGAAGGGTACATGGATTGTATCGCGCTGGCTTCGGCAGGGATCGAACAGGTGGTAGCTTCTTGCGGCACGAGTCTGACTGAAGCTCAAATCCGGCTGCTCGGACGTTATACGCGCCGTGTTGTTGTAAATTACGACGCCGATTCCGCAGGCGTGGCAGCAACAGAGCGCTCGCTAGGACTTCTGTTGGAAGAGGGCTTTGAGATTAAAGTGTTGACCTTACCGGACGGTCTTGATCCAGATTCGTTCGTTCGACGCCACGGAATTGCCGCTTACACCGAACGGCTGGCGAAAGCTCCCGCTTATCTGGATTACTTGACGGACCGCGCCATCGCCGCCCACGATCTTACCATTCCGGAAGGCAAAGTGCGCGCCGCCAATGCGCTCCTACCGTATTTGGGACGTGTTGCGAATCCCCTGCTCAGGGACGAAATGGCCAACCGGGTCGCGGAGCGGCTGCGTCTTGACGGCCGGCTTTTCCGGGATGAGATGAAACGTGCCGCGCGGGCGGGCGCAGGAAAACTGGAAGCTCTGACTGAAGCGAAGATCCAAGCAGGCCCGGCAGAGCGGGACCTGCTTGCAGGGTTCATAAACGATTCCCGGCTGGCGGCAGAATTCCTGGAGCCTTTGGTTGAAGGAGGGAATTGCCACGGCCTTTCTACGGAGAGTGTTTTTACGAAGCTCTTGGCGAGTTACCGGGAGCGGGGAAGCATCGACCTTCAGGAGTTGAGTGAAGCCTTCGAGCCCTCGGAACGGAGCTACCTTTACGAGCTTCAGTTCGCTTACCATGAAGCGCCGGACCGGGCGCGGGTACTTTCCGGTTACAACGCGCTACGGCGCCGGCGCATGGAGCGGGAGCGCGCCTCCTTACAGGCCGCCATTGAGAAGGCCGAGCGCGAGAAGGATCGCGAGTCGCTGGACCGGCTTATCGAAGCCAAGCTTCAGGTCGCAACGGAATTGGCGCAACTTCGGGGGGCGTGAACGCCTGCTCCTCATGGTCTTGCCCGGCAGTGTATGATGTGATCATACTCCCGACATAACGCGTTTCTTCCGGAGCCGCATTATAGTTTCTGGACGGATTTTGATTTGCGGGGAGGTCAAAGAGTTTGCCGTTTGACGAGAAGTTCGATCAAGTCAATAAGCTGATCCATATCGGGAAAGAGAAGGGCTACCTCTTGTACGAGGAAGTCAATGACCTCTTGCCCTCGGACCTGCACTCGGCCGAGGAGCTCGAAGACGTCCTCTCCATGTTCGATAGCGCCGGTATTGAAGTCCTCGATTCGCCTCGTTCCAAGCCGAAGGATGACGAAGTCAAGCTGGATGAGACGGGCGAGGAAGGCGACATAGATCTGACGCCCGCCGGCCTGGATAAGACCAACGATCCCGTCCGCATGTACCTGCGGGAAATGGGGACCGTTCCGCTGCTTACGCGTGAAGGTGAGGTAGAGATTGCACGGCGGATCGAGCGGGGCCAGATGGGCGCGCTGAAGGCGCTTTCCCGGTCGCCAATTACCGTTCAGCAAGTGATTGCGCTGAAGAAAGACCTCCATGAGGGAAAAAGGAGCATCAAGGAAATCGTTGTTTTCAACGACGAGGAGCTGACGGAAGATAAAGTGGACGAGCGGCTCCGCGAGGTTCTGGCGACTCTCGCGGAGATCGAGCGTTTACGCAAGCGAACCCTCAGCTTTCAAGCGAAGCGTGATGCCATCGCGCGCAGCCGCCATCCGCAGGATTACCGGCGCTACAGCCTGGCGGTTTCGCGGCACCGCATCATGATCTCGAAGCTGATCCGTTCCCTCGGATTTACGCACTACCAGAACAAAACGCTTATGAATGCGATCCATACTGCCGTGGAGGAGATCTGGCCTCTGGAGCGTGAGATCGGCAGGATTGAGAAGCGGGCCGAAGCGGGCCGCATCAACGGTAGCCGGGATGTTCGCAAAGAGCTGCGGCAAATCCGCGTGCGTCTTACGGAGCTTGAAGAGCAGAACGAAATGACCGCCGCCGAGCTGAAGCGTACGCTCCAGACGATGATTACGGGCGAGCAACAGGCCGAAGTGGCCAAGCGGGAATTGATTGAGGCGAACCTCCGCTTGGTGGTATCGATCGCGAAGAAATACACCAACCGCGGCTTGCAGTTTCTGGATCTGATCCAAGAGGGTAACATCGGGCTTATGAAAGCGGTCGATAAGTTTGAATACCGGCGTGGCTATAAATTCTCTACGTATGCGACGTGGTGGATTCGCCAGGCCATAACGCGCGCCATTGCCGACCAGGCGCGCACCATCCGCATTCCGGTTCACATGATCGAAACGATCAACAAGCTGATCCGCACCTCCCGCCAGCTTGTTCAGGAATATGGGCGGGAGCCGACCTCGGACGAAATTGCCCGGCGAATGGATATTCCCGTCGTTAAGGTGCGCAAGGTTATGAAGATTGCGCAGGAGCCGATTTCCCTGGAGACTCCGATCGGAGAAGAGGAAGACTCGCACTTGGGCGATTTTATTGAAGATCGGGGCGTGATTTCACCCGCCGAGGCAGTAATTAATATTAATCTTAAGGAACAGACGGAAGCGGTGCTGAAAACCCTCACGCCGCGTGAGGAAAAGGTCATCAAAATGCGCTTCGGTCTGGACGACGGAAGCGAGCATACGCTGGAGGAAGTGGGTCAGAGCTTTGCCGTCACGCGTGAGCGGATCCGCCAGATCGAGGCCAAAGCATTGCGGAAATTGCGGCATCCATCGCGCAGCCGTAAATTGCGCGCCTTCCTCGATGCGAACGACCGCGAGTGAAATGCAGTGGTTCGTGATTCGTGTCAGCGCGAGTGGGATAGCGCGGACCTCCGCTTCTGAGGTTCGCGGTTTATCCGTCGGGTTGAGCGAAGAGCCGCAGACCGCAAACACGGCTGCCTGCATTGCAATATCGTAAAATCTTGTTTTTGACAAGTTTTTGAGTACCCCCTCACCCGGCTCGCGCGGGCTGGAGAAAGCGGCGGCCGCCTGCTCGCAGCCCTCTCCCCCAAGGGGCGAGGGCAGAGTGTTTATCAATTTTGGTTGCGGCTCGGTCGCCCTGCGCCACCATCACTCGCCACTGGTTTTCCTCGTTCCAGTTTCCCGATCAACAACCAGTAAGAAGCGATCCCCGCCACAAGGACAAAGGCTGCCAGCTCAAACCCTGGAGAATAGGACCCGGTCGCACTGATCAAGATTCCGGTAATGAGTGGAGCCAGAATGCCGGCCGCATTCCCAAACAGGTTTTCGAATCCCGTCCACAGCCCCACCTTCTCTGGCGGGGCGCAGCACTGAAGGAGCACGATCAAGTTTCCGGTCGAGAGCCCGGCGAAAGACGCCCCGATAATCAGAGTTACCGCCATAGAGACGCTAGCAGCATGGGCGGCCGGGATGAGGAGAAGCCCGGTAAGGAAACCCGCCGTGATCAACCCCTTGCGGGTCCGGGTCTCATCCCATCCACGGCGGATCAGGTGGTCAGCGATCCAGCCGCCGGCTGGCTCGCAAATTCCAAAGACCAGGAAAGGAGCGGCGGAGTACATTCCCGCTCTGAGAACGGTGACATGCCGCACGGTCACAAGATAATCCGGCAGCCAGGTCACAAGCAGGTACCAGTAATAGTCGAAGCAAAAGAAGCCCAGGCAAATTCCCACCAGATCCCGGTTCAAAAGCGCGCCGCGCCGAGTGGCGGGCGGCGCCGTCGCTCCGAAAGCCGTGTCGACCGGGTGGGGATCGCTCGCCTCCGGTCGGATGGCCCGGCGGCCTACGTGGGTTGGAAAAATCGCCACCCATGGAATGAGCCAAAGCGAAGCCGCGAACCCGATAATGACAAAACTGAGCCGCCAGCCGAAATGGACCAGGAGCAGGGGAATGAGTATTCCTCCCAGAGCCATTCCACAGCGCGTGCCGAAGTCAAAAAGGCCGGAGGGTAAGCCGCTTTCCTCGGGCGAAAAGAGCAGCGTCACAATTTTGGTGCCGCCGGGAAGATAGATCGATTCTCCGATGCCGAGAATGATGCGGGTGAGCAGCAGAACGAGAAGCGTTCTGGCCGCGCCAGCAATGCCCTGCGCAAACGACCACAGAGCAAAAGCGCCGGAATACAGCCATTTGAGATTGAGATGGTCCGATGCCCATCCGACGGGCACCTGCATGAGGGCGTAAGACCAGAAAAACGCCGAAAGCAACACGCCTTTGTCCGTGGGCCCAAGATGAAGATCGTGGGAGATGAGGGGCAGAGAAATTGAGATCGTGAAGCGGTCCAGGTAGTTGATCAGTGAAGCAAGAAAGAGGAGGCCTACAATTGACCAGCGCGGCGTGCCGCCGCGACGGCCATTCGGGTTTCGGGCTGTGACCGGTGTGCCTGCTACGCTCATCCAGGCTCTGTTTCGCAGGTTCTCAGGCTTGAGCCGCTGCGAGCGCTCCGTCAGAGGCCTGAAAGATGTAAATAGCGGGGGTAATCCCCATCGCCTTGTCATATTCCCGGCCAACAATCTCGGCAAATGGTCGGGTAGCGTCTTCGCGGACCATGTTCACCGTGCATCCCCCAAAGCCAGCACCGGTCATGCGGGCGCCATACACTCCAGGCTGTTTCAAGGCGAGTGCTACGAGAAGGTCAAGTTCGGAGCAACTCACTTCGTAGTCGTCGCGAAGGCTGATATGGGATTCGTTCATGAGCTTTCCGAAGGCGCCCAGGTCGTTTCCGTCGAGCGCGCGGACCGCCATCAGAACACGGCGATTTTCCGTGACCACGTGGCGCGCGCGGCGGAACAGTACCTCCGGGAGCGCGTTCCGCGCCGCCTCCAATTCCTCGGGTTTCACGTCTCGCAGGGACGGAGCTGCCAAACCCGTGGATCTGAGGCGCGCCAGGGCCTCCTGGCATTGGTGCGTGCGAACTTGGTATTCAGATTGGGCAAGCGCCCGCTTCACGCCTGAATTACAGACGACAATTCGGGCCCCCGTCTCTAAGCGAACGGCGCGGTAAGAAAGATCACGGCAATCCAGAAACAAGGCGTGGTCCTTTTTCCCCAGCACCGAGATGAATTGGTCCATGATTCCGCATGGCACTCCGACGAAGTCGTTCTCCACTTTCCGCGTCAGCGCGGCCACGGAAACGGGATCCGGTTTTACGCCGGCGGCGCCGTACCAGAAGGCCGCCGCGGCGACCTCGACGGCAGCGGACGAGCTGAGTCCCGCTTCACGAGGAACATCTCCCCCAAGCACAAGATCCGCGCCCGGAAGCTGCAGGCTATCGGCTTCGAGGAACTTCGTGACGCCGCGAAGATAGTTGCTCCACGGATGATGACAGTCTTTTTCTATTGCATTGAGGCTGAATTCAACCGATTCCTGAAAGTCCGCCGACAGAGCGCGGACTTTCCGGTCATTCCTGCGCCGTCCCGCATACCAGACGTACCGGTCGATGGCGGCCGGAAACACAAAACCTTGGTTGTAATCGGTGTGCTCGCCAATGAGATTTACGCGTCCGGGCGCGCGGGCGACCAGTTCGGGCTGGCCACCGAATGCTTCGGAAAACTTAGCCGCGATCTCTGCCGCACTCATCGTGATGAAACGATTCCTTTGCGCAAAATTCGAAACTTGAATTATGCGTGCCGCGCCCAGCAAAAGCAACTGGCTGGCGCGGCAGGTTGATTCCCCGCGGCGTTTTCCGCAGTGGGACATGTTACTGTGCGACACGCCACCTGGCGTTCGACGGAAGCCGCATGAAGCAAGATTTGTGGGAGTAAGGTAGACTTTCATTCTCGCTGTGCAGAATCCGGTTAGACCTTCATGCACCCTTGGCCGCAGCCCGTTAATCCTCTCCGGCACATGGCGCTGTCCGCTCTTGCGGCGGCCGTTCCTCTTGCGCTTCTCCTGACGTTGATGGGAGGACTGCGCAAGTCGAGCTATGGCTCCGCCGCATGGGGGCTACTCGCGAGCTTGTTTCTGGCTGTGGCTGTTTGGCGAATGCCGTTGAACCTTGCGGCGATCAGCTTGGTTTACGGCGCGGTCTATGCTCTCTGGCCAATCATGTGGATTGTCTTCGCGGCGCTCTGGCTCTACAATCTCGCCGTTGATACAGGCAAGTTTGAGCTGCTGCGATGTTGGATGGAGGAGCATGCCTCGGGTGACCTCCGCATTCAAGCGATCCTGGTGGCCTTTTGTTTCGGGGCTTTGCTTGAGGGTACGGCAGGTTTTGGAACCCCGGTAGCCGTGACTGCATTCCTTCTGGTCGGTCTTGGATTCGCTGCCAGCCAGGCCGTGACTGTGGCGCTGATCGCCAACACGGCTCCCGTGGCGTTTGGTGCAATTGGCATTCCGGTCGTCGCCCTGGCCGGGGTGACCGGGATCCCCCTGGCGAAGCTCTCGGCGATGGTCGGCCGGCAATTGCCTTTTCTGTCTCTCCTGATCCCCGCATACCTTGTCTGGGTAGTCGCGGGGCGCAGGGGGCTCAAAGGCGTTTGGCCCGCCGCAGTGACAGGGGGCGGAAGTTTTGCTCTGGCGCAGTTCGTTGTCTCGAATGCCTGGGGACCTTACGCGGCGGACATCATCGCTTCCCTCGCCTCGATTGCTGCGGTGGTTCTTCTGTTGCGCGTTTGGAGGCCGCATGACGAAGGCTCTCCGAAAGGAATCGCGCTCTCTTCTTCGGGCGCAGCGTTGGAATTAAGCTGGCGTGAAGGGGTGACGGCATGGACGCCCTGGGTTTTACTCGCCGTAGTGATGATCCTGTGGTCTTACCTGAAACTGTTTCAGATGGCCCGTCTCGCCATTCCCGTGCCGGTGCTTCACAACGCCATCTTCATTACGCTCTACCACAAACCCTACGCCGCAATCTACAGCTTCGAGCCGTTTGCAGCAGGCACGGCGGCCCTTACGGCCACCGTGATCACCGCACTGCTTCTCGGCGCGCCGCCTTCCCTGTTCTTCAAGGCGGGAATCAGAACCCTCAAGCAACTTCTTCTCCCCGGGCTTACCGTTGTGCTCATCGTGGCGCTGGCTTATCTCTACAACTATTCAGGCATGGCCTACACCCTGGGTGCCGCGCTGGCGGCACTGGGCGGATTGTTTCCGCTGGCCAGCGGCTTCCTGGGATGGGTTGCCTGCTTCCTGAGCGGTAGCGACACCGCGAGCAATATTCTTTTCGGTAATCTGCAGGTAGCTGCCGCACATCAAATTGGGATCAGACCCGTTCTGCTCGCCGCAACCAATTCTTCCGGGGCCGTGTGCGGCAAAATGATTTCTCCCCAAAACATCGCGGTCGGCGTCACCACAGTTGGCTTGGTAGGGAAAGAAGGCGATGTGCTCCGTTCCACGTTCTGGCACAGCATCGTCTTCGCGGTGGTCATAAGTCTGCTCGCTTTCGCGCAGGCTTATGGGCTGAAATGGATGGTGCCGTGATCAACTTTAGACCAAAGGAGAGTCCGAATGACCAAGGCGATAGATAACCTAGAGGCCGCGCAGGAACGAGCCGTGGCGGGCCGGCCCAAGGTCGGCGGCTTTCCCTATCTTGCCGAAATGCTGCGGCGGGCTGGCGTTAAGCGCAACCTCTGGTTCCTGCCGGCCTGTCAGGCCCTGTACCTGACCGAGCATGGGCCGGTCATGACAACCAGCACGCCGCTCGTATCCGGCACGGTGGATGTTCCGCCCTTCGACCGGGAGGCGCTGATCGCCGCGCTGCGAACCGACCAGGCCGGGAAGAGCACGTTCCCGGAATTCCTTGCCGCGTCTTGGCGCGCCGGCGTTATCCATTACGAGGTCGACTTCACGGCACGCACCGTTGCGTACTACGGCTGCAACGACGAGAAGTACGTCGAGGCCTATTCAAGCGTTGAGGTGTAAGGAGGCCCAAATGACTTCGAAGCTGTTTACGATTCGCACGTGTCTGATCGCAAGTTTGTGCCTTATTTCCGCAGGCGCCAAGCTGCCCGTCGCTTTAGCCCAAAAGGAATCGCTTGCGCAGGCATACCAAGTGATTGCATCGAAGCGGTTTGTCGATCTCACCCATTCCTTCAGCCCGTTGACACCCGTGTGGAGAGGATTCGGCCCAGCAACTTTTTCGCTCGCCGCAGATCCCCAAACGGGCCGTCCCTATACGATCGCGAAGGACGGTTTTCACGCCTTCTTCTACTCGATGGTTGGGCAGTACGGCACTCACGTTGATCCGCCCGCTCATTTCGACCCCAACGGCATGACGATGGACGAGATCCCGGTGAAACAGATGATCCTTCCACTGGTGGTTTTTAACATCACGCCGATGCTCAGAAAGGATCCTAATCACGCTCTGACCGTTGCCGACATCAGGGCGTGGGAGCGCAGGCACGGCCGGGTGCCCGCGGGATGTTTCGCCGCGCTGCGCACCGACATGTCCAAGGATTGGGACGCCAACCCCGCGCGCTTCCAGCGCTATCCCTTTCCGGCGTGGTCGTTCGAGGCGATCATGTTCCTGTACGAACAGCGCGGCATCGTGGCCAACGGACACGAGTCATTGGACACCGACACCAGCAAAGATCTCCAGTCCGAAAAATGGCTGCTGACGCACGGCCATTGGCAAATTGAGGGGCTGGCCGATCTCGACCAGGTGCCAGCGACGGGAGCCTTGATTGTTGTGACTTGGCCAAAGCCGAAGCGCGGTCTTGGCTTTCCGGCGCGTGCGTTCGCAATCTTGCCATGATCAACGGGCGCCGGAAGAGCAAAGTGTCCTTCCGCAAGTCCGCCGGGCAACCGTAATCCCGGATTGCGCTTCACATTGGAGCAGAAGGGAGCTTGCCATGTCAAAGCCGAGCTTTGAGGAGATAGACAGGACGCAGCGCCTGATTGGCCGGAGAGGTTTCATTGGGACATCGGCGGCGCTGGCGGGCCTTGCGTTCTGGCGTTACAGTAAACCTGAGACTCTGCAGGCTGGAGACCAACCAGCCGGAAAGCCAACGATGGTTAAAATTGTCGATTTTTCTGATACTGGCGCTCGCGAAGGCGTCGTAGAAGTTCCGAAAATTGTTAAGAGCGATGACGCATGGCGAAGACAGCTCAGTCCCGCCGCATTCGATATTACCCGGAAGGCGGATACGGAGATGGCGTATACAGGGGCCTATTGGAATCTTCACGAGAAAGGTCTGTTTCGCTGCATTTGCTGCGACACCGCCTTATTCAGCTCGAAGACGAAGTTTGACTCCCATACCGGCTGGCCGAGCTTTTGGGCTCCCGTGGCCAAGGAGAATATTGAGGAACTCGAGGATGATACCCTGGGAATGAGCCGGACTGCGGTCTCCTGCCGCCGGTGCGATGCCCATCTGGGCCACGTCTTCGACGACGGGCCGCAGCCCACCGGGCTTCGATATTGCATGAATTCAGCGGCGATGCGGTTCGTCAAGTTCGCATGACGACCTAAGCGAACGGTGCTGATCTTAACCCGGCGGCCAGTGAAACACCCGCCCGCCGAGAAGATGCACGTGCAAATGAAATACCGTCTGTCCACCCCAGGTCCCGCTATTAACAACCGCGCGATAACCGTTGTTTTCCAGCGCCCTCTCACGAGCGAGTCCGGCCGCAACAGCGAATAAGTGGCCTATCTCAGATTCATCCTCGGGCTTCATCTCACGCAAAGACACGAGGTGCCGGCGGGGAATGACCAGTAGATGAACTGGCGATTGTGGTTGAATGTCTTCAAAGGCCAGGCTTGAATCGTCTTCATAGACAATCTTGGCGGGTATTTCGCGCCGGGCGATGCGGCAGAATAGGCAGTCATCCATACGCACCATTATGGCCTGCCCGCAAGACTTCGCGCTACTTCTCTTCAATTTCATTGCTAGGGCGCATTTGGGCGGCTGTAGCGGCGAGTTTACGGCGCCAGGTGGCGGCGAAACGCCGCCCGTATGTTAAGCTGCGCCGATGCCGGTTTTATTGCTATGATCGTCGGTTTGGGAGGTGGTTATGAAATACCGCAGGTTTGGCAGGATGGGCTGGATGGTCAGCGAGCTTGGGTACGGAATGTGGGGTATGGCAGGTTGGAGTGGCTCGGACGACGCCGAATCACTTGCTTCGCTGCAACGCTCCGTGGATTTGGGATGCAACTTTTTCGATACTGCTTGGGCCTACGGTGAAGGACACAGCGAGAAACTGCTCGGCAAATTAGTCCGGGCCAACCCTTCCAAGCGGCTCTACGTTGCCACAAAAATTCCGCCCAAGAATATGCAATGGCCCAGCCGCCGTGAATATACGCTCGATGACTGTTTCCCACCGGAACATGTTGCGGAGTATGTTCATGCCAGCCTCCGCAATCTCGGGCTCGAGCAGATTGACCTGATCCAGTTTCACACCTGGGAAGACGCGTGGATCCAAAGCGATAAGTGGTTGAAAGGACTCGACGAGTTCAGGCGCCAAGGCTTGATTCAGGCCGTGGGCATCAGCATCAACCGGTGGGAAAGCTGGAACGGATTACAAGCGGTGCGGACGGGACTCGTGGATGCGGTCCAGGCGATTTACAATATTTTCGACCAGAGTCCCGAAGATGAGTTATTTCCGGCCTGTAAGGAAAAGGATGTCGCCGTAATTGCCCGTGTTCCGTTCGACGAAGGAGCACTCACGGGAACGCTCACCAAGGGCAGCCGTTGGCCGGTGGGAGACTGGCGCAACAGCTATTTCGTGCCAGAAAATCTTAACGCCACCGTAGACCGCGTCGAGGCCATCAAAGCCGTTGTTCCGGTGGGCACGACGCTTGCCGAAACCGCGTTACGCTTCATTCTGATGAACCCGGCCGTGAGCGTCACGATTCCGGGCATGCGCAAGATCAGGAATCTAGAAGCTAACGTTACGGCCAGCGAGGCGGGGCCGCTCGACCCCGAGCTGTATAGCCAGCTTCGCAAGCACCGCTGGGACCGTACCCCAACCGCGTGGTCACAGTAAGAGAACCACGTCGGAGCGGAGCAGCGTAAGGATAGGGATTGCCCTGCACTCATTGATTTTCTCGGGGCGGCAATGAAGGGGACGGCAAGCCATCCCCCTACATCACCACCTTACGGCCATTGGTGGATGAAGGTACCCGCTGCCATCTTGACAGCATCCTGTTAACCGATATAACAATAACTTATAAAGATACGAGGATGTCGATTAATCGCAAAACTCCGCTCTTGCTGGCTTTGGCCGTTGTAGCTGTATCCGGCGGGGCGAGCGTGCTCCGCGGCATGGCGGTGAGCAGCTACTTCGCGCAAATCGCGGGGCGCGCTAAGAGCCGGCGCGGCTGGCCGGCGCTACGCCGGTACGCGCAGGCCACCCGGAACGCGCAGAACCGGAGCCTGGCGTATTTCGTCCTGGGTTATCGCGAATATCAGGCATCGCTCTTCAGCTCCGCCGCCGCCGACCTTCGCCGGGCTAGCCGAACCAGCTCTGCCGTAGCCGATTGGGGTGAATACTATCAGGCACTGTCCGACCAGAGTCTCAAGGATTACCCGGCAGGAATTCAAGTGATCGAAGGCTTTCCCGGCCGGTATCCAGAAAGCCCGCTCCGCATTGCTGCCGTCGCGTTGGAAGCGGATCTCCTGGTCCAAGCAGGGCAGCCGCAGCGCGCCATCGCCGTCATCAGTGGCGCCCCCGGCGCGCTCGCGAGCGCTGCATCACTTGAGACGCTCGCCAAAGCGTACGGAGTCGAGGGGAATGCCGGCAAATCCGCTAAGATTTATGAAACTCTCTATTGCGATTTCCCGCTGACGCCCCAGGGAGACGATGCCGGGAGGGCCCTGGACGAGCTTCGCGCCACTTTGGGCGCGGCATTTCCAGAAGTTTCTGACCAGAGAAAAACAGAGCGGCTCGCAAAGTTTCTCCAAGCCGGGGAGTTCAGTCGCGCCCTGAATGGGTATAACCAGTTACTGCAAGCTGAGCCGCATAGTGCGATGGCAGACGAGTGGAGGCTAGGGCAGGCAAGGAGCCTCCTGGGATCAGGGCACTATGACGGGGCAGCCGAGGACCTTCTCAGCCCTATCCAAAAGAACAGCGGCCTTGATGCGGTGAGGCTGGCGCTGCTGGTTCACATCTACGAGCGGGCTGACGACGCGCCATCGATGCTCAACACTCTTAATCTGCTTTACCAGCAGCACCCGCACTCGCCTTCCTATGCGGATGCGCTTTTCTACGCAGGTGATTACTTTTCCCGGAATGGATTCTGGCAGACCGCGACGCGATACTATGAGCCGGTCACTCAGAATTTCCCTGGCTCGCTTTGGGGATCGCAGGCAGTCTGGTGGGTAACGTGGTACCGCGTGCTGGATGGCAACGGTGCGGCGGCCGCTACGGCTCTCGAAGACTATCTTCGCCAATATCCTGACTCTCCCCATCTTCCGGACGCCCTTTATTGGCTGGCGCGAATCCGGCAGCAACAAGGAGCTGTGCTCCAGGCTCAGGGCCTCTATCGCGCCGTCGTAGAAAAATTCCCGAACAGCTACTACGGTTATAAAGCCCGCAGCGTCCTGGCCAGTCTGCATGCTTCGAACGCCTCTCTGCCAGGACGCGATGATGCCCCTCCGCCGGAAATGCCCCTTGGAATCACAGCGCGTCCTCCTTCTCCGCCGCTTTGGGCGGAGGAAGAACGGCCAGAAATAACCCGTCTTTTAACGCCAGCCGCGACGCTGGCGGATCTCGGGTTGCGCCAACTGGCCAGCCGCGATCTCGCGTCCATGGCCGAAAGTTACGGTGGCGACCCCGAATATTTACTGGCGGTGGCGCGCTTGTGGTCAGAACAGGAGAATCCGGCTGCAGCTATACTGGCGGCAGCGCGCGCGGTTCCGAATTATCCCGACTATTCTTTTGGCGAACTGCCCCGTGAAGTGTGGAACCTTCTTTATCCTCACCCCTACTGGAGCTCCGTCCGCCTTTATGCGCGCGCCAATGGATTGAGTCCATATCTCGTTATGGGTCTGATCCGCCAGGAATCGGCATTCAATCCGCGCGCCCTCTCAGCGGCGGGTGCGCGAGGACTCATGCAGATGATGCCCTCGACCGCCGCATATCACGTGCGAAGCCGCTGGCGGCGCAGGCGAGCGGCCCGTCTCCTCTACGATCCCCGTTATAACCTTCGCACGAGCTCCCGGTACCTCGCCGGCCTGCTCCGCTCCTTTAACCGCGACACCGCCGAAGCGGTCGCGGCTTACAACGCCGGGGATTCCCGGGTAGCGGAATGGCTGACCAACGGCAAGTTTCCGGACTCCGATGAATTTGTGGAAAGCATTCCTTATGCCGACACGCGAGTTTACGTCGAATCCGTCCTCCGCGATGCCGCCATTTATCGCGCCCTCCTCACCGGCAATGCCAAATTCCATCCACCAGACCGCCTCGAAAACTGAAAGTGCCATCCCGGCACCAAAATTCGTGAGAAGACCAAGCGAGGGGTAATGCCCTGGGTTCTGGGCGACGAAGCCATACTGAACCCGTGGCGAACCCAACTTTTCTTACAAGCCTTTGTGTCAAAAAGGGTTGCGGTTTGACACTCTTTTTAGCTCAATAAGCTATTTGTTTTCATTTGATTGAGCGTATCTGGCAGGGCCAAAATTTGGGTTCGTCTGGCTTCGTTCCTCTAATATTCCTTTAAAATCATCAACTTACGAGAAAGACCCGTGGCATGGGGGGCCGTTTTCTGCTTTTTCCGGTCGCTCGCGAGACCTATCGCCAATGTTATCTACGGCTTTCCTCGAGTTCCGGGGATAAAAGCCGCAGAGTCTCAAAGACAGAGACTCTGCGCTACCCGCTGCGACTCCGCGCAATTTGCCGCTCTGATTCCTGTCTGCCGCAGCCTTTGGCAGCACGAGCAGCAGCCGGATGTTTCGATCAATCTGGCGGCGAAGCAGGCTATTCATGTGCAAGTGAAAGAATAGCAGTTTCGATTGAGACGGTGGGGACGGGTGAGATGGACGAGGTGATTTTTTTGCACGGTGCGGCGGATTCGCAACCAAACCGTCACAAGACGATATCTGCGCCAAGCGGCCAGACATTCATATGTCAACGACACGCCACGCTGGCCGGGGCGGAAAAATCGCTGGACAGGGGAGGCAAAGGCCGGTATAAATCTTGGTCGACTTTCGAGCAGGAGGGAAGATGGTAAGTAAGGCTCGGCACCTGGCAGGAGCTTCACGACGCGATTGCGCAAATTCAGGCCAAAGGAGTCAAAGTCGTCCTATTTGGAAAATTGAACTGGGCTCACATGACGACGGCGTGGTACAATCGCCAGCCTTACAGGTACGAGGCCAAAGACCCCTACGGAGTTCCGTACCAGCATGGCGGGTACAGCTATGACACTCCAGTCCAATTAGCGGCCATCAATAACCGCCGCTTTGCCGTTATGTGT
>JASHOS010000084.1 GCA_030040995.1 Terriglobia bacterium | reverse complement strand
GTCGCTTACGCTCCAGAGCTTCAGCGACGGAGCGGCTCCTGCCCGCAGGCGGGTGAGGGGTCTCTCGCCGAAAAATCTTGTCAAAAGAACAAGATTTTATGGTATTGCAATGCAGACCGTCCCGCTTGGCGGGATCTGCGGCTTTTCGCTGATCTGACGGACAAGCCGCGGACCTCCCAAAAGCGGAGGTCCGCGCTACCCGGCTTGATGTGGGGTCGACTATGCCAGCAAATATCAAGATCGAGAGCATGGACGAACGGAGGTTCCGGGTAACCGTAACGGGAGATGGAAGCAAGTCTTCTCACGTCGTGACGCTCGAGTCGGAGTACTATCGGAAACTCACCAGCGGAAAAATCGGAGCTGAGGAATTAATAAGGCGATCCTTCGAGTTTTTGCTCGAGCGCGAGCCGAAGGAGTCAATTCTCACGACCTTCGAATTGCCAGTTATTGGCCGCTACTTCCCGGAATATGAAGCCGCCATGAAAAGGCTTTGAAACTGGCGGTATGCGGGGCCGGGGAGTGTCCTAATTTGAACGATGCCTTGCGAACGGTGAAAAGTGGGAGTGAGTTAGTTGCCCTTTCAACCGGTCAAAGGCTATATGCCAGCGGATGCTTAGGCTCGTAAAGCATGATGTCGTCCGCGCCGGGTACGGCCATCATGACCACCAGTCCGTACCCGTGATCCTGAACTTCGCCGCGGAACTCCGCTCCTTTGCCCCTCAGCTCAGCGACAGTGCGTGAGATGTCGTCGCACATCAGGGAGATCAGATGGTGCCGCGGCGATTCGTACGTCTTGCCATCGTAGATGCTGTGGGTCGGGTGCACACCCATCTCACTCCGCCCGGTCTTGAAGATAAGCCAACCCGCGCCTCCGCCCAGCGCATCCTCGACGTAGGGCCAGCCGAGGACGTCGCGAAGGAATGCGCGCGTTGCGGGGGCATCGTCGGAATAAATCAGGGTGTGGATGCTGGTGATCATCAGACTGAAGTACTGAAATCGTCTAAAAGTGTACTGTTTCGGTCTGTTGCCAGTCAAGAAACCGTTCATCCGACTGGAGACCGACATTAGGACACCATCCCGGGCGGCGGCCCACCCTCCCTGTTTCATGATCGTGCTATAGTCGAATCTTTTGGACATATGGATCACAAGAACAATATTTTCGGAGCGCGCGCAAGCCTTCAGACCAAGGCCGGCAAAGCGGTGATCTATCGGCTAGACCGCCTGGAACGGGCCAAAGCAGGACCAGTATCGCAGCTTCCTTTCTCGATACGCATTCTCCTGGAAAATTTGCTGCGCAACTGTGGAAGCGGGCAGGTGACGGAGGAAGACGTAATTTCGCTCGCATCCTGGAATGCGCGTGCGCCCGCTGCTCACGATATCCCCTTCAAGCCCGCGCGGGCGATCCTTCAGGATTTCACAGGCGTTCCTTCCGTTGTCGATCTTGCCGCCATGCGGTCCGCCATGAAGCGTCTCGGAGGTGATCCGGGGCGCATCAATCCGCTGATTCCCGTCGATCTGGTGATCGACCACTCCGTTCAAGTTGACGTATTTGGCCAGCCGGCGGCGCTCCAGCGGAACGCGGAAATTGAATTTCAGCGCAACCGTGAGCGCTATGAGTTCTTGCGCTGGGGCCAAAAGGCCTTTGCGAATTTCCGGGTGGTTCCTCCGGCCACCGGGATCGTTCATCAGGTAAATCTTGAATTTCTCGCCAAGGTGGTGGAGGCAGAAAGACAAGGCGCCGATATCGTTCTCTTCCCTGATACGCTGCTCGGCACCGATTCGCATACCACCATGATCAATGGCTTGGGAGTTCTCGGCTGGGGCGTGGGCGGAATCGAGGCAGAGGCGGCCATGCTCGGGCAGCCCTATTTCTTCCGAACGCCGCAAGTGGTCGGATTCAAGCTGAAAGGAAGCTTGTCGCCCGGGGTCACGGCCACCGACCTGGTCCTGACCGTCACCGAAGTACTCCGCAAGAAAGGGGTGGTGGAGAAATTTGTCGAATTTTTCGGTGACGGCCTCGCAGAGATGTCTGTGCCGGATCGCGCGACCATTGCCAACATGTCGCCCGAGTATGGCGCGACTGTGGGTTTCTTTCCTGTCGACGAGGAAACACTTCGTTACTTGCGTCAAACAGGAAGGACAGAAGAAGAGGTTGACCGCGTGGAACGGTACTCGAAGGAGCAGGATTTGTTCCGCACGGCGTCAACCCCTGATCCAGCATTCAGCGAGACCATCGAGCTCGACCTTGGGACTGTTGAGCCGAGCCTGGCAGGACCCAAGCGGCCGCAGGACCGGGTGGCGCTCTCGAAAATGAAGGAATCCTTCGAGCGCGTTCTCACGGCGCCGGTAAAGGAGCGCGGTCTGGGACTTTCGGCGGAAGATGCAAAGCGAACCGCTACGGTCAGGTTCAACGGAACGAAGGAGCAGATGGGCCATGGCGCGGTGGTGATTGCCGCCATCACCTCCTGCACCAACACTTCAAATCCAGGGGTGATGGTTGCCGCCGGGCTGCTCGCGCGAAAGGCCCGCGACCGCGGATTGCAGGTCCCGCCTTACGTTAAGACCAGCCTTGCGCCCGGCTCGAAAGTCGTCACCGAATACTTGAAATCCTGTGGATTGCTGGAAGATCTCGAAGCCTTGCGGTTTGATCTGGTGGGTTATGGATGCACGACCTGCATCGGTAACAGCGGACCCCTGCCGGCCAGCATCGCCCAGGCCGTTACCGAAAACAGATTAGTGGCGGCAGCAGTCCTTTCCGGTAACCGGAACTTTGAAGGACGTATTCATCCGCTCGTCCGCGCCAATTATCTGGCCTCGCCTCCGCTAGTCGTGGCGTATGCGCTCGCCGGCACCGTGGATATCGATCTCGTTAACCAACCACTCGGCCGTGACCGGGAAGGGAAGCCGGTTCACCTGAAAGAGATTTGGCCGTCGTCCCAGGAGGTTTCGGACGCGGTCCATCGAGCCGTAAGTGCGGAAATGTTTCGCCGGACCTACGCGAACGTCTGGGACGGCAATTCCACCTGGAACGCTGTGCCCGTGAAAGGAGGCGAGCTTTACGAGTGGCGTGAAGATTCCACGTACATTCAAGAGCCGCCGTTTTTCGCCGGCCTCACCCGGGACGTGCAGCCCATCGGGGAAATTCACGGCGCGCGCGCGTTGGCGCTGCTTGGGGATTCTGTCACCACGGACCATATCTCACCGGCGGGTGATATCGCGGAAGACAGCCCTGCGGGAAAATATCTGATCGAGCGCGGGCTGGCTAAGAAGGACTTCAACTCCTACGGCTCGCGCCGCGGAAACGACCGGGCGATGGTGCGCGGCACATTCGCCAACATCCGGCTGAGGAATCTTCTTGCGCCGGGTACCGAGGGCGGATTCACCGTGCATTTGCCGGATGGAGAGCGGCTCACAATCTTCGACGCCGCCATGCGCTACAAGCAAGAGGGTGTGCCTTTGCTCGTGATTGCAGGCAAGGAATACGGCTCCGGTTCCTCCCGCGACTGGGCCGCTAAAGGACCGCTTTTGCTCGGCGTGAAAGCGGCGATTGCCGAAAGCTTCGAGCGAATCCATCGCAGCAACCTGGTGGGGATGGGCGTGTTGCCCCTTCAGTTCAAGGCCGGAGAATCTGCCGCGTCGCTAGGGCTCGACGGCCGGGAGATATTTGATATCGCTGGCCTGAAGGACACGATCGAGCCGGGCAGTGAGCTCCAGGTGAGCGCAACGGATTCCGATGGAAAAACGCGCCGGTTCCACGTGATCGCGCGGCTGGATTCGAATATCGAAATCGACTACTACCGCAATGGCGGCATTCTGCCCGCCGTCCTGCGCCAGTTCCTGTAGCGGCGGCTTTACGCCGCCACGGTTCCGGTTGGCGCAGACATGGCTTCGTTGCCACGTCTGCGGTGGCGAGGATTCGCAGACGAGAAACTAAGGATCGCAGCTTTCCCTCTCCCGAGGGCTGATCTTTGCCCATATCTTCGGCTGGACACCCGGGGGTGGACGTGAAGCGGCTGCTACCCAGCAGGTTGCGAAGGGCCTCGTATCAGGGCACGGCTTTACAGGTTGCGGAAAAACGGCTTTTCGGAGCCAAAATCGGCCGAAAATGGCGGTTGCTCGAACGGAGAATCAATAACTTACAAATCTTGACGAGCGCCATTTGGGGCTCTCATGGGAGTTTTTCCCCGCAGCCTGTTTAGCCGTGCCGAGGGAAGCTGGGACTTAAGACGGGGCTTCAGCCCCTGACCGGCAGCGGCTAAAGCCGGCATTCTGTTGGCTTTCGGTCGGCACGGCTAAAGCCGTGCCCTGATACACCCCCGTGTCCAGTAAGAGATGTGGGACACACTCAGCCCGAGGGAGAGGATGGACCGCGGCCGGCGCGGGCCGGGTGAGGGGTCTTGACCGAACTTTTTAGAGTTAGGTTGACTCAGGAGGACCGATGCGTAAGAAAGTAACCGTGATTGGCTCCGGTAACGTTGGCGCAACCGTGGCCCAGCGCCTGGTGGATAAGCAAATGGCC
This sequence comes from Terriglobia bacterium, assembly GCA_030040995.1. Lineage (GTDB taxonomy): Bacteria > Acidobacteriota > Terriglobia > UBA7540 > UBA7540 > JASHON01. Next base: position 54,019 of record JASHOS010000084.1, on the reverse strand, counting down.
GACGTGGTTCTGGTGGATATCCTGGAAGGTATTCCGCAAGGTAAGAGCCTGGATATGCAAGAAGCAGGGCCCATCGAAGGCTATGACGTTCGCGTAGCCGGAGCGAACGACTATTCCGGGACGTCCAACTCCGACGTCATCGTCATGACGGCGGGCCTGGCGCGGCAGCCGGGCATGAGCCGCGACGACCTGCTCAAGAAGAACCACGAGATTGTGAAAAGCGCGATTGGCGAGGCTGCCCAAGTATCGCCCAACGCCATCATTATTGTGGTGTCGAACCCACTGGATGCCATGGCGCAGACCGCGTTCAGGGTCAGCGGCTTTCCCAAGCAGCGGGTGCTCGGCATGGCGGGTGTGCTCGATACGGCGCGCTACCGTGCATTCATCGCCGAAGCGCTGAACGTCTCCGTGCAGAACGTGCATGGCTTCGTGCTGGGCGGCCACGGCGACACTATGGTGCCTGTCCCGCGTTACACCACCGTCGCCGGAATTCCCGTGACGGATTTGCTCCCCAAGGATAAACTCGACGCTATGATTACGCGCACCCGGAACGGCGGCGCCGAGATTGTAAATCTGCTCAAAAAGGGAAGCGCCTATTACGCGCCTTCGGCGGCCGTGGTCGAGATGATCGACGCCATCTTCAACGATCGCAAGAAAATTATGCCTTGCGCGGCTTATCTGGAAGGCGAATACGGAATCAACGGTCTATTTGTGGGAGTGCCCGTGAAGCTGGGCGCGCGCGGAATCGAGCAGATCATTGAGATCAAGCTCACCGCCGAAGAGCGCAGCGCGCTCCAGAATTCGGCCGATGCCGTCAAGCCGTTGGTGAGTGCTATCGGCGTCGCTTAGCCCCGCGCTTGGTGCTACATTTCAAAAACTCGGCAACGAACGACGGTATCCCTAGACCCAAATTCAAAAGAGATATGGCCCTCTCCCTTGGGAGAGGGGGGACCGCGAAGCGGTGGGTGAGGGGAGGGCGCCCACCCTAACGCTGTTGCTCCCGTGCCCAACTGCGAACCATCCGGCGCCAGGCGAGCGTGGTAAGCGTCTTGCTTTGCTCAATGAAATCGGCCAATACGGATTGGCTGAGCGGAGGCAAAACGCCGCTCTGAGAGCTGCTCTCGTAATGTTCGCCGGCTAGCCGGAGAATATTCAGTCTGTCGCCGTCGTACTGCCAGATCTCGGGAACTCCAAGTTGGACGTAAATCTGAACCTTGTCCAAGAGAGGGCTTGTAATCTCGACTTCGATAACGAGATCGGGGGGCGGGTCCACGGGCAGATCAATCTCCCGGTTCCCGCGGATCTTTTCGACGTTTTGGATATAGAAGCAGGAGTCCGGTTCCAACCCTCGCTCAAGATCGCTCCTGCGGAATGTGGTTGAGCCCAGCCTCTCAAACTCCACTTGCCACTCTTCCGCGATCACGTCGGCAACCGCAGCGATGACCTCCTCCAACTTCGCGTGTTCCCTAGATGGGCTCATGATTTCAAGCGTCCCCCGGTCATAAGTGAAGCGTGGAGAACTGGAATCGAGGTAATCCGCTAACAGGCGCTCATAGGTCTCCCAGCTCACATGCCCGAGCGCCATTCGCTGTTCCTTCAGTTCTTGATCAATTACCGCAGGCATCTTTCAGTTTTCCTTCGCAACCCGTGAGAAATCCGTGTCAGTGGTTTGGCAATACAAGCAATATTGTAACTCCCTTATCCGTCGATAACCGAAAGTGATGTAGGCCGCACGGCTTGCCGCTTGCGATCCTCAGTCGTAGTATTCCAGGCCAAGGTGCGTGATCAGATCTTCGCCCCGGAGATGTCGCAACGTGTTTTTGAGCTTCATGAGCTGAATGAAGAGGTCGTGCTCAGGGTACAGAGATAGAGCGCACATGGGGCTCTTGAAGTAGAACGACAGCCACTCTTGAATGCCTTTCCGCGCCATTTCCGGGCAACGCTGCGCCAAGTCCAAAAACAGAACCAGATCCAAGACGATTGGCGCCGCCAGAATGGAGTCACGGCAGAGAAAGTCGATCTTGATCTGCATGGGATAGCCAAGCCATCCGAAAATATCGACGTTATCCCACCCTTCCTTGTTGTCACCGCGGGGCGGATAGTAATTGATTCGGACCTTATGGTAAAGGTCTTTGTAAAGCTCCGGGTAGAGCTCGGGCTGCAATATGTATTCGAGGGCCGAAAGCTTGCTCTCCTCCTTGGTGCGGAACGAACCCGGGTCGTCCAGGACTTCACCATCGCGATTACCCAGGATGTTGGTGGAAAACCAGCCACGCACGCCGATCAACCGGGCTTTGAGTCCGGGAGCGATCATGGTTTTCATCAATGTTTGGCCGGTCTTGAAATCTTTCCCGCAAACCGGCAACTGGTTCCGCTCTGCCAGTTCGAGCAGCGCCGGAGTATCCACCGTTAGGTTTGGCGCGCCGTTCGCAAAAGGCATACCGGATTTCAGAGCCGCGTAAGCGTAAATCATGCTGGGAGCAATCTGCGGGCTATTCGAGAGCAGTCCTTTTTCAAAAGCGCCAAGCGAGGCGTGAGTTTCTGAGGCTTTGAGAAAAGACTCGGTCGATCCGCACCAGATCATGACGGAGCGGGAAACGCCGGAGTCCTTCTGAAAACGGGCAATATCCTCCATTACCTGCTCCGCCAGCTCCATTTTTGTCTTGGCCTTTTTGACGTTCCGCCCGTGGAGATTCTTCACAAATTTCTGATCGAAGGCGGCGGGCATGGGGTGGATCTGGCTAAGAAAATCCTTGACCGAATCGAGCAGGGTCTTGTCGAGCACTCCTGCCTTCAGGGCGGCATCGTAGCAATTGTCCGGAAATACATCCCAGCCGGCAAAGACCAGGTCTTCAAGGGTCGCGAGCGGCACAAAATCCCTGATGAGCGGAGTTCGTTGTTCTGTGCGCTTGCCGAGCCGGATGGTTCCCATCTGGGTCAGCGAGCCGATGGGCGAAGCCAAGCCTCGCCGGACTGCTTCGACGCCGGCAATAAACGTGGTGGCAACAGCCCCCATGCCGGGAATCAGCACGCCGAGCCGCCCTCGCGGCTCGCCAATCTTCGCTATTTTATGCGGCATGTAACTCTCTATCCTCCCTGCGTTCGCAGTCTGTGGAGTCGAAATCTGCGATGATGCGTCATGCGGCTGGAAAATGCAATCAAATTCCAATTCCCTGGCTTAATGCCTGTCCGGCGAGTAGCGCCGACCTTTAGGTCGGCATTTGGCGAGATGCCGGGCTCAAAGCCCGGCGCTACGCCCCCGAGACTGAGAACGTGTGAACAAATTGCACATCTCACCACAAAGACACCAAGACACGCAGAGACGAGTTTTGTTTTCACGGTTCGTGCCTTGGTGCCTTTGTGGTTCAAACGATTAATTCACACCTTCTGAGGCATTACTCCCTGAGCGTCCACAGCCTCTCGGCTGCCAACTCTGGATTCCTTGCCTGACGGTCAATTCTTAAGACGGATATAATGTTGGGAGTCGGCGATATATCCGGACTCGATCGCGAATGATCTTCGTCAGTCCCAAGAGAATGCGGCTCACTTTACTCCTCCTGTTGCCCTCGCTGTTTGGTGGATGCGCGGGTTGCTTGGCGGCACAAAGTGCTGCTCCTGCCGCGGAAGCGCCAGTGATGACGGGGCGTTATCATTTTCTGGGACCACAAGACGAGTTGGCGATTCTTCAGGAAGAGACGATGCTCAAAGGCTATATCGACGTCTATCAAGGCGAGAACGAATCGGATGCTCTTCTGAGTTATCCCCTTATCATTGGTGTCCGAAAGGGTAATCACGTAGAATTCAGAACCCGGGCAATTCATGAAAAATACTATCGCTTCACCGGAACCGTCGAGCGTGGTTCCGGGAAGAAACCGGGCGATCGTGATTACCTTCAACTGGTAGGTACGCTCGAAACCTGCGCTTCCAATTCCGTCACAGGCCAAAAGACCGACGTTCGCACGAGCGTTCTCTTCCAATCGATGGCAAAAGGTGAAGGAGAGCAAGATTGAGCCTTTCCCCCCGATTTCAGTTCCCTCCCAACTTGGTGTCCTGTCGCGCTTCTCTCGACAATCCCTCGTCCCCTTCGGGGAAAGGGTGGCTAGCGTGGCGAGCCGGGCCTGCGCCCACCGAAGGTCGCTTGCGCTCCAGAGCTTCAGCGACGGAGCGGCTCCTAGCCGCAGGCGGGTGAGGGGCCGCCCAAGGTTTACCAATAGACGGGACATAGACTAGGCTTAAATCTTTCTGTTTAAAGGTTCCTGATGGCTTTTGAAGCCAGCGGTCTTGAAGGTTGCGTGGCTCTCGTTACCGGTGTGGCTGGAGAGATTGGCAGCGCGCTGGGGGAGGCTTTGCTCCAGGCGGGGGCTTCGGTGGCCGGAATTTCCCGGCGCAGAAACTCGCGGCAACCGGGGATGGCCGGACGGCATGAACCGAAGGACCGCTTCTTACCCATTCGCGCCGATATTCGGATCGAAAAGGACGTGCGCAGGGCGGTTGCGACCGCGCTCGACTGCTTTGGAAAGATCGACATACTCATAAACAATGCTGGCGCCAGGGGGCCCACGGCGCCCGTCACCGGGATAAGCCTCAAGGCATGGCAAGAAGTGCTCGATACGAATCTCACAGGACCATTCCTGCTGTGCCGCGAGTGCCTGAAGCCGATGATGTGCCAGCGCCAGGGATGCATCATCAACTTCTCTTCGGTTGCCGCTCATTGGGCCTACCCACTGCGCTCGCCGTACGCGGCATCCAAGGCCGGCTTGATCAATCTCACCTTAACCCTCGCCCAGGAAGCGGGCGCTGCGAATATTCGGGTAAACGCGATCTGCCCGGGTCCGGTTGCTGGCGAAGCGATCAAAGGTGTGCTGAACACGCGAGCCAAGGCTCTGGGAATTTCGACCGCAGAAATGGAAAGACGCTTTATGCGCCCGTCGGCGCTTGGCAGAATGGTTTCTACTGCGGATATTAACCGAATGGTTCTATTCCTCTGCTCCGATGCTGCGCGAAATATTACCGGTCAGGTTATCGACGTGAGCGCCGGATATAGTCTATATCTGGGCGTCTAAAAGACAGGATTTACCAAGATGCGGAATTCAGTTTCCGAACTTCGGCGGCGGCGGGAGCTTGGTAATTCCCGGCCGTCCTGCCGCGATCAACCTGTATCTCCATAAGTTTGTACAACGTCGACGGCACGTTCCGAATGGAAAGAAAGTTTGGATCAGAGATTGCTTTATGAAAGTGCGAGGGGGATTTGGTGAAGCCGGCGGCTAAGCCAGGAGGATCGATGCTGAAGAGGGGAATCCTCCCAAGCTCCTACGGGCCGCGAGGCAAGCGCGCGATGCAAAAATCGAGCGCTTGAGCCCGTCAGCCGCCGGCGATGGTCGATGCCCTAAGAACATCTTAGTCTGTATCTGAAAAGGGGAAGCAAATGGACATTCAGTTGAGACGGGGAAAACACGCCATCCGGCAATTTTTGCGGACCGCCTACAGCGATGAGCGGTTAGTCTGGTTGCTGGCTCACACGAAAGGCGGCAAGCTCGCCTACCAGTCCTGCTGCTGCCTGATCGGAGTGGCTACGGCCGATCATGCTCTTCAAGGCAAAATGGATGTGAATCATAGTAGTGCGGCTCACTATCACTTGGCGAGGAGATTTGTCGGTGCCATTGAAGCCGAGCAGGCGTATTGGGAGCTGGGGTATCTTGGCCAATCGCGGTCGGCGAAATCGAGTGACGAGTTACGCCGACGCCGCTTGATTCCACTCATTCTTTCGGAACTGCGCCAGCGGCAAAGGGCAAGGAATCTTGGTTCGCATTCCGCTGCGGCTTTGGAGCAACCAGTATTCGTGCGTCAGAAGATCTAACGCAGTCTCCCCGAAATCGCATGGTACAAATCTGGGTGGCGCAGCGCGGCCGAGCTACAATTAAGGTAGACACTCTACCCTAGACCCCTTTGGGGGAGAGGGCGGTCCCGCCAAGCGGGGCCGGGCCTGCGCCCACCGAAGGTCGCTTACGCTCCAGAGCTTCAGCGACGGAGCAGCTCCTGCCCGCAGGCGGGTGAGCTGACCCCGAGAATCTTGCCAAAATAATTGAGACCGGGACTTTCGCCGGTCGCGTCCTGCAAAAAAACCGTCCCAACCGTCTCGCTTGTGCCCACCGTCTCACTCGAAACCTCTAAACTTTCACTTGCACATTAATCTGTAGCGCCAGTAGAGCCGCGGCCAAAGCTAATAGAGCCCCTGGCCTCGTGCCCTTTGGGAGAGAGGGACCGCAGGGAGCGGTGCTTCCCGTGGCGGTGGGTGAGGGAGCCGGGCGAGGGATGAATACGCAATCTCGTCCCTCTCCCTCGGGAGAGGGTGAACCGCAGCCGGCGCGGTCCGGGTGAGGGGGTCCGTAGAGCTCCGGCGTTTTTAGCCTCTCTCGTGCCGCCTGGAGTCTACGTAGGGGCGCCCCTTGTGGGCACCCATAGGAGCATCCATCAGAAGGCAGCGCGGACCTCCGTCCCGCTTGGCGGGAAGGTCCACGGCTTGTCTCTCAGTGAACAAAAGGAGCATCCATGAGTGAAGACATCGTTTCCACAAGCGCTGCCAAGCTCGCTGCCAACCGCGAGAACGCCCAAAAGTCCACTGGCCCGCGCAGCCTGCTCGGGAAACTCCGTTCGTCTCAGAACGGGCTGAAGCATGGCCGCTATGCGGGGGAACACAAGTCTTATCTCTGCTCTCTGCACGACCGCATGCGGGAATTGGACGAAGACCCTGAAGAGTTCGCGGAGATTGAAGATGGCTTGCGAACCTCTTTCCTTCCCGCCAATGACTTCCAGAAAAGCCTTCTGCACGATGTTGCGCTGCTGCAATGGCAGAGGCGGCGACTCGATCGCTCTCAGGCCGCCTTGATGGCGCGCCGCATCCAAAAGCTCGAGATCAAGCGCGAGCGGGAGAGCCTTCAGATTAGCCAAAAGATCAGCGCGGAGATTCCTACCGCCCAGCTCCGCCGCGGTCTGATCTGGTGGAGAGACGACTCGCCGACCAAATTTCAGAAGCTGCTGGAATGGCTGGAAGTCCTGCGAGGCTACGTGGAGGCCAAGGACTATGCCGCAGCCCGGGATGTGACCGGCTGGATTTACGGCCCGATTCCCACGGTGCGCGGCGCTCTTATCAAAACACTTTTTTGCTCGCTGGCTGAAGCGGGAGCGAAAGGAGCCGGCGATGAGGCGAAAATCTCATCCCTGCGGCTCGAGCTGCTGCGCGAAACCGCCAACATTCAGACCCAGTATCAGCTCTACCTGCGCGACCATACCGAGATCACCCCCACCATGCATGAAGAGCGTTTAGCCCCCACGCCGAAGCAGCGCGCGCTAGCGAACCAGTTGAGCGTGGTTGACCGCCAGATCGATCAAAAAATCCGGCTGCTGCTCGCGCTGCGAAAAGCTACCGCAGATAGAAATGCGAGCGGCGAATCGCGAGAAGCCACAGATAAGACGAGAGTTAGATATCGCCAGCGATCCGCAAAGCCAGAAACCAGCCCCTATGACGTGGGTGCATCCTCGTAAGTTGCTGATTATAAACGACAATTAGAGGAACGAAGCCAGACGAACCCAAATTTTGGGCCTGCTAAGTCCCGATAAGCTACTGAAAAGAGGTTGCTTATTTGACCAAAACGGGCAATGTCGAATAAGCATTTTAAAAACAGCAGCTTGCGAGTAAAGTTGGCTTCGGCTTGGAAAATTAAAGCGGATCGTCCACCCCAATTCCTGGACACTATGATAGGAAGGCGTACACTCGAAATAGAACAAGGGAAGGCCCGGAGTAGAAATCAATCGGCGGCCGAGTGGACCGGCACCAGTGATCGGGCCGCAGTCCCTGTGGAGGCAGCGCTTAGCGCCCGCGCCGGATTGAAGACCGTTCCAGGGCGAAGCAGAGCCCCTCGTTCTTCCCGGAAGAACACGGGTTTGGAATTTCCCGGCTCGACATCTACCGTGATCAAATCTCCCAGGCGGATTTGGTCCGTACTCAGCAAATTGGAGATGGGAAATACCAGGTGCCTCTCGAGGGCTCGTTTCAGATGACGGGCCCCGTATTTGGCATCGGTTCCTTCTTGCAGCAGAAAATCCCGAGCGGCCGGAGTGCATTGAAAGACAAACTGCTTTCCTGCCGTGGACTTCATGATCCGTTCCTGAATACGCTCGATCTCAATCTCCAGAATCGATTCCAGATGATCCCGCTGGAGGCTTCGAAACACAATAACCCTGTCGATGCGGTTCATAAACTCGGGTGAAAACTTTCGCCGTGCCGCCTCGGAAGCGGTCTTGTAGATCTTCTGGTCAAGGTCCGTGTTGTCGCGTTCGACCCCGCTGACGAATCCCAGACTTCCTTCCACCAGATTCGCCATTTCTTGAGAGCCCAGATTAGATGTCATGAAGATCATGCTGCGCGAAAGGTCTACACGCTGATTGTCGCCCAGCGTCAAGGTCGCCTTGTCAAGAATACCAAGCAAAAGCTGCCACAAAGCATCGCTGGCCTTTTCAATTTCGTCAAAGAGAATCAAGGACACTTTGAGCGTGTCGGTGTGGTACTGATCGAGTGCCTCTTGAGTGATCAAGGGGTGGGTCTCGCGATGACCGAGGTATCCCGGCGGAGAGCCAATGAGCTTTGAGATTTCGTGGCTATGCTGAAATTCCGCGCAATCAATCTTGAGCACCGCGCGCTCCTCGCCAAACAGTACTTCGGCAGCAGCCTCGACCAGACGGGTTTTCCCGGAGCCCGTTGGTCCGAGAAGGAGCAGATTAGCCAGAGGATGTCCGGGCGCGGAAATACCTGCCCGGAAAACCTGGTAGATGCGCGCCAGTTGCCGTACTGCACGATCCTGACCCACGACTTTCCGGCGAAGGCTTTCCTCGAAGAACTCGACCTCGGAGCTTCGCCGGCCCGGATCGAGCATTAGCTTCATGCCACCCATCGTTTCCTCCTCCGAGATGCTGCACGTGTGAGAGCACGTATGTTGCCAATCCCTGCCTAACGTAAGGCGATCCGATAGCCAGGGAGACTTTCCTATTGAGACACGGGCACTTAGCGCCTTGGTCTGCTCTAATCTCCGTAACAAGAACGAAGTCCCGTGCCAAACTGGGAAGACGGCAGCCCAGACGTGGAAACAGAATCGCATAGTTTGCTCAGACATTGCCTAATGAGGGCGGGCGAACAATGATTCTGGTAAAGTGGACGTTCAATGCGTCGTTCATCCCGGTTCCTTGCCGTATTGCTGGTTGCTTTTTCTGGCATTCTTCTCGCGCACTTTCCGTTGCTTCATCTTCCGTACTTCTGGGACGAAGCCGGGTACTACATTCCTGCCGCCCTGGATTTTTACCATCACGGCTGGCTGATTCCGCGCAGCACCCTTCCAACAGGTCATACGCCTTTGGTGATGGCTTATCTCGCTGCTTTTTGGCGTCTCTTTGGCTTTTCCGAAGCCGTCAGCCGCGTGGCGATGATCTTGGTGGCGGCGATAACGGTCGTGGCAACCTATGATCTGGGGCAGCAAGCCGTCGGTCGTGAGGCTGCGGTATGGGCTGCGATTCTGCTTGCTCTCTCACCGCTCTTCTTTGCGCAAAGCTCACTGGTCTTTCTAGATCTCGCGGCGGCGTGCTTCACCACCCTTTCGTTGCTGTTCCTGCTCGAGGAGCGTTGGTTGCCCTTCGCGCTTTCTGCCGTAATGGCGGTAATGAGCAAAGAGACTGCTGCTGTCGTGTTGCCAGTCGTTTGGGGCTTCTGCTTCTTGCGCCGAAAGGAACGGCGCGCTACGGTCTGGATGGCTCTCGTGGCTCCTGCCCTTGCGCTGGCTGTCTGGGCCGTTTACTACCGCCACGTCACTGGTTTTTGGACGGGAAATGCGGAGTATCTCCAATACAACCTCTATTCTGCTCTCGCACCCGCGCATGTCCTCCGAAGCTTTGTGGCGCGTACTGCGGAGATTTTCATTCAGGGGTTCAATTGGGTCCTCACTGCAGGCGCCATCGCAGGATTCGTGTGGGCGCGCAGGCACGAGCGCGCGGCGGACAAAACCGAATCGTTAGCTTTGCCACGGCATCTGCTTTCCCGGCCGCACGGTGCGGAGAGCTTCTTGTCCCGCCAGGCGGGATCAAGACTTCACCACCCTGTCGGTTCCGCCCCCTCTTCCCAATGGGGGCAGCGGCGGATCTGCGCGAATGACTTTAGGGTCCTGGCCGGCGCAGTGGCTGGCGCGTACGCCGTAATGCTAAGTTTGGTCGGTGGCGCGGTACTGGCGCGGTACATGCTACCCGTTATTCCCCTCTTCATTCTTTTCGCTCTGACCTTCGTTTCGCGCCTGCCTCGGCGCGCTGCGCAGGTATGGCTGCTGGCCACCGCCGGTTGCTTCATCGCTTCCTGGTTCATTAATCCCCCCTATCCGTTTCCTTACGAAAACAATCTTTCCTACGTCGACTTTGTCCGCCTGCAACAAGCCGCTGCCCGCTACCTTGAGTCGCTTCCCGGCAATCCGGTGATTCTTACTGCCTGGCCGGCTACTGACGAGCTGCGCCAGCCGTCCCTCGGCTACGTCGCGCGTCCGCTGCGAGTGGCGAGTATCGATGACTTCGCGGCTGCGAATTTCCGCAATCCTCCTCCGTTCGACGTGCTTTATCTCTACTCCCGCAAATGGGAATCGAAGTACAACCTTCTTACCCGGATTGGCGCGCTTCGCCAGTTCGCGTCGCGATTTTACGGGTACAGCCCGCAGGTGAGCGCGAGAAAGCTCGCGGCTCGCTACCGTTTGAAGCTTCTCCTGGAGTTCAAACGGCGTGGGCAATGGGTGAGCCTTTACGCCCGGCAGTAGCGATTGTTAAAGCTGGAGCATAACGTAGCGGAGGGTTACCCCGGCCGACAGAATGGCGGCATAAGGCCGCCTCTACGCGCTCGAAACCGAGCCATTACGCTGGCGCGCGTCTTGAGCGGGCGTGCACCGGATGTTACGCTGAAAACTCTATGAGCGATGCGGCAGCCAGCGTCGAGCGGATTGAGCCCATCTCGGAATTGGAACGTCATCGCGCGCTTTTGGAAGTGTCGGAAGCTATTGCCCTCCACCGTGATCTCCACGAGCTCTTCCACGTCCTCGCTGGTTTATTGCACCCTGTGGTCCGCTTCGATTCCCTCATCCTCGTGCTCCACGATGCGGAGCGGAATCTGATGCGCGCGCACCTTCTGGAGTCGCGTTTGGATGTCGAAGACGTTGAGGGATTGGAGTTGCCCCTGGAGGAATCGCCGGGTGGAAGCGTGTGGAAGAGCCAGCAGCCGGCGATATTGACCGGTGAGGAGATGGCGAGCCGCTTTCCCGCTGTCCGGGCCTCCGTCCTCCGCTATCACGTTGCATCCGCCTGCATGCTGCCGCTTACGACCGCGCAGCGGCGGCTGGGAGTTTTTGGTCTTATTAGCGCGGCGCCGGGAGCTTACAACGAAGGGGGGCTGGCCTTTCTGACCCAAGTGGCGCGCCAGGTAGCGCTTGCCGTAGACAACGCGCTGGCTTACCGGCAAATCGCCCAACTCAAGGACCAGCTCGCGGAAGAGAAGGTTTATCTCGAAGACGAGATTCGGACGGAACACAACTTTGAGGAGATTGTGGGCGACAGCGCGGCGCTCACGCAGGTGCTGAAGCAGGTGGAAATTGTGGCTCCGACGCAATCCACGGTGCTGATTCTCGGCGAAACAGGAACGGGAAAGGAGCTCATCGCCCGCGCCATTCATGATTTGAGCGGCCGGCGCGCGCGTACTTTCGTCAAGGTGAATTGCGCGGCCATACCTTCCGGCTTGCTCGAAAGCGAGCTCTTTGGGCACGAGCGAGGGGCTTTTACGGGAGCGATTGCCCAAAAGATCGGCCGCTTCGAGCTTGCTCATCACGGCACCCTGTTCCTGGATGAGATCGGGGATATTCCGCTCGAGTTACAGCCCAAGCTCCTCCGCGTCCTTCAGGAGCAGGAATTTGAAAGGTTGGGAAGCACGCGCACTCTCCGGGTGGACGTGCGGTTGGTGGCGGCGACGAATCAGGACCTGTCGCTGATGGTAGAGGAGAAAAAGTTCCGCAGCGATCTTTTTTACCGCCTCAATGTTTTTCCGATTTCCATTCCGCCACTGCGCGAGCGCGCGGAAGATATTCCAACGCTCGTGCGCTACTTCGTTCAACGCTATTCGCACCGCATGGATAAGCGCATCGAGACCATTCCAACTGAAGGGATGGAGGCCCTGCAGCGATATCGATGGCCGGGCAACGTGCGCGAGCTCGAAAATCTGATTGAGCGCGCGGTGATTCTCACGCAAGGTTCGGTTTTATACGTCCCGCTGGCGGAGATTCGCACCCCGGCGGCGGCGCCTTTGGGCGCCGCTGTTACGCTGCAGGATGCCGAGCGCGAGCACATCTTACGAATCCTGCGGGAGACAAACTGGGTGGTGGGCGGTCCCCTGGGGGCGGCGACGCAACTTGGCCTGAAGCGCACGACGCTTCAGACGAAAATGCGCAAGCTCGGAATCTCCCGCCCATCTTGACTCCAATACGTAGCGAAACTCCGCCCCAGACTGATAATCAGCAAGGATCCCTTACTCTCCGCTCCGCGTTCCCCCCCTCCCCGCAACTGAGTGTATCCGACATCCTTTGCTCGACACCGAGGGCGGACCTGTAGGGCGTGCCTTGGCTTCAAGGCGAGAAAGTTAAGGATCGCAGTTTTCCCTCTCCCGAGGGAGAGAGTGGACCGCGGCCGGTGCTTTCTCCAGCCAGCGCGGGCCGGGCCTGCGCCCACCGAAGGTCGCCTACGCTCCAGAGCTTCAGCGACGGAGCGGCTCCTGCCCGCAGGCGGGTGAGGGAGTGTCCGTGGGCCCCGAGCATCCTTATCTTAAGGGAATCGCATCCAAGCGTGTATGAGAAACGCCTTTGCTTGCCTGCTGTTATTGTTCTTCGCGGCGCCGCTTTGGGCGGTTCTGGGACAGCCGGTCAGTTCGGTGCAATCGGACAGGGTGCAGATGCGTGGGACGATGCGATCGGCGGCCGGGAAGGGCTACTCCGTTCAAACCATCACCGCTCCCTACGGCGAAACGGTCAACGAATACGTTTCTCCAACCGGCATGGTGTTTGGCGTTTCCTGGAAGGGTCCGGTGATGCCGAACCTGTCACAGTTGTTGGGCTCATATTTCAGTCAGCTCAGCCAGCCTACGACGTCGCGCCGCCGGCGGAGCGTGATTGTGCGAACGAGCCAAGTTGTCATTGAATCCGGCGGACACCCGCGAGGCTTTCATGGCATCGCCTACGTTCCGTCGCTTGTGCCCGCAAATCTCTCCCCATCGGTTGTGCAATGATTTCGAAGCATACCTCTTCTTCCCAAAAAGTTTATCGCTCCATACGCCTCGCGATCATTTTGGGCGTAGCGGCGCTTCTAGCCGGTTGCGGGGGCAGCAGCACCACCACTACTTCCACGACGACATCGACGACCCCAACCTCCACCACGGCTAATACCGTCTCTGTTGCGGTTAACGCCGGTCCGGACGGCATTGAGGCCGTGGATGAGCTTTACGCGACGGTAACGATCTGCGTACCTGGAACGTCCACCTGTCAGAGCATTCCTTATGTGATGGTGGATACGGGGGCGGAGGGGTTCCGCATCCTCTCTTCAGAGTTGTCTTTGTCGCTTCCGTCGGAGACAGATTCGAGCGGAAACCCGTTAGGAAACTGCATCGCCTACGCGGATAACTCCTACGCCTGGGGATCGGTGGTGACGGCGGATATTGAGATTGCCGGAGAAAAAGCGTCCTCCGTGCCTATTCAGGTCGTGGGAGCTGCCAATTTCCCGGCCGTGCCGGCCTCTTGCAATACCGGTGGGCAGGCGGACGATACAGTGCCGACGATGGGCGGGTACGCTACGATCGGTGTTGGTTTGTTCCAACAGGATTGCGGCTCGGCTTGCGCCGCTCCGGTCTCCGAAGTTCCGGACGTTTACTATAGCTGCCCCAGCACCGGATGCACCCTGGCGTCCGTTCCCGTCGCGGACCAAGTCCAGAACCCCGTTTGGAAGTTCGCTACGGACAACAACGGGGTGATGATCACTCTCCCAACTGTGGCGCCTACAGGAGCGGTAAGTGTTTCGGGAACCCTGGCGTTTGGTATTGGCACTCAATCTGACAACGCTTTAGGCAGCGCCACGGTTTATACGGCTAATGACGAAGGATACTTCACCACCACTTTCGATGGCGCACCCTATTCCGACAGCTTTATCGATACCGGCTCCAACGGGCTTTACTTCCTCGATCCCTTGACCGTCGGCATTCCCGAGTGTACGGACGAACCGGGTTTTTACTGTCCGGCGTCTACGGAAAGTTATACGGCCACCAATACAGGCGTGAATGGAGCTTCGGGATCGGTTTCGTTCAGTATCGCCAACACCGATAGCCTGTTCAGTACTGTCAACTCCGCGTTTGATGACTTGGGCGGAGATAATCCTGGCTCGTTCGATTGGGGTCTGCCGTTCTTTTTTGGCCGTACGGTCTTCGTAGCGATTCAGAATGAAAGTACGCCTGCCGGCGACGGCCCCTACTGGGCGTATTAGCAACGTCAGCTTGTTTCCCCCAAGCCGGCGACTATCGCCCATGTGGCGAGCGCGCTCATCACTGTGGTCCAGTAGCCGAATTTGGTGTAATAGTATTCAGCGCAGCTTTCCTGTAATTTTTGATCCAACTGGCCATTGATCGTCGGATCGGATAGGTTCCGGACACACGCCCAATGCGGGGGTGCATTCATTTCGCTACAGGCCAGCCCGAGGCAGGCATCGTCCATCTCGACCGCCATGCCGAGCCGGTCGAGGTTGTTCATTGTGGTTCCGAATTCAAAGATATCGGTGGTGAGAATCGGGTGGAAGGCCGGAACCCCCTCCTTGCCGTCGAAATGGATCTGCGCCGGATATGCTTCCGGCGAGCACCCGCACTTCGGATTAGGAGGTGTACCCTTCGGTTCGTACCTCCCCGTCAGATAAGTGGCGTAGTTTCTCATCAGCTTCTGGGCGTCCGCCATGTAACTCACTGGAATCGTCCAATTCGATTGGAAGATCTTGTGATTGAACGGCGCTGTCTCAAAGTCCTTCATGCAATTGAAACGGGCCGCGCGGCTGACGACCACGTCCCCGAGGTGCATACTGCAATAGACGCCACCGCTCGTGCCGGTCGTAAGGAACACGCGCGGCTTCGCGTCAGCAATCATCTGAGCAAGCATGTCCTTAATCGGCAAACTGTAACTCCCGTCCTTTAGCTGCAGCGCATCCTCGTGCATGTGCAGCTCCGTCTTGTAGACCAGCACCTTGAGCTTGTTGATCTCGGTTACAAAATAACTTCCCAGCCGTCTGCTCATCCGCGACGGACCGTGCGGCCCGATTAAGGGAAGAAACTGCTTCTGGAAGTTTTTTGCGTAATGATACCAGTCCGTGTCCCGGATTCCGGGGGTCAACACCCCGGCCATGGCCCTGGCCTCAGCAGCCGTGTCCATCATCGCGATGACGTCAACGTGCGGCAAAGAATCATTTGGATCGGGAGCCGGATGGATTGGAGCGGGAGCCGGCGCGAGCCCTCTCGGGAAGGGAATATCTTTGACCATCGCTCGGGCCGTGGCCGCGAGAAGCGCGGTCGCACCCGGCCCATACTTGAGGTGAGTCGCCAAATCCGAGCGCCGATCGAGATCGGCGGGAGCATAGGTGTTGAAGTGCGTTTCAGCCCTGCGTGCTGGCAGGCGAGCGCTCGAAAAGCGCCGGCGCACAAGAGGCTTTCGCTTAGTTTGTTGGATCGTGGTATTCCGTAAAATTGCCATACTCTCTCCCTAATGTGCAGACTCGGAGCAGCCTGAGCGCTGCGGCGCCCTGCTGGACCTAGGCTACACTCTAGCCTAGCGGACTGAGAAAGTGGGAACAGGTGAGACCGTTGAGACGGTTTTTGGGGGAGAGTGCAAAAAGCGGGTCAATAACCTTAGCGAAAATCGAGTGATGATCCGCCAGGTTCGCCGTTCAGTAAAGCTCAGGAGACTATTTGACGCGGCGACTACTCGAGGCAAGCATGGCAACGGGAGACCAGAGATAAAATTGCCTCACCGCTGCTGGCAGGCCATGATAGACTTGCTCGCACTGCTCCGGGGCGGCACATCCACGATCGTGTGGGGGTACTCTCATGTTCAAGTGGGCTTTGCGAAAGCAAGCCTTCGGGATCCTGTTATGCTTACTCGCGTGCGGCGCTGCATCGTTTGCCGCGCAGCAACAAACCACCGTCCGGCGCCTCTCGCCATCCGCCACCTCTGTTCCGACTCGGGCGGATATCTTGCGTGGCAGCTACGGCCCCTATCGCGCCAATAATCACCTTCTCTTCTACCATCTTGCGATCCGCGTCGATCCTGAAAAGAAATTCATCAGCGGCAAGAACATGATTCGTTTCCGAATGCTTCGAGATGGTACCCGCATCCAGCTTGATCTCTACCCCAATCTTCATATCGACAAGATTCTTCTTGGTACGACGCCACTCCAATACGAACGCCAGTCTGGCGCTGTTTTTGTTAATTTCCCGCAGGTGCTCCGTACAGGCCGCACGTACTCGATTGATTTCTATTATTCGGGGACCCCGCTTCACACCGGCAGATTTGGCGGCTTCACCTTCGGCAAAGACCCGTCTGGCCATCCATGGATTTACACGGCTTGCGAAGAAGTGGGCGCGAGCGTTTGGTGGCCCAATAAGGACCAGTGGCGCGACCGCGTGCAGAGCATGGAAATCAGCGTGTCAGTTCTCAACGGCCTCATCGACGTTTCGAACGGCAAATTCATGGGTAAGACGGATCTTGGCGACGGATACACGCGCTGGGATTGGTTCGTCCACTATCCCATCAACAACTACGATGTCTCGCTCAACGTCGGTAACTACGTGCATTTCTCCGATCATCTCGGCAGCCTCCCGCTCGACTTCTACGTATTGCCCGAGGATCTCGGCAAGGCCAAGAAGCAGTTCGTCCAGGCTAAGGGAATGCTCGAAGCTTTCCAGCACTACTTTGGCGAGTACCCGTTCAAGAAGGATGGCTACAAGTTGATCGAGGTACCCTATTCCGGCATGGAACACCAGAGCGCCGTGACCTATGGGAATTACTTTACCAACGGCTACCTCGGTCGCGATTGGACGGGCGTGGGCATCAGCCCCAGGTTCGATTTCATCATTATCCACGAGAGCGCCCATGAATGGTTCGGCAACAGCATCAATGCCGGTGACGTTTCCGACATGTGGATCCACGAAGCCTGGGCCACCTACCTGGAGTCTCTATACGTTGAATACCGGTGGGGATACGCTGACGCTCTGAGATACTTGAACGGCTATAAATCGAAAGTCCGCAATCGCCATCCCATCGTTTCCAAACGCGGTGTCAATAGCACGCCGCCCGAAGACATGTATTTCAAAGGCGCGCTCTTCATCAACACGCTCCGCAGTGTGGTGAACGACGATGCCCGCTGGTTCGCACTCCTGCACGATTTCTATCAGCACTTCAAACACCACACCATCATGACCGAAGATGTCGTCGCTTATTTCAACGAGAAGACCGGGATGAACCTCACGCCGATCTTCAATCAGTATCTCCGTCACACCGCCATTCCCACCCTCGAGCTGAAGTTCAACGAAGACGATGGCAGCGTCGCGTTTCGATGGAAGGCCGATGAGCAGGATTTTGCCATGCCGGTGCGTGTGGGAAGGAAGGACCACTGGCAGATCATCCGGCCGACCACCGAATGGCAGACCATGAAGACGCTGCTCGCGAAAGACCAATTCGAAGTGGCCACGGACCTCTACTACGTCAATGTTGCCAAGCAATAATCCTGAGCCGGAAGGCGAGAGAATCAGTGGGAGGGACTTGCGTGAGGCGCTGGTTTGGCAGCGGCTGTCGCGCCCAGCTCGCTCTTTAATCGCTTGATTGCCCTATGCGCGCCCCGGGCTTTTTCGGCATCTCGCTCGGAGGGCAATTTGTTCAGGAAGGTTTCGTAGGCGGCGAGCGCTTCCCGCTTCCGGCCGAGCTTTTCATAGACCTCGCCCAGGCCAAGGTAACCCGGAGCATAGTCAGGATCGTCGCGAACTGCCTCGCGGAACCGGCTGAGCGCTCCCCTGTAAGCCTTTCGATGCAGATAGAAGTTGCCAATTTCCACGGACACCTGTGGCGAGGGCGGATACTCGTGAGGATGATCTACCGTGGCAAAGCCGCCGTTGCTCTGCCCCCCCAGCGCGAGTGTGCTTGCGGCCGCAGCGCAGACAATCACTCTGATTAAGCTTCGCAGATAGTCCATTCACAAATTTTCCTGCCCCTTAATAGTAATGTCAACGGATGACCACTGGGTTACAATGGCTTATGCGCTCCTCCTCTCAACATGCCTAAACGGAAAGACATCCATACCATTCTGATAATTGGCTCAGGGCCCATTGTTATTGGCCAGGCGTGCGAATTTGACTACTCGGGCAGCCAGGCGTGCAAGGCTCTGCGCGCCGACGGCTACGAGGTGGTCTTGGTCAATTCAAACCCGGCTACCATCATGACCGATCCGGAGCTTGCCGGCCGGACGTACATCGAGCCACTGACCGTGGAATACCTGGAAAAGGTCATCGAGCAGGAGCGGCCAGACGCTCTTCTGCCGACCGTAGGTGGGCAAACGGCGTTGAATCTGGCCGTGGAGCTGGCGGAGCGGGGAATTCTCGATAAGTACCAAGTGCGGTTGATCGGGGCTTCGCTGAACGCTATCAAAATGGCCGAAGATCGCCTTTGGTTCAAGGACGCGATGCGCCAGGCAGGTCTTGACGTGCCGCACAGCGTGCTCGTAAACAACGTAGAGGCGGCGCTCGCTGCCGTAGACCAAACAGGGTTCCCCGCGATCATTCGCCCCTCCTTCACGCTGGGCGGGACCGGCTCGGCAATTGCTTACAACCGCGAGGAGTTTGAGGAGTCGGTCCGGTTCGGTATTGAAATCAGCCCTGTGCACGAGGTTCTGGTTGAGGAATCAGTGCTGGGTTGGAAGGAATTTGAACTGGAAGTTATGCGCGATTACGCTGACAACGCCGTCGTTGTCTGCTCGATTGAAAATTTTGATCCCATGGGCGTACACACCGGTGATTCCATCACGGTCGCCCCGATCCAGACGCTTACCGACAAGGAATACCAGCGGATGCGCGATGCGGCGTTCAAGGTCATTCGCGCCGTGGGCGTGGAAACCGGAGGTTCGAACATTCAGTTCGCTGTTGAGCCGTCGACCGGGCGCATGCTGGTGATTGAAATGAACCCGCGCGTTTCCCGTAGCTCCGCGCTCGCTTCCAAAGCCACCGGATTTCCCATCGCCAAGATCGCCGCGCGCCTTGCCGCCGGTTACCGGCTGGACGAAATTCCGAATGATATTACCCGGAAGACGCCCTCCTGTTTTGAGCCCACCCTTGATTACGTCGTGGTGAAAATTCCCAAGTGGGCGAAGGAAAAATTCGCGGAGGCGGACCACACGCTGGGCACTCAGATGAAATCCGTAGGCGAGGCCATGGCGATTGGCCGCACCTTCAAAGAAGCGCTGATGAAGGGCATCCGCTCGCTGGAAACCGGGCGCAAAACGCCCGCGCCGCCCGAGAACGCCGAAGAGCTTTCTCGCCGCCTTGCGCAGCCGCATCCTGACCGGCTCTGGGATATCTTTCACGCCCTCCGCGCGGGTCATTGCGTGGAGCAATTGGCGGAGACCACGCAAATCGACCCATGGTTTCTGAACCAAATCCAGCAGATTGTGGCGATGGAGGCGGAATTGAAGCGCTTTGACGCGGAGTCCGCTTCACCTGCCGTGCTGCTTGCCGCGAAACGGCTGGGATTCGCGGATGCCGAGCTGGCGGCCCTGTGGGGAAGAACACCTGAGCGGGTTCGCAGCCTCCGCCTGGGGTCGGGCGTTCGCCCGGTTTTCAAGCGCGTCGATACCTGCGCGGCCGAATTCGAGTCTTTCACGCCTTACCTCTATTCAACTTACGAGCGTGAAGATGAAGCGGAGCCTACGGACCGGAAGAAAATCATGATTCTCGGTAGCGGTCCGAACCGGATCGGCCAGGGCATCGAGTTTGATTACTGCTGTTGCCACGCCGCCTTTGCCCTCAAGGATGCGGGTTACGAGACGATCATGGTGAATTGTAATCCGGAGACTGTCTCCACGGATTACGACACCGCTGACCGCCTCTACTTTGAGCCGCTGACGTTTGAAGACGTGATGGCCATCGTGGATAAAGAAAAGCCGGAAGGAGCTATTGTCCAGTTCGGAGGCCAGACGCCGCTGAACCTGGCACGCCAGCTCAAGGCGGCGGGTGTTCCCATCATCGGCACCTCGCCCGAGTCCATCGAACTCGCCGAAGACCGCAAGCGTTTTGGCGAGCTGCTGCGGCAGCTCGGAATCCCGCAGCCGGAAAACGGCGCCGCAATGAATGTTGAGGAAGCCACGGTCATCGCCCGTCGCATCGGCTATCCGGTGCTCGTGCGCCCTTCCTACGTGCTCGGTGGCAGGGCCATGGTGATCGCCTATAACGAGAAAACGCTCGTTGATTATGTCGAGCGGGCCGAAGAGCTCCAGCGCGCCTTTCCCATTCTGGTAGACCGTTTCCTTGAAAACGCCACCGAAGTGGACGTCGATGCCCTCGCGGACGGCTCGACCGTCGTCGTGGCGGGCATTATGGAGCACATCGAAGAAGCCGGAATCCATTCCGGCGACAGCTCCTGCGTGTTGCCCTCAGTCGAAATTCCCCAGGCTACGCGACGTATACTTAAAGAGCACACCGTCCGGCTGGCTCGTGAGCTGAGAGTGATTGGCCTGATGAATGTGCAATATGCTATTCAGAATGGGAATGTGTTCGTGCTCGAAGTCAACCCGCGCGCCTCCCGCACCGTTCCCTACGTGAGCAAAGCTACCGGAGTTCCGCTCGCCAAGATTGCGGCGCGGCTGATGGCGGGCGCTTCGCTTGAAAGCTTTCACCTGCCCGCCGAGCTTCCAGTCAAATATTACTTCGTGAAGTCGCCCGTTTTCCCGTTCCAGAAGTTCGCCGGAGTGGACACGATTTTGGGGCCGGAAATGAAATCGACGGGCGAGGTGATGGGAGTCGGCGAAGACTTTGGCCTGGCATTCGCTAAAGCGCAGCTTGCCGCCGGCCATCGCCTTCCCGGCGAGGGACGCGTATTTCTTTCCGTCAACGACCACGATAAGCCTCAGGCCGTCCGTGTGGCGCGCGAGCTTCACGGCCTGGGTCTTAAACTGGTTGCGACCCGCGGCACGGCGGCGGCACTGAAGGCGGCAGGCTTGCCGGTCGAGAGGGTTTATAAGGTGAATGAAGGACGTCCGAACGTTGTGGACCTCATCAAGAGCACCGAACTGGACTTGATTATTAACACGCCCCTCGGCGAGCCCTCGCGCTTCGACGAAAAATCCATCCGCCGCGCCGCCGTTCAGCACCGCGTAATGTGCATCACCACGCTCTCCGCAGCCACAGCGGTGGTGAGCGGCATCCGCGCGCAGCGCGAAAAAGAGATTCGCGTATTCAGGCTGCAGAATTTGCACGATGCCAGAACGAGTTCGGGGCTCGGGGCTCGGGGTTAGGGACTCGGGACTCGGAGTTAGGCTTCGAGACGTTTTTGCAACACAACCCAAGGTTTCCGCGTTTCGGGGTCAGGGATTGGCGGCAAAGCCGCCGTCCTTCCCGGATCGCGAGCCCTGAACACCGAGTGCCTATGACTAATGCAGGGATTGTTGAACGGCTCACTGGCTTTATTTTTCCCGTCACTACTCCCTTTAACCGGCGCGGAGGCATCGACGCGGGCGCCCTGCGACAAAATATCAGCCGTTACCTTGACGCAGGAGCTTCCGGCCTGCTGGTCGCCGGCTCGACGGGCGAGACGCCTTATCTGACGGAAGAGGAGCGGCTTCGTATTGTGGAGGTGGCGCGTGGCGTGGTCAAGGCGCCGGCCCTCCTTGTGGCAGGAACCGGATTGGAGGCTACGGCGCAAACCCTCAGACTGAGCCGGGAAGCTATTGCGCGTGGTGCGGACGCCGTACTCGTTCTGCCGCCCGACTACTATAAATCCGCCATGCAGCCAGCGTTACTTGAGACCCATTTTCGCAAAGTGGCGGATGGAATCCGGCGGCCTCTCTTGATCTATTCGATTCCCCAGTTCACCGGATTTGCTATGGATCCGGCAATGATCGGGCGCCTTTCGCACCATCCGAACATTCCTGGCATGAAGGAAAGCTCGGGTAATTTGGATTTTCTACGCGCCGTGCGGGCGAAGGCGCAGCCAAAGTTCCGGCTGCTGATGGGTTCAGCTCTCTCGCTTGCCGCCGGCCTTGAGCTCGGAGCGTCGGGAGCCATTCTCTCGCAGGCTGATTTCGAGCCCCAGGTTTGCTTGGGAGTCTACGAGGCTTTTCGCCGTGGAGATCGTGCGGCCGCGGAGAAGCTCAGCAAAAGGCTGGCCATTTTGGTGCGTGATATCACGGCCCCCTATGGCGTCGCAGGCATCAAGGCTGCCATGGACCTTGCCGGATACCGCGGCGGAAAGCCGCGCCCTCCCCTGATGCCGGTGAACCCCGCCGCCCAAAAGAAAATCGCGGCGGCCCTGAAAAAGGCGCGTGCCGGGTTGGATGTGTAGCGCCGACGCCCCGGCGGCAAATGCCGGTCCCGCCAAGCTGGACCGGCGCTATTTGTCTCTTTAGCAAGCTTTTTAACTGCCCCTCACCCGGCCCGCGCCGGCTGGAGAAAGCGCCGGCCGCGGTCCACCCTCTCCCGAGGGAGAGGGCAGAGTATCTATAACTTTGGTTGCGACCGGAGGCCGCGCTACGTGCTGCGAAATCTGCGGATCTATCCGTCGACGCCTGATATCAGATTGCCGTTTGACAATTGCTGATTGAAGACTGTCGACAATCGTCAATTGACGGCCGTCGACTGCGCGGTGCTCGCTTGAATCTTCCGCCAGCACTTTTGCGGAATGGACAGAAAAACGCCCACAACCTTCGGGTCAAACTGCTGTCCCGATTCCCTCTCAATCTCCTCGATGGCTGTATCGAGCAGCACAGCTTTGCGGTAAGGCCGGTCCGACGTCATCGCATCCAGCGTATCCGCCAAGGAAAAGATGCGCGCCCCAAGGGGAATGTCTTGCCCTCTCAAACCGCGAGGGTAACCCGAGCCGTCGAATCGCTCCTGGTGCGCCAACACGATTTCCGCCGCGGGCTGGAGAAAGACGATACGCTTCACGAGTTCGTAACCGATGGTTACGTGCGTCCTCATGATCTCCTGCTCTTCGCCCGTCAGGGCGCCATTCTTCAGGAGGATGCCGTCTGGAATCCCGATTTTACCGATATCGTGCAGGTACGCTGCCCGCCTGATCTCGCGCAATTGCTCCGGTCCGCAGGCCATCGAACGAGCGATCTTGAGGGTGTAAGATGCTACACGGGCACAATGGCCGGCGGTCGAAGCGTCCCGCAGGTCGAGCGCGGCGCCGAGAGCTTCGAGGGTCTGATCGTAGGTCTCTTCAATCTGTTGCAGAGCTTTCTTTAACTGTTGTGTCCTTTGCGTCACCATCTCTTCCAGGTGGCGCCGGTACCGGTCAACTTCAATCTCGAGATGCTTTTTGTGGAGAGCGTTCGTGATCCCATGAAGTACCGATTCGAGCCTAAAGGGTTTTATCACGTAGTCGTACGCGCCATTTTTCATTGCCTCCGTCGCCACGCGTACGTCGTCGTTGCCAGTGACGAGAATAAACGCCGCTTCCGGGCGTTCATGCCGGGCCACTTCCATCAGCCGCAAACCTGACATCGCGGGCATCCGTAAGTCTGAAAGAATCACGTCAAACGATTCCTTCTGCAATTGCGCCAGACCCTCCTCACCGCTCAGGCAGGTGCGGCAATCGTATCCTTCCAGTCGAAGCTTTTCGCTCAACATTTCACACAGGGACGCATCGTCGTCGACGATAAGTACCCGTGCAATGTATTTTTCGTGGGCCATTTTTCCCCTCCAACTCCTAGTACATCATACGACAATACTTCTCAAGTTACCATGCCTGTAGGGGTAGGGCTTGCCCAATGGTGTACAAATTAGCCAAACCGGGAGCGGCTTTGCCGCCTGCTCTCCAGAAACATCACGTAAGTCGTTGATTCTTCGTAGAGGCTAAGTGAAGTTTCCGGCCACTATGGACCGACCGAAGGTCGGCTTGGCACTGTGCGGAAAGCCGCAGGCTTTCCGGGCAAAGACACAAATTGCATATTCGTGCTGGGCGCACAGGCTGGGCCTGCGCGCCCAGCACGAACAAGTCCGCGCTACCTCGCTTCTTCTCCGTTACATCCGATCCGGGATTTCAATGCCCAGCACATCGAGTGACGTGCTGAGTGTTTGCTCGGCAATGTGGACGAGAAAAAGAAGGAAACGCTGCAGGGATGGGTCGTCCTGGTGCAGGACGTGGTGGGTGTGATAAAAATTGTTGAACGCCTGCGCAAGCCGGAAGGAATATTTGGCGAGCGTGGCCGGCTCTTCCGTCGAAAGCGCCTGGTCTGCCGTCATTTCGAGCTGGGCGCACAAAATAATTAATTCCCAGAAAGCATGCCCGTCCGCGCCTGTGAGCCATTCGCGAAGTTTCTCCTCGCCCAGGGAAGGCGCGATCTGCTCGGCCACAAACCCCGGATGAGTCTCCCGGAACTTGCGGAAGATATTCCGGGCTCGAACGACGGTGTACTGAAGATAAGGCCCGGTCTCTCCTTCGAAGGCCAGTGCATCCTTGAAATCGAAAGCGATGAGCGTCCGCCGTGTGTACTTCACGAGGAAATATCGCAAGGCGCTCACCGCGATCTTACGGGCGTGCGCACTCTCCTCGTTCCCGGCAGCCTCAATGCCGCTGGAACGGACTTCCTGCATCGCTTTGCCCGTCAAAGCGCCGATCAAATCGTCGGCCTTCACACCCAATCCTTTGCGCCCCGATACTTCCACATAGCCTTTGCGGCGATCTTCATCGCTCAGCGGAAGGCCCATTTCCTCTGCGCAGCGCGGCGACAGGCCGACCATCTCATAGGAAAAATGGTGAAGCCGTGCTGCCTCCCGTGAGTATCCGAGCGCCCGCAGAGCCTGCCGGACGACGTCCTGGAGATAAGACTGGCGGGAGTCGATCACGGCGTAAGCTTCCTGGCCGTTCCCGAACGCTGGCGCGCTGCTTGCGGCAGGCAAGGCGGTCCGCCACACTTCGCTTCCATCTTCGTAGCGATAGAATCGCTGGTAGTCGAAATTCCGAGGCAGCTTGGCGAATTTCCAAAGATGGTAGGCGATATCTTTCCCCACGTAGGTTACTGTTCCGTTGGAGCGGACGATCACCTTGGCATCCTCCGCGGCCGGCTCGCCGGTCGCGTCTCCTGCCGGACGATCCCCCAGATCCATCACCCAGCAGCCCCGGTTCTTGCCACTGTCCTCAAGGTGGATAGCCCCGGCGTCCTTCATGAGCTGGAAGGCGGAGCTCCAGAAGTTGAGGCGCAAAATCTCGCTTTCTTGAACCAAAAGGTCGTAGTGGATGTTGATGCGCTGCATCGTTTCAAGGTGCAGCCGCGTGATCGCTGTGGAAACGCAAGCCGCCATGGCGGCAATCTCGCCGCGCCCCTCTTCAATTGCCCGGAGGGCCTCAGATCGCAACTGGAGCGACTGGGGGTCGGATTCATAGAACTGAAAAACTCGCGCGTAAAGGTCCCAGCAATAGTAGTCGAAACGAGTGCCCGCGCCGGCCTCGATTAGCTTCTCGACCTCGGCCAGCGTCTTCTTTTCGAGATGCGTGAAGCCGACGACCACGTCGGCCACTTGAACGCCGGTGTTGTCGATGTAGTTTTGCACCTCGACAGAGCGCCCGCGGAAACGAAGCAGCCGGACCAGTGCATCGCCCAACACGGCGTTGCGAAGGTGTCCGATGTGAGCAGCCTTGTTGGGATTGATGCTGGTGTGTTCGACGAGAATTTTGCCGCGGTGGCTGGCGTCTCCGCCGGGCGAAGCGGCGCGCGGCGCTGGCTCCTCCAGGCCGGGGGTGCGGAGTTGAAACAGATTCAGGGCCAGGGCTGCTCGATCGAGGTGAAAATTGATATAGCCCGCGCCAGCGACGCTCACGTGCTCGACGCCTTCCAGAGGCATCAGCCGGTCGGCAACTTGTCCGGCGATAGCGCGTGGAGATTGCCGCACTTGCTTCGCAAGATCGAAGCACGAAGCGATTGAAAGGTCGCCCATCTCCGGCGAAGGAGGGAAGCCCAGCAACGGCGGCGGGGTTTGGACCTGAAATACTTCTTCAACTATCTTTTGGAACCGGTTTCGAATGGTCTGCTGGATTTCGAGATACAAATAATGTCCTTTCAGAGGCCCGAAGCCGGGTAGCGCAGACTCTCGCATTTCAGAGAGTCTGCGGCTTTTCGTGCACCCGACGGAAAAGCCGCGGACCTTCAAGAGCGGAGGTCCGCGCTACCCCTCTCGCTGCGCGACGTTTTCACCTCGGCTCGCAGGTTTTCTTTCCATTCCCGGTCCTCCCAATACGTTAGCCAGAGATAAAAAGTCGCGTAGCTGCGCCAGCCAGCCCAGCGGCGCGCGAGGCTCTCGACACGCAGGGAGGAGGGATGCTTCCGCAAGTTGTAGAAGTAGCGGATCGCCTTCTGAAGTCCTACGTCGGCAGCCGGGAGGCAATCGAGGTGGCCGAGAGATCGCATGGCAACGTAATGAGCGGTCCAGTGGCCCACGCCCTTCAGCTCCAGAAGCTTTTCGAGCGCTTGGGTAGGTTCTGCCGTCCGCAAGTCGTCGAGTTCAAGGCTGCCGTCTACGACCGCTCGGGAAATTCCGATGAGATACCTGGCTTTCGGCCCCGAAACCTGAATTTTAAGAAGTTCGCGCGGCGTTGCGATAGCGAGGGCTGCTGCGTCGGGGAACATGTTGTATCGGCGCCCGTCATATTCAATCGTCTGCCCGTAACTTTCAATCAGCGCTTTCTTCACCTGATGTGCAAACGACACGTTCACCTGCTGCTCGATGATCGCCGAAACCAGTGCCTCGTAGGGGTTGGCAACTTGAGGAATACGCATTCCCTGAAAATGGACGGCTAGCCTCGAAAGAACACGGTCTGACGCCGCGAGCTGATAGAAACCGCTGAGATCCGTGCTGGTCGAGAGCTGGCGCCGCACGAGTTCCTGGATTTGCCGTTGGACCAGATCGGTCGACGGCCCGCGGATGACCCGCACTCGCAGCGCCGACTGCCCGCTCGACGGGATTTCCGAGACGCCGTACAGAACCGGCTCGCCATTGATTTCAGCGACACGGCGAAATTCGTTGTTCTCCCAGTAATCTAAAAGCGGTGCAAACCGCCTGCCGCTGAGTGAGGTCGGAGGGCTCAAGATGAACCGCAACGTACGATGAAAATCAAACGGTGCCTTAGGTTTGAGGATCATAGGCTCGGTGGGTGTTCGTAGGGGGAGGGCTTGCCCCAGGCTTATCCATTAGCTTTCAGATCTTTGGAGGCGATGTGCGGCAAAGCCGCTCTCGGTTCCACTAATTTGGACAGCATTGACCCTACCCGCGTGCGATGCGGGTGTAACTTCGCGCCCGGCGATTCATCTACCCAATATGTTGTCCTTTGTCCCCGTCTTGGAGCCTCCGCGAAATATGCATTATACTTCTATGATGGCTCTGGAAGTGAACCGGCTGGAAAAGGGAACTGATCGATTAACCGGAAAGAGCATGAGCGCTCAGCCCCAAAAAGCGACCGAAAGGGCGGAATCCGAGCTGATAGCAGAAGCAAAGGCTGGGAACGGCGACGCCTTTGAGGAATTGGTCAACCGGTATGAGCGAAGAATCTACCGGCTCGCCCTGCGCTTGGTGGGCAATACGCAGGATGCTGAAGACGTTCTCCAGGAGACTTTCCTCAAGGCATTCGAGCACCTACCTGACTTCCGCGAGGATTCCCGTTTTTACACCTGGATCGTCCGTATTGCCGTGAACGAGGGCTTGATGAAGCTTCGCAAGCGGAAGTCCGACCGGTCTGAACCCATCGAGGACGCCGTGGATGACCAAGGACAAGTGATGCCGCGGGAGTTCCGGGATTGGAAGCCCAATCCCGAACAGCTTCTGAGCCAGGAGGAGATGGAAAGGGTCCTTCTGGACGCCGCGCACAAACTTCCCGCTAGTCTGCGCACGGTTTTCATGTTGAGGGACGTCGAGGAGCTTTCTACCGGCGAAACCGCGGAGGCGTTGGGCCTGACTCCCGGCGCAGTCAAAGCCCGGCTCTTTCGCGCCCGCTTTCAGCTCCGCGAAGAATTGAGCAAAGTTTTTAAAAGTGAGAAGAGCCTTGACCTGTAAAGAAGCCTTTCAGGAAATCTCGAAATATCTGGACGGGGAGCTCTCTGAAGAGTTGAAGCGCGCGCTGCACGAGCACGTTGGCAGGTGCGCGCACTGCAAGGTGGTGTTTGATACAACCGTTAAAACCATCGAGCTCTATTGTGACGGAAAGCTCTTTCCGATGCCGGAGAACATCCGGAACCGTCTGCACGACCTCTTGCGGCGGAAGTTTCATGAAAGGGCCGTCTAGCAGCGGCCCCCTCCGGCAATCTCTGCGTGACTTCACATTCGCAGCCAGGGACATCTGCCCGCAACGCATGCCTCATCTTCGCCGGACCGCCATCCTCAAATCCCCACGATAATAATCTTTACGTTGCAAGTTGTTAAAGTTGAATCGTCTTGTAATGTCTGTGATCAGTGAGGGGTTTGTCCGAGGGGCAAGCCTAAAGCTGATACAGCATCCAGTAAACCACCACACCGGTAATGCAAACGTAAAGCCAGAGGGGAAGGGTCCACCGGGCAATTTTTCGATGGGCGGCAAAACGGCCGCGAAGCGCCCGCGAAAGCGTGATGAGCACCAGCGGAACAATCGCGCCGGCGAGCGCAACGTGGCTCGTAAGCAGCGTGAAATAAACTCTCCGGACATACCCTTGGGCCGCGAAATGAATGTCGCCATAATGAGCGTGGAACCAAAGATAGACGATAAGGAAGGCGATAGAGACGCTGAAGCCGGAGAGCATGAAGCATTTGTGCGCAAGGATGCGCTTCCTGCGAATCATGGCGTATCCGCAAGCTAACAGGACGGCGGCGGCGCCGTTGAGCGCCGCTTCAATGAGCGGAAGGTTTGAGGCAGGAACGGCCAATTGATCTACCTGCAGGGCGCTGCGTCAGCCAGTCATGTCGCTTCGCGACATCCGCAAAGCACCAAATGAACCTCAATCCTCGCCCCCTTTGGGGGAGAGGGCGGCGTGTAACTTTTCGGAGCAGGCCACAACTTCAGCGCGCTAAACGAAGCTCCTCTAGGCCGGTATCTTGCTGACCATCATAAGGGCGTAGACGAGCGGCAGATAGATGATTGAAGCCATGAGCACGCGCCGGGCGAGAGCATTGGACCTGCCTGACGCGAGGCGAAGTGCGTAGTACAGAAATAGGATCCCCAAAACGACGGCGCCGAGTATGTAGCTGTGACCCACATCGCCCATAAGCGCAGGAATGATCGTTACCGGGACGAGCAGGAGAGAAAACATCCCCACCTGCAGAGCCATCATCCTGCCCTCGCTGTCTCCGGGCGGCAGCATTCGATAGCCTGCCCGTGCGTAGTCGCGCCGGTAAATCCAGGCAATCGCCATGAAGTGGGGAAACTGCCATAAAAACAAAATGAAATAGAGAACCCATGCTTCGGCGGAAAGGCTGCCGCGCGCCGCGGCCCATCCGATGAGAGGCGGAATGGCGCCTGGCACCGCTCCGACGAAAGTGCAGAAGACGGTTCTGCGCTTAAGAGGCGTGTAGACCACAAGGTAAAATACCAGAGTCACGATGGCGAGAAAACTGGCGAGTAGATTCACTTTCCAAGCTAGAATCACCGCCCCTAGCATGGAAACGATCACTCCAAACATCAGCGCCTCGACGGGCCGGAGCTTGCCGGATGGAAGAGGACGCCGGGTGGTCCTCCGCATCTGCGCGTCCCAGTCTCGTTCCATATATTCATTGAGAGTTGCCGTGCCGCTGGCTACCAGAAAGGTCCCAAGGAGCGTATTGAGAAGCAACGCCCAGCTTAGCCGTCCGGTTGAACCAAGGTAAAAGCCCACCAGCGCACTCATGAGGACAAGGAAATTCACTTCCGGCTTGGTGATTTTCCAGTAGCTGGCAAGTTTCGTTGCGAGGTCCCGACGGCTTTCGGATACTCCCGACACTTGCTCGAATTTGCCGGTGTTAGAACTCATAGCTTGCAGGAAGAAGATTTCAGGTAACCTACCAATTTAGCTGCTTAACCCGCGTACTGTAAAGAACCAGAAAAGTTCCCTGCCTCTCGACAACCTCTTCCAACGCTCTAAAAAATGAACTTCATCCCAAATTGAAAAATGCGCGGGTTATGAGCGCCAGTCGCATGAAGAAACGTGTTGCTGGCGATACAGCTTGGGGCGCCCGCCGAGTTGTTGGAACCGGCATAGCATCCCGTTGAGACGGCGCCCTGAGCCACCGCTAACGATGTGACCTCAAGATTGGCCGTATTGAAGAGGTTGAACGCCTCCACCCGGAACTGGATATAAGTTCCTTCTCCATGGATCGGAATGTTCTTGAAGAAGCCCGTATCAAGCTCGGTAAAGGCAGGATTCCGCAGAATGTTGCGGCCAGCATCCCCGAGCGTCAGCCCGGTAGGAGCGCAGAACGCGCCTGGATTGTATAGGAGCGGGCCAATAATTCCCGGAATATTGGTTTGGGACGGCACGGCGTTTATGTTGCCACAAATGTCGGGATATGATCCGGTTCCGACTCCGTTGGCCACACCGGCATTATCGCCAAAGACGCCGTTCGAAACCGAGAATGGATTTCCTGTGTGGTAAGTTCCAATGCCGGAGACCTCCCAGCCTCCAAGAGTATCCCGAAGCAACGCGTTAGAGTGCTGGAGAAATGGAAGATTCCATACGTAGCTGGCGCTGATATTGTTCGTTTCGTCGAAATCGGAGTTTGCGTAGTTCTGCTTCAAGTCATAGGAATTGACAAAAGCGACGCCGTAACGGTCCGAGGAATCGTCCAAAGAATGGCTATAGGTATAGGCCAAGCTGAAGTTAACAGGACCTACCGCCTTGCGCGCATAAACCTGGAGCGAGTTATAGTCGGAATTAGCCTGCGATTCGAGCATGGTAATATCCCCTAAGCCCAGGTACGGCCGGTAAGGATCGGGATCGTTGCCGCACGCGACGCCCAGGTTGACAGCAGCCCCCCCGGTCACAGTTGTTCCATTGACGACGTAAGGCGCTCCAGCATTGCATAGGGCGGAGGTGATGGGCTGTCCTGGCTCAAACGGATTTTGAGAAGCTGGTATGGGTACCAGTTGATTGAGGTCTCGCTGGTCTGTAAGATGCGTGCCTTTGCTGCCCACGTAGGCTACGCTAAGTACGGTGTTTCTTCCGAGGTTGTGCTCCACGTCCAGATTCCATTGTTGTACCATCGGCCAGAATATTTGCCCCTCGAGCGCCGTCGCGCTAATTGGAAAATTGAGTCCCGTACCACCGACGTTCTGATAACCCACGAGGTTGTATACCGAAGGACTCAGCGCAAAAGGCGGCGTGCCCTCCAACGATTCTGTATTCGCTTCATTGCCATTCATGTGGTCGTAAAAAATACCGTAACCGCCACGGATCGCTGTTGTGCCATGGCCTGTGGGGTCCCAAGCGAAGCCAAATCGGGGCGCGGGATTGAACAGATGCCCCTTCACGCAACTGGCCGGCACTCCATTCAAGCCGCATGTCACCAGACCATCAAACTCGTTCCCTACTTCGGGAACCAAGGCGCCGGCTACTCCCGTTATACTTCCCGTCACGTCAATTTCAGGAGCGTCGGCGGGATTGTAGGCGACCGGATCGAAGCTGGACTCGTCCCGATCCTTGTCATAAAAAGTGCCGAGCAGGTCGGCGCGGAAGCCCAGATTCAAAGTGAGGTGGCGAGTGACGTGCCAATCATCCTGAAGATACGGTGAAAAGGTCTTGTAACGGTTGTAGTACTTCAGCTCCGTATTGAGCTGTTGATATTGGGCGATTCTGCCGGTTAAGAAATCTGCAAAGGCGTTGCCGGTGGTCACCGCTGAGCTGTTGCTGAAAGTCAATTCCCCGTTGGTATTAGGTGTGGTCCCGTTCTGCTCATTCTTCTGGTAGGCGATGAAGTCGCCTCCGAACGTCAAGTTATGATTGCCGGCTATCTTCGTGACCATATCCCGGAAAGTGTAAATGGGATTGGCGTTGTAATTCGGGTTGGCCGGATTAATGAAGCCGGGATCTTCCCCAAAACCTCCGCCACCGGCGTCCTCGGCGTTGCAGCAAATGCTGCTGATTCCCGGTATTTTCCCGCCAAAACCATTATCAAAGAGACCCTTCATTGTGAAGTTGGCCGGCAGCGCCCAAGCGCCAACATTGCTCAAGATGATGTGATCGGCGGTGTAGCCAAAGATGAACTCATTCAGCAACGTCGGTGAGGCGCTAGCGGTGAGCTGTGTGACGAAGTGGGTCGCCGGACCACCAAAATCCGTATTGATGGTTGGGAAAGTTGCGGTGCTCCAGAGCGTCCCGGGATTGACCGTGCTCCAGGAGTCATGAATGTAGTGCACCATCAGCCGGACTTTGGGTGTGATGTTCTGATCCACCCGGACCAGGTTCTCGAACCAATCGGTGGGATAGGAAGGACTGGCTATGTAAAAGGATTGTGCTCCGCTGCCAAAATTAGGCGCCGGAATGAGCGACAGCATGGCTTGGGCGGGCTGGGCAATGGGAACAACATTGCCCGGGAAAGCCACGCCGGTTGCTGGGTTCACCGGGCAATCGGTTCCAGGGCAAACGTCAGAGAAATCGCCTTGGCGCTCCTGGGTTGAGGGCACCTGAACGTCATAGTCATTCGGCACAATGTCCCGATGCCACTCTTGCGACCAGAAGAAGAACGTTTTCGTCTTGTCGGTATTGTAGTGGCCGGGAATGTAGAACGGCCCGCCAAAGGTGTAGCCGAAATCGTTCTTGTTCTCAAAACCGCGATCAGGTATCTCGAAGAAATTACGAGCATTGAAAACCGAGTTGCGGTTGAATTCGTACGCGTCACCGTGAAACTGGCTGGTGCCTGATTTGATGGCGGCAATCATAGTGGCCGAAGAATCTCCGCCATACTGGGCGCCGTAATTGGAGGTCAGGAGCCGCATTTCGCCAATGGCATCGGGGCTCGGGAAAACATTGTTAGTACTACCCCCGGAGCCCATGTCCATATCGCCAACGCCATCCACCTGCCAATTGTTGTACTCGACCCGTCCTCCATTCACGCTGTAAGCAGGCTCTCCCACAACTCCTACGGTACCCGTGTCCTGACCGGTCATATTGCTTACGCCGGGCGCAAGCGACACCAGTTGAGTGTAGTCGCGCCCGTTCAGCACAAGCTGAGTGACTTGCTTTCCAACGATGGTGCCGCCCAATTGACCATTTTCCGTCTGCACCTGGCCAATGTTCTGGCCTTGCACCGTGACCTGAGTCGACACTTGGCCCACATGGAGGGTGGCATTGGCGCGAATCTTCTCTGCCGCCTGCACAACGATCCCCGTCGCTCGGTAGGTTTCGAATCCCTTCGCGGCGACAACAAGAGTGTAAGTACCGGCGGGCAATCCAGAAACCAGGTAACTGCCTGCGGAGTTAGTCATCACATTTCTGGTGACACCCTCGGACAGGTCGCTGATCGTCACGGCGGCGCCAGGAACGACTGCGCCCGAACTGTCCGTGACGGTCCCGGTAATTGAACTGGTCACTTGGCCTAGAGCAGCACTCGCAAGAGCCAGCGCCGCAAAGAAAACGGTTAAGCGATGCAACACGGATCTCATCTCAGTTTCTCCCATTCCAGGCTCCAGAAGGCCAGGGGATAGCCTGCAACACACTTTCGCCGGATACATAGCAAAGGGTACGGCAAGCTGCGCTCCTAGACGATCCCACCTGTGCTTTTATACTTTCAGAACAAGCAGCAAAAGGATATACACCCAAAGCCCATACATGAAGTGCCAATAGACAGCCGTCCCGTCGAGCAGAGTCCGCCTCCGTAGTCCGCGCGCGATCTTCGGAGCTTGGACAACGAGAATGATGAGGGCAATAATGCCGCCGAGGAGGTGCAGGGCATGAGCGCCCGTCAGGAGGTAGAAGAAGGAGCTGCTGGGATCGGTTGCCAGATATACGCCCCGTTGGGCAAGCTCGCGCCAAGCTATCACCTGGCCGGCCACAAAGGCTATACCGAGCGCGAGCGTGACGTAGAGCCAAACAAAAAAGCGCCGTGAAAGCCCCGCTGTAAGCGATCCGCGCGAAAACTCCAGAGTGAGGCTGCTGACGAGCAGCACAACACTATTCCAATAAACTATGGGAGGGAGAGCTGTTGCAACCCATTCTTCGGAAATCCGCTTGCGGATCATCATGACGCCGGTCAGCGCCGCAAAGAGCATGACGATCGCGGCGATAGCCACCCAAACGCCGGCTATCGACACTTCGGCAGGCGTGGCTCCGCCGCCCGGATTCCAGTCCCCTCCGCCACCCCCAAAACTGCCATCTCCACCGCCGTTTCCGCCCGGCGATCCCGGATCTCTTTCGGGAGCATTCTTTTCTGGCGGCGGAGGTATGAGAATCGAGCTTCCCATAAGGCTCTGGCCTCTCTCGGGCTAGGCAAAAACGCACTTTTACTTTACTGCGTCCGTAAAGAGGATTCAATCACCCGTAGTGGGTCAGTTTGATGTAGAGGCACCTTCATGCCGCCATCTGGCGAGGTAAACTCGCCGCTACAAGTCCAAGCTGACCCACTACCGAATCACCTTGGATGTGAGCAGCCTCGGAGTATGGCTTCTCCTACCCTCGTTTACTTTTGAGACGGTAGTCAAGGGGACGGCAGGAGCTTCACCCCAAAGGAGTGCTGGCTTCGCTCGATCATCCGTAGCGTCGGCATCCTGCCCCTACACGATGTGAGCGCCCCGGCCGTCTGCCGGCTGGCGGATTATGGTTTGCGGATCGCCGCATTACATTCTAAGCTTAAGGGAAGCGCCGTGGAATTTAGAGCCAAACTTACAAGTCCCTTCCTTCCTGTCACGCTTTTTGAGATGGTACCGCCTGCCGCCGGAAAGCCTGGGGCTATTGAGAGGGTGCTGGCGGAAATAGAGAGTGTCCGGCACTGCGTGGACGCCATTAACCTGCCTGAAATTCACGACGAGGCGCGCGGCGAGGCGCGAGCGGTGAAGTTTGTGGAACGGCTGGAGCCGCGGATTCTCGGAGAGCGTATCCGCAAGGGCCTGGGGATGGAGGTTATTCTTAACCGTTGCGTCGTCTACGAAGCGGACCAACTGGCCTGGTTCCGCAAAACCGCCGAAATTTTCGATCTCCAGCACGTTGTTCTCGTGGGAGGAGAACGCAGCGGCATTGAGTATCCTGGACCATCCGTCGCAGATGCAGCGCGCCAAGTGGCGGCCGCGGGGATCGGCGCAACGCTCGGCGGCATCACCATTCCGAGCCGTCTGCACGAGGCAGAGCGGGTGCGCCGCAAAGTGGCCGCCGGATTGTCGTTTTTCACGACTCAAGTGCTTTTTGATTCAAATGACATCGTGTGGCTCATTCAGAAACTTAACGGAGTTGAGGCGCGTATCTTCCTCAGTTTTGCTCCCGTGAGCCATCCGCGCGACCTCGAGTTTCTACGCTGGCTGGGAGCGGATATCCCGGACGATCTCGATAGCTTCTTGCTGCAAGGCGAAGCCAGTGGGACCGCAGAAGCATCTCGAGAGAGCCCGCCCCTCGCCCGCCCGGGCGCTTTGGATCGCTCGCTTGATTTGTGCCAACGAATCCTGATGGACGTCTTTGACAATCTCCCTCCTGACCCTCCCTCGATCGGTCTCAACGTCGAGCACATCAACAAGCGTAATTTTCCCGCTGCCGTTCGTATGCTCACCCGGCTGAACGATCTTTATCGGCATCTGGTTTCCACTCATGCTCGAGCCAGCCTGGCGTAGCGGCGCGGGAAACCCATGGTAACGAGAACAGAGCGCGAACTGCGCGAAAAGTTCATTCAGGTCGCCGTCATGGCAGCCATCCGTGAGCCGCTCACTTACCGTGTTCCTCCTTCCCTCGAAATCCGTCCGGGGCAGCGTGTGTTGGCGCCGCTGGGCTCACGCCAAGCCACGGGCGTCGCGCTGGAGCCGGTGGCTGGGATACCTCCGGGCATCGAGGCGCGCGAGATTCTTCGCGTGCTGGATCCTGCGCCCGTGCTTTCGCCGGAGCTCCTGACGCTTGGCCTCTGGATCTCCGAATATTATCTGGCCCCGCCCGGGGAAGTGTTTCGCGCCATGCTTCCTTTAGGCTCCGAAAGCCGGCGCATGCGCCGCCTAAGGATTACGGAAGCAGGCGAGCGCCAGCTCGTGGAGTTCCAATCAAGCTTGCTCGCGGAAACGCGCGCGAGCGGCGATTGGAGGCTTCTTGATTATCTGGCTGAGCATCCCGGCGCCGCGTTTGAAACCGTCCAGCGGAAGCTTGCGGGGTCATCGCCCGATCCGGTTGCTACGGCTCTCCGGAAAGGTTGGATCGCCATCGATGAAACGGAGCGCGACCGGCGCAGGGTACTGGCGGTAGAGCTTGGGAATTCGGCTGGGGATGCGGAGTATGGGCAAACGAAGCGCTTTTCGCCGGTCGCCCGCCGGATTACGGAGGCCCTGAAAGAACAGCAAGGGTTTGTTCGCGATCACCGCGAGCTCTTGAGAACCGCACGTGCCACATTGGCCAGCTTAAGAAAGCTCCAGCGGGATGGCATTGTCAATCTCTCCGACGCGCGCGTGGTCCCAAGCCAGATTGAGGTGGATGCGGCTGCCCCATCCCTCG
Organism: Terriglobia bacterium; assembly: GCA_030040995.1. Classification (GTDB taxonomy): domain Bacteria; phylum Acidobacteriota; class Terriglobia; order UBA7540; family UBA7540; genus JASHON01. The sequence continues at coordinate 17,071 of JASHOS010000084.1, read as the reverse complement.
TGGCTTCCTTGGCGGGGCCGCTGGACCTCACGGTGGGACAGTCTTCGGCGTTAGAGGCGCTCGCAGGCGCTATGGAGCGGACCGAATTCAGCCCCTACTTGCTACACGGCATCACGGGCAGCGGCAAGACCGAGATTTATCTCCGGCTGATTGCCCGCTGCATCGAGCAGGGCCACTCCGCCCTGCTGCTTGTGCCAGAGATTGCGCTGACTCCCATGATGCAAGCCGAGTTTGCAAAAAGGTTTGGCAGCCAGGCCGCCATGCTCCATAGTGGCCTCAGCAATGCGCGCCGCCAGGAAGAATGGTGGCGCATCTGGCGGGGAGAAGCGAAGGCGGTGCTGGGTACGAGGTCGGCAGTTTTTGCGCCCCTCCAAACGCTCGGTTTGGTGGTGGTGGATGAGGAGCACGACGCCAGCTACAAACAAGAGGAAACCCCGCGTTATCACGGGCGGGATGTGGCCGTAGTTCGCGCCAAGCTGGCCAAAGCTTTGCTCGTGCTCGGTTCGGCGACGCCTTCCCTCGAATCGTATTGGAACGCTTCCCAGGGCAAATATCAATTGCTGACGCTTGAACAGCGGGTTGCCCGGCGTCCCTTGGCGGAGGTTGAGATCGTCGACATGCGCCAGGAATTTCGTGAGACGCACACGCAGGCGCTCATTTCACGGCGGCTCCATTCCGAGCTCGAAGCCCAGCTCGCCTCCGGCGGCCAGGTGATGATTCTGCTGAACCATCGCGGCTATGCCTGGTTTCTCCTCTGCCGGAGCTGCGGCGAGGTCGAGAGGTGCGTTAACTGCTCGATCAGTCTCACCTATCATCGCCGCGAGCACCGCTTGATCTGTCATTACTGCGGTTATGAGGCGCCTCTGCCGAGCCGCTGCGCGGCCTGCGGCAGCGAATACCTTCACTACGCCGGCGAAGGAACGGAAAAGATTGAAGACAAGCTCAGGGAGCTTTTTCCCGAAGCGCGCGTCGAGCGGCTTGACCGGGACGTGGCTCGGCGCCCCGGGCATTATCTGCGGGTATTGTCGGAATTTCGAGATCGCCGCATCAATATCCTGGTCGGCACGCAAATGATTTCTAAAGGCCACGATTTTCCCGGCGTGACGCTCGTGGGCGTCATCTCCGCCGATATGGGTCTGCAGTTGCCGGACTTCCGTTCCGCCGAGCGCACCTTTCAGCTTCTCACCCAGGTTGCCGGACGGGCGGGCCGCGGCGCTGCCCCAGGCCGCGTTTTGGTCCAGACGTTTTATCCGGAGCACTACGCGATCCGGCTTGCTCGAGACCAGAACTATCCAGGATTCTTTAGCAAGGAAATGAGCTTCCGGCGCGTCATGCATTATCCTCCGGCGGCGTTCCTCGCCAATATCGTCGCTCAAGACATGAAGCTCGAGCGGACGGCGGAGATTGCGGCCCTGCTTGAGAACTTTCTGCGAAGGGCCGCCGGCGAGCGCACACTGCGGATTTTGGGACCGCATCCCGCTCCCCTCGCGCGTGTTAAAGGCCGCTATCGCATTCAAATCCTTTTGAAGGCGAATTCCCGGCCACACCTGCACCGGGTCTTGCGCGGCCTGTCGGCAGAGTGCGACCGAGGCAGGATTCCACCACGCTCTGTGATGATTGACGTCGATCCCGTCAGCATCATGTAGCTGCGTAGGCTGATGGATTGCCACTCGGTAGTGCAAACCCGTGCTGTTTGCGGTCTGCGGCTTTTCTTTAGCGATTTATGGAGAAACCGCAGAGTTTCCCAGAGCAGAAGCTTCGTGCTGAATCAGGCGCCAGGCGCGCTCAACATGACGCAATTCAGTATGCGTCTGGCCGGCGCAGAACCTTAGTGTGAACTGGCCGGCCAGTTTGGTGTGGGTCAGATAAATCTTGCCGCTCCGGTTTAGCCGGTCGAGTAGTATTTCATTGGCAGAATCGCCGCCACGGTGGCGAAAGCAAACCAGGTTTAGTGGAGCGGGAGCGGCAAGCTCGAATCGCTCGTCTTTCTGCACCCGCGCTGCGAGATCTTGCGCCACCTCGACGTGCCGCCGGATGTGATATTGCAGGCCCTCGACTCCGTAATGACGGATGACGAACCAGAGCTTGAGCGCCCGGAAACGGCGGCCCAGCGGAATCTGCCAGTCGCGATAGTCAATGACGGCGCCAGATTCCGTGGCTCGGTTGCGCAGGTATTCGGGCGAGACGCTAAGCGTCCGGATCAGCGCCGCGCGATCCGCGACGTAAAAGCAGTCGCAATCAAAATTCGTGAACATCCATTTGTGCGCGTTGAAGCAGTAGCTATCGGCCAGCTCGATGCCGCGCTGAATGTAACGGAACTCAGGGCACATTGCTGCCACTCCGCACATCGCGGCATCCACATGAAGCCAGACGCCGTGTTCGCGGCAGATGCGGCCGATTTCCGCTACCGGGTCGATTGCCTCGGATGAAGTTGTTCCCACCGTGGCGCATACGAAGCAAGGGGTCTTGCCGACTTGCTTATCCCGTTCAATGGACTCGGCCAGCGCTTGGGGACGTAGGGCGAAGTTCTCGTCGACTTCCACCAGCCGCAGGTTGTCCTCGCCAATTCCCGCTATTTTTATAGCCTTCAGAACGGAGGAATGAGCTTGAGTGGAAGTATAAGCGGTCAGGCTGCCGTCGCAGCCTCGGCGATTCGTTTCATACCCGGTTGCCCGCTCGCGCGCCGCGAGGAGCGCGCAGAGAGAAGCGCTGGAAGCCGTATCCTGGATCACGCCTCCGCCACTGCCCGAAGAGAGGAAATGCGCCGGCAACCCGAGCATGCTTGCGAGCCAGTCGAGCACGTGGGATTCGAGCTCGGTCGCGGCGGGACTTGTTGCCCACAACATGCCTTGGACGCCCAGTCCCGCTGAAAGCAGCTCGCCCAGGATGCTCGGGCCTGATACATTTCCGGGGAAAAAGGCGAAAAAATTCGGCGATTGCCAATGCGTTATTCCCGGCAGGATCAGCTTCTCGACGTCCGCAAGCAAGGCCTCAAACGGCTCGCCTGATTTTGGGGGATCGGGTGGGAGCGTGCTGCGGATCTGGCCGGGCTCGACCTGCGAAAGCACAGGAAAGGATTCGACTCGCGCCTGATAGCTGGAAATCCAATCTATGACCGCCTTCCCGTAACGTTGGAACTCCTTCGGGGCCATATGATAGGTCTTTTCGTCAGCCATCTTTTCTCCTGATCAGGAGTTCTAACAAACGGCCAAAGGATTGATTGTAAAGCAAAGAAGAAACACGGCGAGAGCGGCAAATGCCAGGGCCCTCCGAGTTCCGTCGAGCGGCCGGTCAGGAGCAATTAGCGGAGGAGGATGGCGGAGGCCAAGAAAGAGCATCAATACCGCAAAGAGAAGCCAGCCCCGCCAAAAGAAGATGCCCAGAGGAATGAGCGCCGCGAAGAGGCCGAAAGAGACGAACCTGTGCCTGGCTCCCGAGACCACGTACACAATGTGGCCTCCGTCGAGCTGACCCATTGGAAGCAAGTTCAATGCCGTGAGGAAGAGGCCCACCCACGCAGCACATCCTACTGGAGAAAGGTTTAGCACGCCGGGCGAAATGGCGGGATGGAGCAAGTGGGAGAGCAGACGGGCGGCCGCTGGCTGGCCCAGTGTGATCGTATCCGGCGGCAGTGGCGTCAGCACACGCCTCGAATGCCAGACTCCAATGACCAGCGCAGGAATAGTCACGGCGAAGCCAGCGATAGGTCCGGCAATCCCAATGTCGAACCATTCTTCCCTTGTGGCAACATGGGACCTGATGCGGATAAACGCGCCAAATGTCCCAATCAGCGTTGGGGCAGGGAAGAAGTAAGGGTAGGTAGCATCGATATGGTAATGCCGGCAAGTCAGATAATGCCCCATCTCGTGCGCGAGCAGGATGAGGATAAGCGTGAAAGCGTAGGGTATCCCGGCCGAGAGACGGCTCGGATGATTCAGCAAACCGGTAAAGAATCTCCACGAGATATCCAGATCGAAAACAGGAAGATTGTGTGAAAAGTTGTCTTCAAGGTGGACTCCGACAATGAGTGTACTAAGGACCGTAAGAGCAAACAGCAGAATGCAAAAGGGTAAGGAGCCGAGGCAACGGGCTAAATAAGCGGCCACGCCGCCTGAGACTCCCCGCTTTCCGCTCGCCTGTGGAAGTTCTCGTAGCTCAGGCGGCGGTATGCTGGTCCGATGAAACACGTCAGCCATCGTCGCGTCCATGTCAGCAGGTGGGAACAGGGGGAGTTAGATTGCAGCTTGAGAATAGCAGAAATCCATCTCAGATTGACTGAAGGTCTTTTCCCGGCTTAAAGCGAACGGCCTTTCCCGGCGGGATGCTTACTTCTTCTCCCGTTCTCGGATTGCGGCCAATGCCAGTTTTGCGAGGCTTAACGTTAAACACCCCGAAGCCGCGCAACTCGATACGGTCACCCTTTCCCAAGGCCTTTTTCATGGATTCGAATACCGTTTCAACGGCAATTTCGGCCTTAGTCTTGGTGATGCCGGTGCGGTCCACAACCTCGTTCACTATGTCGTGCTTAATCACGCGCATCTCCTGGAAATGCAAGAACTTTCATCCTAGAGAATGCTCTCCGCTATTGTCAAGTCGCTTTTACCGTAATATGATGCTTTCCCTGATACTTACAGGAACTAGCCAGCTTTCTCACTATGATGGGCTAATTCCGGGCGAGAACTGCAAGGGCGAAGTTTTAACTCGGTTCTAACCCCGCCGAGAAGAGCCTCTTATTTCTCATAATGGCCTCGCGCCCTGAGCAACATCGCGGTGACAAAGTGCTCATGGTGCGAAGGCGTGAAAATACTACGAATGCTGCGCGGCGCCTGGGTTGAAAGCGCGCCCCTCCAGACGTGATGACTGCGTGTAACGATAAGACTGGCGGGAAAGGAATTGTTTCTCTCTTGCCGTTCATGTTCCTGATCCGCCCTGACCGGTCAGTGGCTCTTAAACTGCCGCTGGTTCTTCTTATCTCGTTATTCTTCGCGTCACTCTGCTTTCCAAGGGAGCCTCTCGCTTCCGCAAACCGACAGGCTTTTTCCACGCCGTCTTCGATGCCGTCCCTGTACGCGCACTCTCCCCAAATACGGGCTAAGGCCATCCGTTACTCGCAGGTGCAATACGCCTTGTATTTTGGCGGTGTGGCTTTGTCTCTGGCGATCTTCGGCTTTCTTTGGCGGGACGGGTTTGGCCTCTGGCTCAGAAAGCTCGCTGGAAAGGTATCGAGCCGGTTATTCATTCAGTGCCTTCTTTTTATTCCGATTTTCTGGTTTGTCGTCAGCGTGTTGGAGTTTCCACTGGATTTCTATGGCGGGTTTATTACTGAACGCCGGTTTGGTCTCTCCACCGAGAGTTTCGGCGCCTGGCTGGGAGACTGGGGAAAGACTTTCGGGCTGACGGTACTGGCTACGGTCCTCGTAGTATGGTTGTTCTACCGGATCGTTCGGCGCAGTCCGAAGCGCTGGTGGCTGTTTTTCTGGTTGGCACTGATTCCGCCGGCACTTTTCGTGATGTTCATTGAGCCTTTTGTCGTTGAGCCGCTCTATTTCAAGTTCACACCACTCGGGGCGACGGATCCGGCGCTGAGCGGCAGTATTGAAAAAATGCTGCGTCACGCCGGCATCAGCATCCCGGAGTCCCGAATCTACGAAATGAATGCCAGCGCCAAAACGCGGGCGCTGAATGCCTACGTCTCCGGCATTGGCAAGAGCGCGCACGTCGTAGTCTGGGATACGACGCTCGACAGCCTGACGCCCGACGAAACACTTTCGGTACTGGGCCATGAGACCGGACATTATGTGCTCCACCATGTTCTCAAAGAGTTTTCCTGGGACGAACTGATTGCTCTGGGTTGGTTCTTTATTGGTTCAATCGTTCTTACCGCGGTCGTCGAACACACAGGCGCTGCCACTGGGATTGATCGATTAGGAGACTTGGCGAGCCTGCCTTTAGTGATGTTCGTGCTAACCGTGATCATGTTTCTGGCTTCGCCGCTGTATGGTGCAATCTCGCGCCACTATGAACACCAAGCCGATCAATACGGGCTTGAGCTGACTTACGGCATCGTGCCTGATCCGAACGCCAGCATGGTATCTTCCTTTCAAATCCTCGCCGCCGATGATCTTTCCGACCCTGATCCCAATCGGTTTATCGAATTCTGGGTATTTACTCATCCTCCTATGGACGAGCGAATTAGCTTCGCCGAACACTATCACCCCTGGACGGACGGCAAGCCGATGAAATTCGTGCGGGATGCAGCCCCTGTCAGGCGGTAGCCAAGGTCAAGTCGCTCTTGAATTGACCGTGGGCTTGAGTCACACCCCAATTGCGATCAACCCTTGGAAGCCCCTAAGAAAAAAACTGTCTCATTTGTCTCCACTGTCTCGATTCCGTCAGGTACTGTTTGCTCATGAGTAACCCATTTACTCGTTCACAAGTGATGACGGATAACGCGCACGCTCCCTGGGAATCCTATCCAGCTTCACCCTGCGGTTCCATGCCAAGCGGAGCTGTCGCGAGCGTCTGTGCTGGTGGGCAGAGAGTATCTGTGCCCGCCAGCGCGCGGGCTCAGGCGGGTTTTGACGCCGCGCCGCGGTTGCCAGGAAATTCAGGATACGGAAACGTCACGATGACCAAGAAAAGGGAAAAGATGGAAATGCCGGTGTGCGCGCGTGTCTCAGCATCAAAATTCCGCACGCTGGAGATATGGTGTGATAACAGTTTTAGAAAACGATCGGAGGTGCTGGCAATGGTCCTCGAGCGCGTGCTTGACATTCTCGAGCAGCAAAACAGCATCGAGCAGCCCGTGGAAGAATTCGTCCGGCGCCTGCGTGCGGATTGTCCTCAATAGTTTTTTTTCGCAGAGACGGTAGCATACGTACCAAATGTATCAAATGTCCAAACCGTTCTTTAGGTTTCACGCTCGAAATACAATCTATACCCGGAAGGCCACTCCCGGAAACGGTATGCTTCTCTTGTCCCCAGTAACGACGGGACAGAGGGGAGATGATCCGTTATGTGGCCCAGACCGCCCATGTCGCCGCACCGATAGCCGGAGAGCTTGCGAGCCGGGGGCCTTCCGCACAGGAGGTCCCCAGTGACCAAGATCATCGGTTTTTGGATAGCTTCATCTACAGTTCTTTTTCTCCTGTCGCTCGTATATCTCCATTACAATCTTCACCGCAAGAACGGTATTTTCGCCTGGTGGCTCTGTTTGGGAGTTTCCATGCAGCTCGTTTCAGCCTACGGGTTAGTTTTAGGATGCCCGTATTGGCTGCGCCGGCTCTGGTCGATTGCCGATGTGCTGAGCTTCGGTCTCGCGATGGCGGTCCTGCTTGCCGCATATCATCGCCGAGCGTGCCCAATCAATCAGACGCTGCTGTATGGCATCGGGTCCATGGTGGCGCTGAACCTTATGAGCCGTTGGGCAGGAAGCCACCTCACCTCGGATCAAAGAGGCTGGCTGGTGAACATTGCCTTTCTCGGCCCTGCCGTCTTCCTGCTTCTGGCGTTTGCCAACATCAGAGCCGATCACCTTCCGCTCTACATTAGATCGGCACTGAAAGGGGCAAGTCGTTCGAGCTACGGTTGCCAGCAACATGCTCGCGTGTCGGCGCATGCGAACACGAACGGCTATTGACGGACGGCAAGACCCACAATCTACACGCATACTGTTATGCTTATTTCATGTCCAAAAAGCACGCCGGAATTGTGCAAAAGCAATTTACGAAGACCGCCGAGGCCTTCTCAACTTTCGCCACACGGGACACGCCCGAGATGCTGGCCGAGCGTGTCGCCTTTGCGAAGCCGCAGCCGGATGAGATCGCTTTGGACGTGGCGTGCGGGCCAGGAGCGCTCGTCTTCGCCATGGCGCCGCACGTGCATTTCGCGCGGGGCATCGACCTGACCCACGCCATGCTTCGACAGGCCCTTGCCTTTCAGGCTCAGCTCCGCATCACCAACGCCTGCTTCGACCAGGGCGAGTGCGAGCGTCTGCCCTACCCTGACGCTGCTTTCGACCTCATCATGTGCCAATTTGCTCTCCACCATATGCCCCGGCCAGAAGCTGCGATAGAAGAAATGAAGCGCGTTTCCAAAGCAGAAGGCCGGCTGTTGATTGCGGACACCCTAGGCCCTGAGAGCGATGAGAAATGGGAACTTCACAATCGCATCGAGGTCATGCGCGATCCTTCTCACGCTGCCTCGCTTCGGCTCACCACGTTCTTGAAGCTCTTCGAGGAGCATGGTCTCTCTGTTTTGCGCCAGACGCTGAAGCCCCGGCCGCGCTCGTTTCATCGCTGGATGCTTCGCGCCGGAGTCGAGGCCTCGAACCGGCGCTACCAGGAAGCTCGACGGCTCATTGAGGAAGCGATTCCGGGTGATCGCGCTGGATTTTCTGCCCAATACGACGGCGACGATCTCACGATTGTGCATTACGAAGGAATGTTTCTGCTCGGGCAACAGTTAGCGCCCGAAAGCCACAGCGGCTAGAGCCGTCTATTGTCTTCCGGGAGGCTTCGGCACCGCTCGATCCGTACCAGGATACGCCTGTTATGCGCGTCTTTTACTACGGCCAAGTTGTTGCCTGCCCGTCGCCCACTTTGGCGGGTCCGGCTGCGGCCAAGACCAAATCGGGCTCTTCGGCTTCGTACTCGTAAATCCGGACGCCCGATTCGTCGACTGAAATGTAGGTGGGCCTTTCATGGGTCCAGCAGCCCGAGTTGAAATAGCGAATACCGTTCCATTCCGACTGCATCGAGTTGTGTGTGTGTCCACAAAACACCACGTCGGCCCCGCGGATCTTCGCATAGGCAAGAGCGCCGCGGGCCACCTTGGGGGAAAGTCGCAGCCATTTCGAGTTTTGACGGTCCAAGAACCTGGCAAGTGCCTTACGGTTTGAGCCGAGTTTCTGAAGCTGCAGGTAAACCGCCTCTACCACCGTGCTGAGGGCAGCGTTGTTCACAAGGAACCGGTCGAATTGGTGTCCGTGGACGGCGAGGTAACGGTGGGTGTTGAACGTCCATGAGTACTCTTGGTATACGCGTATCCCCACCAGGTGCGACATGACTTCGGCGAGCCCCCGGTCGTGGTTTCCCTCCACCCAAACGATGTTAACGTTCCGCTTTGGATTAGAGAGCTTACGGATGTAGGAGAGCAGTTCCCAATGTTCTTTGTTCAGGCGCCGGAAGTTAAGATCGCAGAAAATATCGCCAAGAAGGATAAGACGCCGGAAGGACTTGCTCCGGAGCAGATTATAGGCGTCCTTCGCACGGCTGACTGCGGAGCCGAGATGCAGATCAGAAATAATCAATGTGTCAGGGCATGCGTACGGCGTCTGATCAAAGAGGTCGCAGAAGCTAGCCATGTTGGGTTTGGATATGCTCGGGTGGGACCTCAGGCAGATACCGGTCTGAATGCTCCATTGCCGGGTAGCCTTGCGACCGCCCCTCTTCTGGTCTTTGAAGGATACGGTCGAGAATTTCTGGGACTTCAAATACCGCACGGTTTTTCATGCCACGAGCGTTGGCTTGATATCGGGCGAACGCGGCCGGCTGCATGAGACGCTCGATAGCGCTACTGATTTCCCTAAAGCTGTGGACCACGATGCCACATTCCTTTTCCCTTATCCATTCGGTATTGAATCGTTCCTGGGGCAGCGTCCAGGCGTTTCGCTGCACAATCACGGGTAGTCCCATGTGCAGTGCCTCGGTGATGCTGCCCGGGCCGGGTTTGCCAATGAAAAAGTCGGAAAGCTGCATGTATCGGTAAACCTCCGAGGTAAAGCCCACAATGTGGATAGGAATTTGAAACCCTACCTTGCGAAGGGCTACCTCCAGCCCAGGATTCCGTCCTGCTATGCAGATCAGTTGCAATCGATCCGAACGCCTTAGCCGTCGAACAATATCAACCATCACCCGCGATCCTTGGCTGCCAAACATGACCAAGCCGGTCACTCGATCTGGCTCCAGGCCCAAGTACTTTCTTTGCTGGAGGCGGTCCACACAGGACTGTCGGTAGAAAATGGGATCGAGGATCATGCCGGAAGTGAGAAACACGCAGTGTGGTGAATGCCCCATCGAGAGCGCTTGCTGCACCGCGTATTCCGTTCCACAGATCAGATACTGGCAGTCAGGCTCAATCCAGAAGTGCGGCGGATAATCGGCGAAATCGGTAAGTAGTGTGACAAATCGGGCGCCGGGAATCGCGAACCGCACGCTTTCTGCAAGTTGCCGATTGAAGTGAGGTACGAGCGAAACAACCAAGTCCGGTTGTGTGCTCTGCCAATATCGCTCAAGAATGCCGAGGATATCCGAATGGTAGCGGTGGATCGCGGCGTGCAGGAGCGGCAGGAGCCGCGCGGCGCCGAGAGTCCATCCTTTTCGTAAGAGAAGATTGTAAACGTCCTGAGCGCGGACTCCTGTCACTTTTCGGGTAAGATCAAGCGGGTCCAGCAGTTCCTGCAAGTTGACGCACGTGATGTCCCACGAGCACTTCTGCTCGCTGGCGACGGTACAAAGCGCCCTCATGGCGCTCCTATGCCCACCTCCGGCGTCGAAATAAATGAAGGCCACCCGGGGAGCCCGAGGCTTGCACTTTGCGAGCTCGGTGTCTCGCATGCCGTCCTCACGCTCCCAAACCCTGGAAGCGAGGCTCCCATGCACGCAAACGCCGGCTTGCCCTTCAATTGATGGCCGTCCGTTGTTCACTCCGTCGCTTCGTCCGCTCAGGGCTTCGATGCGCTCCTATAGTGAGGATCCGTAACGCTACCTGGCTTTCTGATCCGCCATACCAAGTAAACGGCAGATCGATGAAGCTGCCATTAAATTCCTGTGAAATTTCAGCGAACTTTAGTGGCGGGCAGATCGTCAACGTTTTCCATCAAGCCGGGGTAACCGGCGTCATTTCCTGTTTTCTGACACCTGTCACCTACCTGCCCTCCCATGGCCATTCGCCGCGTTTTCGTGCGCGAAACGCGTAAGCAGCGCTTCCAATCACCAGCACGGCGGCAGCGAAAAAAAGTGAGCGGCGCGCCGCCGTCCCCAGGACATACAACCATCCCAAAAGGGAAACAACTCCGGGAACGGGATAGAACCACATTCGGAAGGGACGGTTCATCTTAGGGGCTCGAACCCGTAATAAGAAGAAGCCTATGGTTTGAGGCAGATATTGAATGAGAACTCGCACGGCGATTAAGCTTCCGATGACCTCGCTGAGGTTTCCCAGGCTGAAAACAGCAGCAATGATGCCGAGCGTCACCAGGGAAACATGCGGGAATTGGCCTTCGGGATGAAGCTTAGCGAAGACACGGAAGAAGTTTCCGTCTTCGGCCGCCGTGTAAGGAATACGGGAATAACCGAGCAATAAAGAAAAGGCCGAGGAAAACGCAATCCAGAGCAACAGGACGGTCATTACCTTCCCGGCTGCGGCACCCTGAAGCGCTTGAATATAAGTGGCAGCAATGAACTTGCTTTGCAGCAATCTATGCCAGGGGACAACGCTGATGAAAGATGACGTCATCATGATATACAAAGCGCCCACGACGATAATGGATCCCATGATGGCACGCGGGATCACCCACCCCGGGTTGCGAATTTCCTCCGCCAGATAGCAGACATTGTAGTAACCAAAATAGTCATAGAGGGCGTAAAGCGTGGCATGGCCAAGTCCGGCCCAGAAAATCCATCTCAGGCGAAAAGCGTGGGGCGGAAAGGCGAGCAGCCGCGCGGCGCTCAAATGGGGCGCTCCGGCTACGATGATCCACAGACAACCTAACAACACTCCTATGGCCAGCACTACGGAGATTTTGCCAATCACTCCGACGCGCCGGTAGAGCAGGACAACGAGAAGGAGCGGGAAAGCCGCGGCGATGACGCGAAGATCCCACGAGGTGAGGCCAGGTAGAAGGTAGTGGAGATAATCAGCAAACCCAATGCTCCCGCTGGCAACCGATAGGGGGGCAGAAAAAATGATTTGCCATACCATAAGAAAGGAGAGCCAACGGCCCGCGCTTAGGGGACCATATGCCGCCCGTAAGTAATGATAGCTGCCACCCGCCTTGGGCATGGCCGCTCCCAACTCCGCCCACACCAGGCCATCGCAGAAGGCGAGCGCCGCTCCCACCAGCCATCCCAGCATCGCCTGGGGCCCGCCCATGGTTGCCAAGAAAAGCGGAATCGTGATGTAGGGCCCAATGCCGACCATGTCGGTAATCGCCAGGGCCGTCGCCTGTACCAACCCCAGCTCTCTGCGCAGTTTTGGGCCTTCCGAGCTCGCTGCCAATTTTGACCTCACGTTTCCGAAAATGAGAATTTTGTTCGTGTTTTGTAGCGCCGGGTTTAGCCCGGCAGGTGCCGACCTAAAGGTCGGCGCTACGGGATATCAGGGGCGAAGCCCTTGGCTAGTGAGCACCATGGTCGCGAAGACGGCTCTCGATTGTGGCCGTCGGCATCGCGCCCCAGCTTATGGTTGGCTCCTCGAGTTCGGTCAGAACGGCGTACTTCATTAATGGCAGTTTCGTCGCCCGCCTGACAGGCCTTTAATAGGTCCTTCGCTTGCTTCTTCAGTTGATTGAAACTAGGTTTTTTAGGCAGCTTACGTGTGGGCGTTGCACGATAAGATCGGGGCATGATGACTTCCTCTGGGCCTGGTCGGCCCACCTTGCCCGATGTCCGCTCGTTCGGGCGAAAGAAGATCACCATGAAGGTGGTTGTCAGATGCAACTATTCAGGTGGGCTCAGCCCTTCCCGCGGACTGGCGGCGCCCAAAGCGCACGATATGACTCTACCATAGAGCGAGCATCGCCCGGCTGGCTTTTCCCTACGAGACCTGCAATCCCTCAGAAGCTGTGAATTATTCGAATCTGTCATGCTGAGCGTCCACAGCCTATCGGCTGCCAATCTGGGGCATGACATACTCGCCATCTCTCATGCAGGAGAGCGCGGGCTTGTGATGTAGCGCCGACCTTCAGGTCGGCATTCGCGCACTCGCTGTATGTCATGCTGAGCGCAGCGAAGCATCCCTGTATTTGCTTGAAAGAAAATGCCGTGATCCTTCGCGGAGTTTACCTGAGCGAAATACCGGAATTCTTCTCCCGCTCGGCTGGATCAGAATGACACACGAAGGACTCAGGATGACAGGCTGAAAGCAATAAGTTCACAGCTTCCCAGTTTCGGGCTCGCCCGCTGTGTGGCGCCGATCTCTAGGCCGGTACGTGCCAGGCTAAAGCCCGGCGCTACGCGCCCGAAATTGAGCAATTACCGCGATTGCAGAATCCTCCTTGAAATCGACGCTGGGAAGAGCCATACTTCCCTCAGTGTATGATGTCACTCATACGGGCGCGATCTGGTTTAAGGCACGCTCGGCATTCCAGTTTGGAGCGGCGTAGCGCGGAGTGCCGTCCTGCTACGCAGGATTCGCGGCTTGTCCGAGATTTGAGGGAGAAGCCGCAGACCCGCAAGCAGCGCAGGTCTGCGCTACCAACTGCCGTACTCCAAAAAGCGGCAGCGTTGAAGGGCGAATGCTGCGCCACGAGGTACCATGATTCCCGAATGGGTGATTGCAATCTGGCTGCGAATTAGGGCGCTGTTCCGCCGACGGCAGCTTGACCGCGATTTGGATGACGAACTGCAATTCCACCTCGCCATGCGCGAGAAATAGCTGATGGAACAAGGCGTGCCGGGCGAGGAAGCACGTTACGCCGCGCGACGGGAGTTCGGCAGCGCAACGCGCGCGAAGGAGGCAAACCGCGAAATGTGGACATTCCCTTTCCTCGAAAATCTCTGGCAAGACATTCATTACGGCCTGGGACAACTGCGGCGCAATCGCGGCTTCATGGCAGTGGCTGTCATTACTTTGGCGCTCGGCATCGGCGCGAACACCGCGATCTTCAGTCTGGCGAACGCGGCTTTCTTTCGCCACCTGCCCTATCCGCACGCCGACCGCCTGGCCTTCTTGTGGCAGCAGAATAAGCAAACGGGCGAAAACGAAGGTGCCGTTTCTTATCCCAATTATGCTGACTGGCGGGCCCAAAGCCACGACTTCAAAGACATGGCCTTCATCATGTTCGGCAAGAACTTTCTAACCGGCTCCGGGACGTCAACAACATTGCCCGCTCCGGACGGCATAGAGCTTGTTCCCAGCGCTTTGGTCTCTACGAATTTCTTTTCGGTGTTAGGCGTACGCCCCATGCTGGGCCGCGGATTTGCACTCGATGAATCCATACCCAGCCGCGCCGACGTGGTATTGATCAGCTACGGCCTGTGGCAAACGCGATTTAGAGCGGACCCGCATATTCTTGGGCAGCGCAAGAACTTTAACGGTGGAGAAGCCACCATTATTGGCGTGATGCCTCGCGGCTTTGCGTTCCCGGGCGGAACGGAAGTATGGAGACCTCGCGCGATGAACGCATTCATGCGAACTAAAACGCGGGAATATCCCAATATGGCAGTCATCGGCAGGCTCAAGCCCAGTGTAGCTTGGGCGCAAGCACAGGCAGAGATGAACACGATTGCAAGCAGGCTGGGCACCGAATATCCGGCATTTGATCGGGGAGTGGGTGTTCGCATTGTGCCCCTTCGCCGGCAGCTCGCAGAAAGAGTACGGCAAGGGGTCCTGGTGCTTTGGGCATTCATCGCAGCAGTCTTGCTGATTGCATGCCTGAATACGGCGGCCCTGATCGTTGGCCGTATGGCGGCACGACAAAAGGAAATTGCAGTTCGATTCTCACTCGGGGCCACCCGCCGGCGCCTGGCGAGGCAACTTGTCAGCGAGGGCCTTTTGCTAGCTTCATCCGGCGCGCTATTGGGCGTCTTGTTGGCTTCGTGGAGCGTGAGTCTTGTCTCGAAGCTCAATCCCGACATCGGAAAACTCAACGGGGACGTGCTCCAGCTCCGGGTGCTCGCCTATACGGCCGCCGTCACCATCATCGCAGCGCTCATCTGCGGCGTTTTTCCGCTTTTTGGCGTGTCGCGAATTGAATTGGCTCCGGTGCTCAAGCAAAGCTCAGGAAGTTCGATGCCGGTCGCGCAGCTAACGCGCAAGGCGCTTGTGATGGCGGAGGTTTCAATCGCTTTTATTCTCCTGGTGGGCTCGGGTCTGTTGATCCGTAGCCTGCGCCGAATCCTCAGCGAAAACCCCGGATTCGATGCGGGCCGCATTCTAAGTTTCCGTATATGGCCACTGCCAACGAACGCATCGGGAGAAAACGCTGGTCGCGCCGCAGAAATGACCGACTTATTCGCGCGCCTGGGAGCAATGCCGGGGGTTAACTCCATTGCCTCCGCTTCGTTCGTCCTGTTTCCCGATGAGATGTACAGAACTCCCTTTGAGATAAAGGGACTCATGCCGGCAGAGTCAGCCGCAAAGCCACTTCTCCTGAATTCCGAAGCCAGCCCTGATTTTTTCAAAACGATGGGAATCCCCCTCTTGCGTGGCCGGGAGTTCAATCGCATGGACACGGCACAGAAAGCAGCGCCTGTCGCGATCATCGATCAGGCTATGGCGCGCCGGTATTGGGCAACAGGAAATCCTCTTGGCCAGCAGTTTAGATTTGCCGACCCCAATTTCAAAGGCGCCTGGTTCACGGTAGTTGGGGTGGTCGGTGACGTTCGGGAACAAGGACTGGAAAGAGATCCCGTTCCCATGGCCTACGTACCATCCGGATTCGATCCGAGCGATGAAATCGTAATCCGCACCACAGGAGATCCGCGGAGACTGGCGGCGCAGGTCCGCGGGGAAATCCGCTCATTTGATAAATACCTGGTCGTCAGTCACATGGACACGGCGGACTCGGTGCTCGCAACACCCGAGGCACAGAGACGCTTCGACGCGTGGCTCCTGGTTGGATTTGCTTTCGTCGCTTTGGCTCTTGGGGCTGTCGGTATTTACGGCGTCCTGGCACATTGGGTTGGCCAGCGCACGCAAGAGATTGGAGTTCGTATCGCTCTGGGTGCTCAGCGCCGCGATGTTCTCGGGCTTGTAATAGGCGAAGGAATATCCGTCACGCTGGCAGGCTTAGTCATCGGAATATTTGGTGCGTTGGCGCTGGGGCATTTCGTGTCTAGCCTGCTTTTCGGCATCAAGGCCGCTGACCCGCTTACATTCGTTGCTGTGTCGCTCATCCTCACCAGCGTGGCATTGCTTGCCTGCTACATTCCGGCGCGCCGGGCGGCGAAGGTCGATCCGGTCGTGGCATTGAGGCACGAATAAGTGCGCCGGGATAAACCGGCGTGGAGGAGCGGATGCAAGAGCCGTACGGTGAAGGCCTAGCGAGCCACACCGACCCCGAGTCATGCGTGGGCGGTCGTGAGGCCGGACGCGAAGCGTTGACAGGGGCACATGTAGGCGGGGTATAGAGCCGCGAAATGTCTGGAAATCAGGATGCTGACCTTGTTTATTCGTGGGGAAGGCAACACTGGTGGGCGCGCCATCGCGAGCACCCACAGGACCTGCGAGGTCTAAGACCCCCGACATGCATGGAACCTCCACGCGCGAGAACCGGGAGGCCCTACCCGTGCCCGACCCGAAGATGGGAGCGGGCCGGTCGAGGAAGGTGATGAGCCATAAGCTCGACATGAACGCGGGTAGGGAGTCGGACGGTTGCGTAGTACCTGCGAAGTGCCCGAACAAAGGCGGTAGTTCCACGCCGGCGGAGGGCATGGAGGGAAGGCGACCGACCAAGGAGAACACGGGGCAGACGGCCGCGTGCCAGATGCAAAGCTGGATGAACGCCTTAGCTGGGCTGAACTGTGTGCGGGAAGCAGCTTTTGGGCTTCGACGCCATTATCCGCGGTAAGAGCCGTATGCGCTAGTGAGCGCCCGTACGGATCCGTGCGGGGGGCGCTGGGCAACTGGCGTCCCTACCGCGACGGCCGAGGTTAGCCTGACTTTCGCAGATACGGCGCGGTGCGGAGCGAATTTGATCACTGCGTCGATCTAACCTCTTCCGGATCAGTTCACCCTTAAGGCGGGCGGCTGTAGTGCCGACCTACCCCCTTTACATCAATGCCCAGGATTTGCCAGGATGCGCACTGACGATGTTTTTGCGCAGCAAGAAGCGACGGAAGGACGGCAA
>JASHOS010000009.1 GCA_030040995.1 Terriglobia bacterium | reverse complement strand
GCAGGAACAGGAATATCCTCTGCTGCCGACGCCGCTGCGAAAGCAATGGCGGCACGTATGTCTTCGGCGCTCAAGCTCGGGAAGTCCGCCAGGATCTCCTCCGGCGAGTCGCCCGCTGCGAGACTTGCGAGCACGGTGCGGAGCGGCACACGCGTGCCCTTGAATACAGGCGCGCCGCCGCAGATGCGCGGGTTGCGAACGATGCGTTCCCCGTAATTCATCTCTGTCATAATAAGTCGACCTCTCTTTCTCTATGCTGCGGGGTGTTGCGGCATGCGGCTCATTCCGGAACTCCGACTGTCAGCTCCTCGACGTGCACCAAACGGTCATCTTGTGGAATCGGCTGGGTGTGCGCCGTGAGGGTTACCATGTGTTGTTCGATCGCTTCCCGGATGTTCCGGCGCGCTTCTTCGATGGATTTTCCGTTCGAGAAGCAGCCAGGCAAGGTGGGGCTATACCGGCTGCGGAAAAACTCCTTCGGGAGTTGACGTAGCGCCGGCTTCCAGCCGGCAACTCCCTTCAATTCAACGGAGGCCGGCAAGATGCCGGCGCTACGTTCGCGGCGGCGTCGAGTTTTTCCGCAGCCTGTATAAGCGTAGTAGCCCTCATCCTCAGGCTCCTTTTCGATCACAATCTGGAAGGAATAGAACCGCATGGTAGGCCGCCCGACTTTCTGTGCGGAGAGCGCACGTGCAGTTCGCGGCGATGTGTTGATGCTAAGGCGTTCTTCGAGCGCAGTATCTCTAACGCGTTCTACGTCCGGACGGTCGTGAGGATTAAGCTCTCTGGCCCGCTCGATGGCTTCGCGCTGGGTATCAAAGATGCCCGATGCTCGGTTTGACGATTCGCGTCGTACAGCGTACCGGCCATCATCCGTTCGCTCTATGTAGTAGCGCTTCCTTGTCTCCATCCTCACCTCATCCTCCCTCTCGCATTGCCCAATTATCTAGTTATATTTTCCACCCCGCTCACATCGCGGGCAATCCTCACAGCCCGAGGGAAGCCTGGGTCTCCTTCGGACGTTCGGATCGCGCGAGCTTCACGATTTCTGGCCAGGCGATCACGAGGCTGTTATAAGCCAAGCCTTCTTGCGACCATTTCTTGCGCTCGCAAACGCCGTAAAGCCGATACGCGAGGTCGCGAGCGGTTTCGCCGAGCGCGCCCACTTTGCGGAGCGGCTCCGCCGCGCCTGCTTCGCCGTTCTTGTCGAGCGCCCGAATGAGCTGATGGGTTACTTCCCAGACTGTCAGGCGGCGACCCGTGGTTGGATCCCAATCTCCGTTAAGCTCGCTTAGCCCAAGCAGCCGAACCTTGCCGGCCTTCGCATTGAGGATTCCTGCTTCTTCGAGGCCGTTCACAGCCGTGTTCTTCGCCTTCGAGAGGGTTTCGGCCACGCCGTACGGACCGTCATTCATGCCAAACTGCTCAAACCATGCGACGGCCCAGCGCGTGTCCGAATCGAATTCACCTTCCTGCTCGGCCAGGACTTCGTCGAGTGTTTGGTTGATGAGCCCAAGCGCCGTTCGCACGGTCATCGGCGAGCCGTCTGCCTCGATTACCTTCGAGTAGCGGGAAAACACTGCCATGCCGGGGCCGATCGCGGCCTGCGCCAGGTCCACGGGAGCGATGTTGCCACGTTGCAGGTTCTTGAGGGCGGAGGGAAGTTCGGACTTCAGCGCATTGATGAATTCGCGCCGTGTGGCAAGCGGTGCGTCCGCTCCGCGGGGACGGCAGACCAGTACGATTGAGGACGCCAACGCATTAGTGCCGCTGGCAATAGGCCGGTTAGCCAGTTCGCTCCGCATCGGCCACGTCCCCGTAATCGCAAACCGGGCCTTCAGTAATCCCTCGAGCATCGTTTCCCAACCGGTTGAAACAGGCATTGCGGCCGGACCGTTCTCCTCGTCGGTCTCTTCGTCTGACTCGGCCTGTTTGAAAGCGTAGAAGACCGTGAGCGGATAATCGGGATGCTGCGCCTCACGCATGCAGGCAAAAGCCTTTCCCAAGCCTTCCTCGAAGAACCGTTCAGCCTTTCCCTTGTCGCCCTCGAATCGGTAGGGTGTTGCGATCAATTCTTGTGCCTTGGGTGTGAGCAGCGTACTGAAGATGTCAGGATAAATCTTTCCGAGCGACCGGCGCAGCCAGACGTAAAAGAAATCCGAGAGGTCAGCGTATCCAATGTTGTCGTAATATGGCGGATCAGTGCTGACGATCGGTTTCGTGATTCCGTTGATCGCTACGGTGGCGTCGAGTTGCTTAACCTGACTAGCTACCCCGCACACGCTAGCCCGGATCACCTTCGTTATTGTATTGAGCGAGACACCATAATCGCCCGCAGCGCCTGCGAAAACGTTCGGCTCGGCAAAGTCCCATACCATCGGAATAGCTTGCCTGCCAAATAGATTTCGAACCTGCGTCTTTGAGACTTCCCATCGGCACAGGGCATTGCAAATATCGCTGAGCCTACTGACGGCCATTCCCGCATAAGTCGCCACAGCATCGGAGTAGGCACTAGCGCCGGCGCCACCCTCATTCAAGGGCTTGCCATCATCGGGCATGCCGGCGTTGCGCGCTTCGGCCAGCACGCGTTCGCGCGCCTCGCCCACCAGATCACTGAACGTCGTCAGCGCCACGAGTTGGCGAGGTGTGAAGAGGTCACGGTAGGTCTTCAGGCCGTACCCGGGCGGTGAAAACCATCTGGCGTTATCCGGAAGGTGCTGCTCCAGCCAGCCTGTCTTCGGCGCGTTCGGAGGAGCTGTCGGAGTTGCATCGGGGCTGACATAAATCCGGCCGCTGGAACCCTCGGCCACCACCGCCATCAACTGGACTCCGATGCCGTGCCGTGTTGCCTGCTCCCGGAGCGCAGCATCGGAGATGTTGTTCGTGGAGCAAAGAAGGCAGCGACTCTTCCCGCGCTGCTTGGTTCCTTCCGGTGGCTCGCCATTACCCGTTTTTACCTCAAAGCGCACGGTCTTGTGCTTCTTATCCACAATTGGCTCGATCCAGGCCTTCCTGCCGGCCTTGGTCGATAGCCAAAACGAGCGAACGAGTGGCATTTGAGCGCCGCACGCCGGGTTGGGGCATTTTACCGTTCGTGCCCAAAGCCAGGCGATCACCGTCGCTTCACCGCCGCCGTATTCCGTCGGCAGTTTGACCTTCGGATACAGATGCCCGATGCGCTTTTCGGCCTCCTCTCGCATCCACTGCCCGTAATAACGCACGTCTTCCGCGAGGCCCTGCGCTCCTTGCCATGATTTCGAATGGTCGAGCCTATCACGCGCTTCGGGATTTACCGGCGGCTTGCTGGCGAACTTTGGCGGAATCTCGATCAGGGCTTTGGTGATAAGGACGGCGACGGGATTCAGATCGCTGGCGTGCGCTTCCAGGCCGAGCCGTTGCGCCTCGAGCGGAATCGATCCTCCGCCGCAGAAGGGATCGAGCACGGGCGGTGGCTGACCACCCGTCGATTTCAGAATCTCGGCACGCGCCGCGTTCAGGACCGTTTCATTGTTCGAGTTTTCCCACTTCACCAGTTCTTCGATAATGCGAAAGAGGCGCTGGCGCTCCACTTCCTGAGCCTCTTCTGTGGAGAACTCTTCGGGGTGGCTGGACGGATCATCCACCAGCGATGCAAAGAGCACGGCCCGGCACGCCGCCAGAGGCCGCCGTGCCCACCACAGGTGCAGCGTCGACGGATGCCCATGCCGGATGTTCTTCTCCCGCGCCGCCTCCTTGTTGATCGCCTCCAGCGGCAGCGCGACCTCGATCAGCTTCTTGCGGTATTCAGGCATCTACGCGGGCCTCGTGCGGGAGGGGCAGATTCTCGCTTGGCTTTACGTCGAGCCAGCGCAGGGCGGCAAGGCTTCGGATGCTCCTGGCCACGTCAGCTTCCTGAAGGGGAGGGCGCCGCTTCAGTTTCCATCGCTTCACTTCTTCGAGAACATCCAACTCGGAGGGCTTCTCGGGACTGTTTTCCGCCAACGAGCGCGCAACGAAGTAGACCGTGGCGGCGATCTCTGCTTGCGGGGTGCGCAGGCGTAGGAAAAGATCGGTGATCCGATCAATGAGCGGTTCCCAGCGCTTAAGATCGCCGGCATAGAGACGGACCGCGTCCGCGTAGGTTGGTCCGGGCTTCACCGCGAACATCTGACCTAGCTTTTCCTCTCGAGACAGTCCGTTGTTAACGAGACGTGTAAGCAAAGATTTCAGCTCCGAGGCGAAGGGGCCGTAGCTGCCCCTGACATATTTGAGCCCTGTGGGGAGTCCGGATTCGGTAGCGAAAAACGCGATCTTTTGGAACGTTGTCCGGCCGACGGGCCAGTGGTATGGTTCGTGCTCAATCCGGGCCACGATCTCAAGAAGCGCCACCCAAGCTGGATTGATCCTTGAGACTTCGAGTTTGGGGGTCCTCACTCCGGTTTCTTCCGGCATTTGTTCGAGAAAACTTGGCTCCAGTTGCTCTTTGGGCGCTCCGTGCGGAGCATAGAGTTCGACTGGAATATCCAGTCGGCTCAGATGGCGGTACAGGGTCGGACCAACAATGCGCCATTCTAGCTGGCCGTTCCCAGAACCAAGAGGCGGAACCGCGAGCGAACTGATGCCCCATTCGCGGTAGTGTTGCTCCAAGTAATCCAATCCTTTGACTATGTCGGACAGGCGCGACACTGCCCGCCAGTGCCCTTTCGTTGGAAAATTCAAAATCCAGGGCGGAACAAGACGTCGAAAGAGATAGGGCCTGCCGAGCATCAGCTTCCCAGCCTCGCATCTTTTGACGTAATCGTCGTACATGTCTGGGTAACGCTTCTTGAACTCCAGCGCGATCCCTTTTCCCATCACTCCGACGCAGTTCACCGTGTTGACAAGCGTCTGTGCTTGCGATTCGAAAAGGTCGCCTTGAATGGTCTTCACCATAATTCTGCTCCTTTACCGAAAGAAGAGATTACGGTTTATGCTCACTTCAAGCCCCGGGGCGCTTTCGCGCACAACTCCTAAGGCCTGCTCGCATGATACGTATGCTCCTATGATATAACGCGGATCGACGCGGTGCGGCACAAGAACTTCCGCGCACATAACAGATCCGTGCCGCATTTCCTCGAAGGGGTTGTCTGGGTGAGTCCAGTATCTTGCAAAGATCTCGCTGCTGTCGATGTGCCTCAAACCGTCCGGCGATGCAGAGAAGCGAACATGGTCGCTCGAAGCATTGCAGTCGGCGATTACAACATCGGGAAGGTCAAGAACATCGGTAGTGATGCGCAACACACACAACCGTTCATCCCCTATTTGTGCTTTGAGCTTAAACAACATTTTGTTTCGAGCATTAATGTACAAATTCGCGTACTCGTGGAGCCAGTCTCCGCCAGGAATTTTGACTTTCTTCCGCCGCTCTTGTATCTCCGGCATGGCAACTGAGCGGTGAGTGACCCTGGCCGCATGATTGTGACACAAAATTCCGTGCTGGAGGACGGATGCTACGTTATCAACCGGGCTGATGAAGTGTAGCTCGTCGAGTTCGTCGCGCCTCACGCAGGCTCCCCTGCGCGGGCTATAAGGTCCGTTAAATCGTAGTTGACGCTTGTGACCCCAAAATCCGGCTCGCGCTGGAACGGCTGGCGGATATAGCGCGGAGTGGAATGATCGCCATCCACCTCGACCACGGCAAGTATAAAATCGTCCGGCTTATTGAATGCAGTCAAGATTTCATTCTTGGTGATGGTGACGGTCTCCGCGCCTTTGGCCCGGCCCTTCACTTCAATGAAGCGTAATTTGCCCGTGCCTGGAATTCGGGACTCCACATCATATCCGCATTTTTCGGCGCTTACATCGCGCGGCTGGAAGCCCAGGCCCTTCTCGGCTTCGATAACCGCTTCCATGGCCAGTTGCTCGATCCGCGCTGTGTTGCGGGCGAATGCAGCCGGCTCAGCCAACTCGGCCAACCGGGATTCCCCAGCGCCTCTCGCTCGATCGAGCAACCCCTGAGGCACAACTATCGCGCCGCCAATCACGACCGGAGGCAGCGGTGAAAGCTGACGTTCCTGCTCCAGCTCTTCCGAGCGCTTTTGCAAACGGGCCTGAAGATCATCGGCGCGCTGGCGGGCTTTGCCGGAGTTGATGCGGGCGTTCGTTCGGCCCGCCAATTCCTGCAGCTTAAGCTCTTCGGCGCGGTGGTCCCAATAATTAATCTCTTTTGTCAGACGATCTTTCACGGCGGCTAGAGTTTTGGATACGAGCTCCTGACGGCGCCCCTGAACTTCATCGAGATGGTGCGGCACCAGCTCGGTTACTGCGTACTCGAGGACCTTGCTTTCGAGATCGGCTTTGAGCCAATCCGCCTCGAGTGAACTCGAAAGCGGCGCCCGCTCGTCCGGGACGAGCGGTCTGTAATCGAGATACGGAGCGTAACCCGCATTCCGCACGTTGCCGCTGCTATCGATCTCGACGAACTGCATGCGTCGCGAAACGACGCGGCGGTTACCTGAGCGGTCCAACCTCGCATCCTGAATCGAGTGCTCCAGGTAGAAGAGCACTCGAATCTGATCGCCGCCCCAGTTCGTAGACGCCGGATCGACCAGGAGCGCGCCGCGCTTCAGGAGGTCGCGGTTCCGCTCCAGAACCAGGTCAATTGTGGCGTCGAGGAGCGGATGGCCTGGACAGACAAATTCGGCCAGCGGCTTGCCTTGAATGCCGATCAGGCATTTCTCGAAGGTGATGCGTTCGTAGCGCGCAAGGACCGGCTGCCCGGTGCCGATCATACGGTCGCGGTTGCGAATGACGGCAGGAACGTGGGTGATCTCATAGCGCTTCGCCTCGCGCTCGTGGATGGCGCCGCCGAGTAGCCGGAAGGCTTCGAGAAAAAAGCCGGCGATGAAGTGAGGTTGCAGGCGACGTGCCTCGGCGCGTTCCATGTCCTCGCGGATTGCGCGGACTCTCGCGGCATCCATCGAATCGTGAGCGAGCGCGCGTTCTTCGAGCAATTCCTGGCAACGCTGGCGGTCGGCGATATTGTCCACGGTTTGAAAGAGGCGGGCGCGCACGTCGGGGCGGTCGCCGTAACGGATGGCTTCAACGAGAAGGTCCCAGAGGCGCTGATCGCGGAAGAGCTTTCCGAGGATGTCGAAAACGCCGCCGCCCAGCGCCTTCCGCTGCTCCTCGATTTTCTCAAACAGACGCTTGAAGACGTCACCCTCGCGGGTTTCCTCCGCCACGAGATTCCAGAGATGACAGACTTCAGTCTGCCCGATGCGGTGAATGCGCCCGAAGCGCTGCTCGAGGCGATTCGGATTCCAAGGAATGTCATAGTTAACCATCAGGTGAGCGCGCTGAAGGTTGATTCCTTCGCCCGCGGCATCGGTCGCCACGAGAATTTCAACGCTCTTATCCTGCGTGAAGGCTTCTTGGGCCTTGCGTCGCTCCTCTCGCCCCATGCCGCCGTGAATGGTGACAACGGCCTCGGGCCGCCCAAGCAGGCTGCGGATACGGTCGGTCAAGTAATTCAGCGTATCACGCTGCTCGGTGAAGATGACGAGCTTGCGGCGGTGGCCCGCAGCATCAAACATTTCCGCCTGGTTCTGCAGGAGCTTCGAGAGCTCATCCCACTTTGTATCTGTGCGACTTTGCTTGACCTTGAGCGCCAGCTCCTCCAGGCGCGTGAGAATGGCAATTTCCGCTTCGAGTTCAGCAATGGTGCGGGCGGCGGTGGCCTGATCGATGACCTGCTGCTCGGCAGCCTCAACCTCGGTACTCGGCGCGTCTTCGAGATCGTCGAGGTCGTCGGAGGTGTATGACGGAATCTCGGCCCCAGGGAGCGCAGCCGCATCCTCGCCCGCAGGCGGCGATGCTGCACTCGTTTGACCGCTGCCACGCCTGAGGAGCTGCTCTTCTCGCAAGCGCTTCTCGAGCCGTTCGCGACGGCGGCGCAGGGACTGATAAATGGCTTCCGGCGACGAGGCCAATCGCCTTTGCAGGATGGTGAGCGCAAAGCCTACGGTCCCCTTGCGGCCTTCGTTTTCGAGCGCGTCCGCACGATTGAATTCTTCACGAACGTAATCCGTGACTTGCTTATAGAGCCGGGCTTCAAGATCGGAGAGCTTGTACGCCGGGGTATAGGCCCGCCGTTCGGGAAACAACGGCGTGCCGTCGAATTTCAGAAGCTGCTCCTTCACCAGGCGTCGCATCAAATCCGACGTATCGACCTGGTGGACGCCGTCTCGGAAGCGGCCCTCGAAGCGGTCCCCGTCGAGCAACGCCATGAACAGTTGGAAATCCTCTTCCTTGCCGTTGTGCGGCGTGGCCGACATGAGCATGAAATGGCGCGTAAGGCGGGAGAGCATCTGGCCGAGCCGGTATCGCTTGGTCGCTTTCACTTCACCCGCAAAGAACGAAGCCGACATCTTGTGCGCTTCGTCCACCACGATTAAGTCCCAGGCTGTTTGCTCGATCTTTGCCTGAACGTCTTCGTCACGGCTGAGCTTGTCCAGCCGGCAAATGGCCAACGGGTTTTCCTGAAACCAGTTGCCGGTGCGCGCAGATTCGAGCTTGTCGTTGGTGAGAATCTCGAAGGGCAGGTGAAACTTGAGATGCAGTTCGTCCTGCCATTGATCGACCAGCATGCCGGGACAGACGATGAGGCATCGGTGGAGATCGCCGCGGGTGATGAGCTCCTTGATCAGCAGGCCCGCCATGATGGTTTTGCCGGCGCCGGGATCGTCCGCCAGAAGAAAGCGCAAAGGCTGGCGGGGGAGCATTTCACCGTAGACGCCTGTGATCTGGTGCGGCAATGGTTCCACGAGCGACGTGTGAATCGCGAGCAGCGGATCGAAAACATAGGCCAGCCGGATGCGATAGGCTTCGGAGACGAGGCGGAGCATGCCTCCGTCGCCGTCAAAGCTCCACGGCCGGCCGACTGAGGCAATCTCAAGGGTCGGTTCGCGGTGCCGGTACAGGAGCTCGTTTGCAAGGCGGCCGGCCGAGTCTTTGTACGTCAATTCGACTACGGATGATCCGTGCCACTTTACGTCCACGACGGTCACGATCGCGTCAGGCAGAATGCCCTTTACGGAAGCGCCGCGAGTCAGCTCTTCAAGGCGAGCCATTCAGTTCTATCCCCCTCGCGCACGGCCAGAGCAATGGAGCGAGCCGGTTTGCGGAGTGGTTAATATTTTAACGGCTCACTGGTTCGATTTCCAGCCAGCTAAGGTCCCAGTGCATGTGATTTGAAGTTCCCAGGTAATCGCGTGATAAAGAAGCTGTTGCAAGATTCTCCTTTCTAGAAGGAGAATTTTGGTTGATTTTCTCCTTCTGGAGAGGAGAATCACGGCCATCTTCGACTGTCACATTGCGCTTCTGCGCCAAGCTTAGGTCCTCTCAGCCCGCGTAGCGGGCGCGATATTGTGGGCGGCGGAGCCGCCTTTTCCACAGAGAGGTTCTCTTACTACTGTTTCATACATGTATAACTACAGGTAACTACTAGGGCGAGCGAAACCCATTGCAAATAAATAGCTTAGGTTTGGTTTGCGTGTCCAGATTAACGTGCTACCGTGACCAGATCAACGGGGAGGCGTGACCAGATTAACGTGGAAAACGTGCAAGTCGTTCTGTTGCATCAGAAGTCTGTGACTAAAATAACGTGGAAAAGGGTTCAGTGGTTCAGAGGTGGAAGGAACCGTGAGCTGGTTGGTCGTTCGCGGTTCCTCGTGTGGTAGGTAAATGTGATTAGTTGGTGACGGTGGCTTTGGCCCAACTCGGGTCGAGGCCAACCAATTGTGATTGGGCAGTTGGCGGGTCGCCGCGCTTTCCGCCAATGCGAATGCTGCTAGCGCGATCCAGATTCTGACCCAATAGTCGCGTTCCCGCCTGCGGCGCTAGCGGATGCCGGCGCTCCTTTGCTTGCCAGGGGCTGATTTGTGCTCACCTCGGCCACATGTGCTCCGGCGACTTCGACAGCGAGATTTTTCTGGATGTTTAACAGTGTCGTCCCTTCGGTCCTGCTCTTTCTGTGCATCAGGGATAAGCGCGTGTCCTTGCGTTCCTGCTGAGAGAGGAAGACGCGGCGTGAAAGGAACGTGGCAAAGCTAACGGACGATTGCTTGGGGATCACCTTGGCCTGAACGGTGAACCCGGCATCGTCGAGCCGACTCATTTGGTTCACCGTAAAATCCGGCAGGAAGCTCTTTAACGCTGACGTGAATGGCCCTTGGAAGACGTTGAGAGCGTTCTTAAGGGCCACAGTGGCGAAGCTGAACGTTGAGAGGCTACCGCCAACAGCGCCCAACGATTCCACGCCGCGGATGAATACATTGCGCGCGTCCAGCAGTTGTCCCTTCTCGGCCACTCCTCGCACCAGTTTTTCGTCCCTGCTGGTGACGGCAAGCGACCCGTAACCCAGGCGAATGTCATGCAGCAGATAGTCGTAGCTGTCGCTGAGGTTTCGGACTTTGACTTCGACGACAAGGTAGGTGTTCGCGATACGTTTGCCGAAGATATCAGAAACTTCGTGTGGATCCATCAGTGACTCCGAGCACGCTACGCCCAGGCTAGCGGAGTTTTCGTCCACTTTGCCAACGTCCACTGGGCAGTTAACGTACTCGGCAGAGTCGGACGACCCGGGCGGTGTGGGCTGACTTTTTTTCTCAATCGGCGCCGACGCCGGAAGAGACAAAGACGCGAAAAGCAAGGTGACGGCCGCGGCCAATGGCAAGGCGCGATGTCCGGTCAGGTTACGAAACCGCCGCGAGTGAGCGGCGGCGGGTTGCTCTGGACGTTCAACGGCACGCCCATTCTCAAGGTCCAAGGCGGCGCACATACGCGTGCGCCTCGCCGTAGACTCCGCAGGGTTATGCAAAATTTGTTCTGTTGCTTTGGTTCTCATGACTTCCTCCTTGATGGAATTTGGCGGCCTACACATCAGTGCGAGTCGCCTTCATCCCATAACGCGCAGTGTGGAGGGGAAAAGGGACAGTAGAATTGCGATGAGGAACATTTGGGCGATGGTATGGTTGGACACGGCGGTGGTGGCGCCGCGAATCGAGCCCGCGTTTACTTCAGCGCGGGCATGTTCCCGTAGGCTGAGGCTACGGCGACTCACGTCAACGTGACGTTGCCCCTCCGGACGGGACCGTCTACCGGTAGAGCTTCCTTGGGGGCGACCAGCGCCTGAAGGAAGCTCTACCCCTCCGCTTGGCACCTCACTCCTGCGCTTCGCGGGACGCCACATCGCTACCAAAACCACTGCACAGTCCGCGCGTAGATTTGCCTTACTGACCCTTAGCCTGAATCTGCCGAAGCGGGCTTCGACGCGGCAGACTGTGCGTGGCAGGGAAAGTGTTATTGCTGTACCCTTATGGTGGGCGTGGTTACGATGCTGATTCCGCTGCACTTGTACTCGATACAATCAAGTGCGTATTCGAACGTCCCTGTGTTCGTCGCGTCCTCTGTGAACACCGCGAGACCTTTGGGGATGAGTAACGTGTTGCATGTCGGGAATGGCCCTTGGTTATTCGCGCCGCGTATTGTGACGATAAAAGACGCATCTCTAGAGAACCAAAGCATGCATTTCGGGCGCCCATTGTTCTCGCTAACGCTCAACGTTGTGAAATCAGAGGGATCCTTTGGATCGGGATTATCGGTCCGCGGGACGATGGCACACTGGCCGCTTCCTTGATTGTTGTCGATACAGATCTCAACGACTACCGGAAAAAGGGAATGATGTGGCTGGGGAGTCCCTGTCCGGCGTTTCCTAACCATTTGGCTCTTCATTGTGATCCTCCTTTGCGTTTAGTGGTCAGTCGCGTTTGTAGCGAGGTCCAGCAGTCTTTGGAAAATCTGGTCCGAACGGAGGCTGTCGAGAAAGGGCGTGCTTCGGATTATCGACTTCGGGTAGCCACCCGCCACCGCCTTTTCAAGCCAAAGAATTGCCGCCTTCTTGTTTCCAAGCTGTTCGTAGATTTCTGCTGCGCGAAACTTCAACGTGGCGTCTTCAGGTCCAGCCGCGATAGCTCTTCTGAGGAAGCGCATGGAATTATCTCTGTCCGCCAACATGGAGTAGTAGGCCGCAATGTCAGCGAGGACGGTGGCATCACTGGAATTTACGCTGAGTCTCTGCTGCGCCATCGTTAAAGCCTTCTTGTAGTCCGCCGTGGCTTCGCCCCGTTGTCGCGGAATCTGGTAGTAGGCATCTGCCAAGTTTCCCCATAAGGAATAGTCGCGCGGTGTGAGCCGGAGCGAATCTTCGTAAGCTCGTGCTGATTCGTCAAACTTGCGCAGCAAATAGTAGCAGGTGCCAATGTTCGAGTAACCGTCGGCCGTGGGGTTGATCGCCACCGATTCTTCAAACAAACGGACTGCCTCCTGATATCGGCCGGTGCTATAGTACACTGCGCCCTGGTTGAGATAGCCGCTCTGGTTATCGGGCGCAAGCGCAACGACCTGGGAAAACATTTTGCTTGCCTCTAGATACCTGTTTTCGGAGAAGTAGAAGACGCCCAGCCAGTTGTAACCTGCCCAGTAATCGGGCCGGAGAGCTATGGCCTTTTTGTATGTGTCTTCGGCTTTTTGCGGCTTCCCGAGCTTCTGGTAGGCGAATGCCAGGCTTCTATAGGCTTCGTCGTCCGTCGGTTCCACCTGAAGCGCCTCCCTGAACTGTCCCACTGCCCGCTGGGGTTGGCCTGTCCCGTTGTAAAGGGTGCCAAGGCACACGTGGGCTGCGGCCGCTTCAGAATCCAAACCAATTGCGGCCTCACACTCCGTGCGAGCCTTTCCGACCCACTGAGGATCACGGGTCTGCTTGTACTCATACCAGTATGCGTCGCCGAGACCGGCGTGCGCGGGAGCAAATTTTCCTTGCTGTCGAATGGCCCTCTTGAACTCAGCAATGGCACTCTCGATGTTTTCCTGCTTTTCATAGTCCTGAAGATATCCCCGTCCGCGCAGGTAGTAATCGTACGCTACGGGCTCGACCGTACCGAGCGACCGTCGAACGGGAGATTCCACACCGATCAAGCCAGTTGATGCTGCCACTACCTTATTCTCCAGGGAATAAGGGTCGCTACCTCTTCCATCAACTGTTTGGGTTCGCAGCTGTCTGAAAGTATGCGAATCGACCAGAGCGAGGTTTATTCGGATAAGATCACCGAGCCGGTGCCAGGTGCCTATAAGTACAATGGTAGCTCCGAGTCTGATTCGTGCATCCCTTATGTTCGATACCTGATCATGTCTGACCTCGATTGAAGGCGGCACCGCTAGAGACCGTACCTGTCCTAAGCGTGTGGTGACCGTCTCCGTAAAGCCGTCGCAGAGCGCTTGCTCGTCGGGTCGGCCACCGATTGCAGTGAACGGAAGCACAACTAGATTCTTGCGCTGCGGAATAGGCGGACCGAAAAGCCGCTGTCTTAATACGGGATCAAAAGTGAGGATCAAAATTGCCGGAATAGCGAAGGCGCATATGGCGGCGAAGAACCATATGAGCCTTGCGCGCCGGCGGAATCCGGAGACGAGCCTGATTGCAGCGGCCGGAGGCACTGCGGGCGCGGCCAGGGCCCGAAGGAACTCACCCGCGTCTTTAAAGCGCGCGGCCGGGTCTGCCTCTAAGCAGCGCAATACGATAACTTCTAGACTCGGGTCAATTTCGGGAACGACCTTCCTGAGCGGAGTCGCGGGTGTCTTCAGTCGCTGAAAGTGTGCATCAAACGGACGGTTCCCACTGATCATCTCATAGGCAACGAGGCCGAGTGCGTAAATATCAGTCGCTGGAGTCGCCTCGCGCCCCTCCAGTTGTTCTGGAGCCATGTACTGCGGGGTGCCGACGACTTGGCCCGTGCCGGTCAAAGTTGAGGAGCTAAGATTGGCATCCGGGGGGAGAGCGACAGTTCTAGCCAAGCCGAAGTCCGTGATGACGGCCCGCAAATTGTCCGTCGGGAGTTCGGGAGAGCTATCCGTTGCTCGCAATAACGAACGAGCTTCCTCTTCCGAAGGACGAGACTCGGTCGACCTGCCGTGTGTCGACTCCTTTGGGACTAGAACGACGTTGGAGGGCTTAAAATCGCGGTGAATTACGCCCGCTTCGTGCGCAGCCGCAAGCCCATCGGCCATCTGACGGATCAATGGCACGGCTTCTTCAGCGGTGAGGCAACCTCGGCGGCGGAGATACTCGGCGAGAGTCTCTCCTCGAAGAAATTCCATTGTCAGGAGAGTAACGGCAGCGTTACCCTCGGAGGACTCGTGACGCTCGAGATCGAAAATTCGGCAGACGTTAGGATGAGTTACTCTCCGGGCCAGTTGAATCTCCTGTCTGAAACGGCTGAGTGCCCTGGGTTCAGATGCAATGTTGGGGCGAATCGTCTTAAGAGCAACTACTACGCCGAGTTCCTCGTCTTTGGCTTCGTAGACTTCGCCCATTCCGCCTCGTCCTATGTAGCGCACGATGCGAAATCGGCCGGCAATCATCTGATTCAAGGAAAACGAAGGTGAGTTTGAATCGGCGATGGACGAAGCTGCTGTCGCTGTCGAAGAATCCGCAAGGAAACTGCCGGCGTTCTGGTCGCCAGATAGCAGCTCGACAACTTCAGCGTGCAGTGAGGCGTCGCTGCCACACTCTTTGGTGAGGAATGCCTCGCGCTGCTCGGGAGCTTGGCTGAGAGCGGCTTCGAAGAGCGCCTTTATGCGCTCCCAACGTTCGGCTGAGACGGCCGGGCTCTTTATCCCGGGATTCGGCATGGTGCCAGTCACGCCCCCTGCGGCGTGCCCCCTCGTAGGGCACTTAGTTCGCTCTGGACGTCCGGCTGCTGCACTGGTCGGAATAACCGTTTTGCCATGCTACGGCCGGCATCCATTCTAACTCGTCTATCAGGCGTCAGACGACGGCGCTCTCTCAGGCGGTTCCCTCTGAATTTCGTTGTACAACCAAGCGCGCGCCACTCTCCACTCGCGCTTCACGGTGCGGGCGGATACGCCTAACACTTCTGCCACTTCCTCCTCTTTCAGACCACCGAAGAAGCGAAGCTCCACGACGCGGCTTTGCCTGGGATCCTGAGTAGCCAATCTCGCTAGTCATGTGCCACTAACGGTTCTGGACAATGTTGTACGCCTTGGTAGCTCTTTTGACTTTCGCCAGAATGCGGTCGGCAGTGGCGGTCCAAACGAAGGGCTTAGGATCAGCATTGTGCACGCTCACGTAGTCGGCAATCGCCGCCTCCAGCTCCGCGACGGAGCGGAAGGCTCCGCGCTGGAGCCGATTCTGA
>JASHOS010000083.1 GCA_030040995.1 Terriglobia bacterium | reverse complement strand
GGCAATGGTGGTTGGGGTTATTTTCATGCTTCGCGGGTGTCGCGAAGCGACATGACGACTCTTAAAGAAGTTAAGAATTATACCTTTTTCATCCTTCGCCAGCAGAGCCGCTCCGGGCGTGGCGAAAAGGCCGGATTAGCGAGAAGCGAGACAGGTAAGGCCGGCGAGACAGAATTTCTGAGACAAGCAGCCAGCCTGCAACGCGCAGCAAGCCGCTTGCAGCGGTCCTGGCAGGGGAGTTTGCGAAGGCCCGCGCGAGAAGGATCGGGTAACGGCTTAGTCTTGGTCTCGCCCACTCTGTGGCAGCGACCTTCAGGCCGGCATTTGGCCAGACGCCGGCCTGAAGCCGGAGGCATCACAAGATTAGCGTAAGCCTGTATTGACTTCTCGGGTATTAGCTTGTATTATCAACATAGGGGCCAAAGGCTACGTCCCTCACGTAGCGAGACTCCTTCTCCCTCGTTAAATTCAAGCGTGGTTGCGACAAGCTTTGGGCTGGAAGGACCTATCCCATTGCTCCCGGCCGTGGCACTCCGGCGAACCATTTTTCTCACCTCGGGTTCTAATCGTGTCCGCTCGGCCATTCGGTCGCTCACCGCAGAACAGTGAGGAGTGATAAGGATGAGCAAAAAACGCCATGCCTACGAGCAATAACTGGTCGCTTCTAGGGAAGTCTGAGGCGCTGACATTCGATGGGAGGGGGAAAATGAATTCATTCGATATAGAAATTCTGTTGATGGAGGACGATCCTTCAGACGTAGACATCGCCTTGCATGCCTTGCGCAGCAACGGCGTGACCAACGCGATCTACGTAGCACGGGATGGACAAGAGGCTAGGGACCTGCTCTTTCGCCGCGGGAAATACCGCTGCCGGGCGAGATCGACGCGACCGGAGGTCGTTTTACTTAGCGCCACGCTGCTCGAAGCAGACGGGGGTACTCTCTTGCAGGCGATTCGAACCCATTCCGCGACTCCTGCGATCCCGGTTGTGCTTATGCGGTCTTTCTCAAAGCACGGAAAAAGTTTAAGCCAAACCAGCGATGCGGGCGTTCAGGGTTACATTCACAAGCCGATAGATTTCGATCAGTTCAAGGAAGCTGTAAAACACCTCGGCTTTTCATGGGTAATGATCCACGACGGTTCCGGCCATATCGTGAACCAAGCGGCGCATTTTCAATTCACTAGCGAATCCCAGCCATGACCAGCCTACTTGCAGATACAAAGCCTCTGAGCGTATTGCTTCTCGAAAACGACGCTGCCGATGCAGATCTCTGTCTGCTGGAGTTGCGAAGAGCGGGGTTCAACCTGCGCACGGACTTCGCAGCCGATATCGAAGAGTTCCACCTCAAGCTTAAAGTGGGCGGCTATGACGTGATCCTTGCCGACTACAACCTTGGCAGATCGACCGGCCTGGAGGCCTTCGATTACCTTAAAGAGAAAGACCTGAAAATACCGCTCATTCTTGTTACCGGCGCTCTCGGCGACGAAGCGGCGGTGGAATGCATGAAGCGTGGGATCTCCGATTATGTGCTGAAACAACATTTAGCCCGCTTGCCAGTTGCCGTACAACATGCCCTGGAAGAGGAAGCTCTGCGAGCTGAAAGAGCCAGAGCGGAAAAGACGTTGCGGGAAAATGAAAGGCGCTTCCGCGCTTTAATGGAAAATAGCGCGGACGGCATCGTATTGTTGAATGACCACGGCAAAGTCCTCTTCGCAAGCCACGCCGGAAAAAGAATACTGGGATATTCGGCTGGCGAGAGTGTGGGGAAGAACGTCTTTAAGCTTCTGCATCCGGCCCACCGTGAGAGTGCCACTGCACGCTTCAGTGAACTTGTAAAAACGCCTGGATTGACGATGTGCATGCAGCTTGAGTGCCGGGCTAAGGACGGTTCATCGCGGTGGGTGGAATGCGTCGCCCTCAACCTGCTCCAAGACGCCGCGGTCGAGGGAATCGTTGTTAATTACCGGGACATCACAGATCGGAAAAAGGCAGAGGTCGAAATAAGCCGGTTAAACGAGAGTCTCGAGAGGCGGGTTGAGGAGCGCACCGCGCAGCTCGAAGCCGCCAACCGGGAGCTCCAGTTTGAGATTGCGGAGCGGCGGCGGGCCGCAAACATCCTCCGCGAAAGCCAGGAGCGTTTTCGAATACTCGTCGATGGCGTCAAAGATTACGCGATTTACATGCTCGATCCGACAGGGAGGGTGGTGAGCTGGAACGCCGGCGCCGAGCGCATTCAAGGCTATCGTGCGGAGGAAATCGTCGGACGGCATTGTTCGTGCCTCTACGCTGAAGAAGAAGTTCGGGCCGGGCATCCTAAGAGCGACTTAAGAGTTGCCGCATCCGCAGGGAGACAGGAGATCGAATGCTGGAAAGCTCGCAAGGACGGCCGGCGATTTTGGGCCAATATCGTCATCACGGCGCTGCGCGATCCCTCAGGAAAGCTGACCGGATTCTCAAAAGTTACCCGGGATATTACTGAGCGGGTTTGCGCTCAACGGGCTTTGGAACAACTCCGGTCACAGCAGGAGCTCATCTTGAACTCGGCCGGCGACGGGATTTGCGGATTGGATGCATCAGCGTGTTGCACCTTCATGAACCCAGCGGGCGCGCGGATGTTGGGCTGGCAACCCGAAGCCTTGAGCGGGAAACCATTGCATCAGGTCTGGCGTCACACCAAGCCTGACGGCTCCCCGTGCCCCGAGGAGGAGTGCAAGATTCTGGCAGCACTCAAGTCGGGAGCGTTACGGCATGAAGGCAGCGCGATCGTGTGGCGGAAAGACGGCTCGAGTTTTCCCGTGGAGTTTGTGGTGACACCAATCCACAGCGAGGCCGGCCACACATCGGGGGCGGTGGTCGTCTTCCATGACGCCACAGAAAGGCTCGCTCTCGAGCGCATGAAGGACGACTTCATTTCAGTAACCAGCCATGAGCTTCGCACTCCTCTCACGGCGATTCGCGGGGCTTTAGGTTTGCTCGCCAGCGGCAAGCTATGCCTGTCGCCGGGCGGATGCCAGCCCATGATTGAGGCCGGCCTCTCGAACGCCGACCGGCTCGTGCGCCTGGTTAACGACATCCTGGATCTCGGGCGCATCGAATCCGGCCACGTGAAGCTTGAGAAGACATTCTGCTCTTCGGCAGACCTCATGAGACGGGCGGCGGATTCTATGGCAGCAGCGGCGGAGGCCCAGGGAATTTCTCTTTCCGTAGCTCCATCCTCAGCGGCTCTGTTTGTGGACTCGCACCGCATCATGCAGGTGCTCACCAACCTGATTGACAATGCGCTCAAGTTCTCTCCGCGGTCGTCGGTCGTCCGCTTGACCGCCGCAACAAGGGGGGCCGAAGTGGTGTTCCGGGTTGAGGACGGCGGACGAGGAATTCCGGCCGACAAACTCGGCATCATTTTCGAGAAATTTCAGCAAGTGGACGCCTCCGATTCCCGGGAAAGAGGGGGTACCGGACTGGGTCTGGCCATTTGCCGGAGCATCGTGACGCAACACGGCGGCCGTATCTGGGCGGAAAGCGCGATGGGCCAAGGGAGTGTTTTTTCCTTCTCGCTGCCTCTCGGAGATACGACGCCGGACTGCCATTCGGAGGCAAGCCGGAATGCATCGGAAAATCCTGATCATTGACGACGAGAAAACGATTCAGGAAGTTGTAAAGACGGCTTTGCAGGTCTTAAGCGGTTGGACGGCGCTCACGGCGTCCTCGGGAAACGCGGGTGTGGCATTGGCAGAAGCCGAGACTCCCGATGCGATCCTCCTCGACGTGATGATGCCGGATATGGACGGGCCGCAGACCTTGAAGGCGCTTCAATCAGACGTGCGCAGCCAGGCAATTCCCGTCCTCTTCCTCACCGCGAAGATGACCGTGCCGGATTTGGAAAAATTGCGAACTCTGGGAGCGAAAGCGATCATCACCAAGCCTTTTGATCCGATAAAGCTGGCCAGTATGATCTCCCAAGCGCTCGGATGGCCGGAGTGATAAGAGACAAGCAAGCTGTCAGTCATCAGCTACAGTAACCACCCACCGGCAAGGCGGCAACCGCGCGCGAATTTCTTGCTGAAAGCTGACTGCTGATCGCTTCTACGAATCACGCTATCTTCCCAAAAGGGGACTCGACCTTTGTTACAAATCCTGATGGGGGGCTTTTCCAGCGAGCTGCAATGCCGGCTCGATCGCCAGTTGAAGGGAGCTTGTGTGCGCCGCGCCGGCGACGGCGAAGAGATATTTCGAGATCTGCCGTTTCAGAGCGAAATCTCCTTACTCATTCTGGACCACCGCCTCGAAAACCCTCCGGCCCTTGAAATTTTGAAAAGCATCCGGGCCGGCGCGGCCGGGCGTGACCTGCCGGTGATTTACTGCTTGAATGAAGGAAGCGGCGCCGAGCTCGTGAAGCGGCTGGTCAAGGAATATGCTGTTCAGGGCGTGATGCTGCCGCCGCTTGACGCGCAGGAATTGGCCTGGCAGGCGGCCGGTTTGCTAGGCCTCTCTCTGAACAGCTCCACGGCGGAAGAGAATGCGTTCCAGGCAGCCATTTTGGAGTCCCGGAACCGCTTTCTCGATACGATGGGGCAACGGCTGGAGGTGTTGGAGCAGGCTGGTACCGCGTTATTGGAGAAGAAACTGACTTTGCCGTTGCGTGCCGCGGCTGAACGCGAGGCTCACAAGCTTGCCGGCACGCTCGGAACGATCGGTTTTGCGGCGGGATCGCGTTTCGCTCGTGAAATCGAAGAACTGCTGCGGGCGGGCGTGGAACTTAGTGAGGCGCAGTCGCTGCGCGTTTCGGAGCTCATTGTAGCTCTCAGGCTGGATCTTGAGCGGAGTTCCTCATCTTCAACCGGTCTATTGAATACGCCATCGAATCAGACCCTGTTCCTGATTGTGGACCGCACCCAGGATCTCGCCGGACAGTTGGTGGCCGGGGCAGCCGCCAAGAACTGGGAGTTGAAAACGGTTCATGATCTCACCGCGGCGCGGAGCGCCGTTCTGGAGCATACGCCCGATCTTGTACTTCTGGATCCACATGTTTCCGGAAACGGCGAGGACGGGTTGGCATTCCTGCAAGAACTGTCGTCCCGATCCCCCTCAATCCCCGTCATGGTTCTCGCCTCGCAGGATACATTCACCGACCGGCTTGAAGTAGCGCGCCGTGGAGGAAGGGGTTTTTTATCCAAGTCATCGCCGGCAAGCAAAATCGCCGAGGCCGCTTTTCAGCTTCTCAGCCGGCTCCATGCCGAGGATCATCGCATTCTGGCGGTTGATGATGATCCGCAGGTTCTCTCTTTTCTCCGGTCGCTCTTAGAGCCCCGCGGATGGCGGATCGACACCCTGGAAGATCCCCTGCAATTCTGGGAACGCCTTGAAGCCAACGCTCCTGATCTGCTGCTTTTGGATGTCGACATGCCGCATCTGAGCGGCGTTGAGCTCTGCCGTGTGGTACGGAATGACCCGCGATGGGCTGAAATCCCCATCTTATTTCTCACCGGGCATAACGACCCGGAAACCATCGATCGAGTTTTCAGCGCGGGAGCGGACGACTTTGTTCCCAAACCCGTCGTAGGGCCTGAGTTGCTCACGCGCGTCTCGAATCGTCTTGAACAAAGCCGGCTGCGAAAGAGCATGATGGAGACAGATTACCTGACCGGAGCCTTGAATCGCGCTAAATTCTCCAAAACTCTATCCGGCTTCCTGGATCTTGCCCGGCTCAATCACCAGCCCGTGGCGTTCGCGCTCATTGAAATCAACCAATTGAAGGAGATTGACCACGCTCATGGGCACGGCGCAGGAGACGCCGTTCTCGGAAGAGCCGGCTTGGTATTGCGTGAAGCGTTTCGCGGCGAGGACGTCTTCGGGCGGTGGAACGGAGGCCGATTTGCCGCCGGCATGTACGGGCTCGCGCGGTACGACGCGGTCCAAAGGCTGAACGAGCTGGCGGAAAAGATGAGCGATGAGCGGTTCAAGGCGGCAGGCGGCGTGGAGTTTGCCGTGACCGTCAGCGCCGGCGTCGCGGAATATGATGAAGATGGAAACGATTTGGAATCCCTGTTCAGGGCCGCTGAGGGGGCTCTCGCCGGTGCCCAAAACTCCGGAGGAAAGAAGGTGTTGCCGGTAAGCTGCGCGGCCGGGGCCGAAAACCCTGCCCGGCAGCTCGACGTGGCACTAATGGTGAAGGATGAGGCCCGATCATCGCTGCTGATTAACGCTCTCGAGAGGCTCGGCTGCCGGGCGCGTTGGTTTCGGGACGGAAGGAAGGCCGTCAAGCTGCTGTCCGGCGCCCAGCCGGCAATTCATTCCAAGGTTATATTGCTGGATGTAGAGTTGCCGGGAATGGATGGATTGGCTGTTCTGAAGCGTCTGGCGTGTGATGGCGTGCTGGCCAGGACACGCGTGATTATGCTGACGGCTCCTTCTGTCCATAATGAAGCTCAAATCGCTCTTGAACTGGGAGCCTTCGATTGTATGGTTAAGCCCTTCAATCCGCCGGTAGCCGTGCAGCACATACGCCGTGCGCTGAGCCACTCCGAATGACCGTGCATTGCGGTCAGAGGCTGCGCTGTGAAAAAATCAGAGTCTGTGCCGAAAGGTTCGGCGGTGACTCCTAAACCCTCACCCACCGCTCTGCGGCCCCCCCTTTCCCGCAAGCGGGAGAGGGGATGGGGGCGAAGGCAGGAGCAGCTATGAATAGCGAAACTTGCGATCTCGGAGTGATTGGCTTGGCGGTCATGGGCCAGAATCTGGTTCTGAACATGAACGATCACGGCTATCGCGTGGCGGTCTTCAACCGAACCGTCACGAAAGTGGACGAATTTGTATCTGACGAGGCGGCGGGCGCCCAGGTGATGGGCACGCACTCCATAGAGGAATTCATTCGCGCCCTCAGAAAACCGCGGCGGGTGATGCTGATGGTGAAGGCAGGCGAAACCGTAGACCAGATGATCCAGCAGGTCATCGCTCATCTGGCTCCGGGGGACATCATTATTGATGGGGGCAACTCCCATTACCTGGACACAAACCGACGCACGCGGGCTCTCGGGGAAAAGGGAATTCTATTTATCGGAACCGGGGTCTCCGGTGGCGAGGAGGGGGCGCGACGAGGCCCCTCGATTATGCCGGGCGGCAATCCCGCCGCGTGGCCGCACGTGAAGGAAATCTTCCAATCGATTGCGGCCAAGGTAGAGGACGGCACGCCCTGCTGCGACTGGGTGGGCGAGGCCGGCGCCGGCCACTACGTCAAAATGGTTCACAATGGCATCGAGTATGGTGACATGCAGCTTATCGGCGAGGCCTACCACTTGCTGAAGGAAGCGCTCCGGCTGAGCGCCGCCGAGCTGCATGACGTGTTCGCCGCCTGGAATAAGGGCGAGTTGAGCAGCTACCTGATTGAAATCACAAGCGAAATCTTCGCCAAGCAGGACGAAGACGGTACTCCTCTCATCGATAAAATCCTGGATACTGCCGGACAGAAAGGAACGGGAAAGTGGACGGGCATCAGTGCGCTGGAACTGGGCGCCCCCGTGACGCTCATCGGCGAGGCGGTATTCAGCCGTTGCCTTTCTTCAATGCGGGAAGAGCGGGTTGCCGCCTCCGGCATATTGAGCGGACCGAAGCAACTGACGCCTCAAGATCGCAGCTCTCTCATTGAGGACGTCCGGAAAGCCCTTTATTGTTCCAAGATCATTTCTTACGCTCAAGGCTATATGCTGCTGCGTGAGGCCGCTAAGGAGCAAGGCTGGGATCTGAACTTTGGCGGAATCGCTCTGATGTGGCGCGGAGGCTGCATTATTCGCAGCCGGTTTCTGGGTAAGATCAAAGAAGCTTACGAGAAGAACCCGCGGCTCACGAATCTTCTGCTCGACGATTTCTTTTGCGCGCTGCTGAATGAATATCACACGTCGTGGCGGCGCGCGGTCGTGGCGGCGGTTCAGCATGGTGTTCCCGCTCCTGCCTTTTCGACAGCTCTTTCCTTCTACGACGGTTTTCGCACGGCCTGCCTGCCAGCTAACCTGCTTCAAGCTCAGAGGGACTTTTTCGGCGCGCATACCTACGAGCGCATTGATAAGCCGCGCGGCCAATTTTTTCATACCAATTGGACAGGGCGCGGTGGCAGGGTCTCCTCCGGGTCTTATAACGCGTAATCGGAGCGGCGAATCTCGGCAAACCAGATCCCCGATTTGGGTTATACGATTTTAAGCAGCAAGTTCGGTAAGCGGCGCTGCGCCTTCATAGGCCAGCGCCTGCTGGCGCGCCGCGAGCCAGACTAACCCCTTCCGCAGCACGTCCGACCCCACGTACGGCATCTCCTCTTATGCCTACGACGGCCTCGATCGCCCTACCACTCTCACCGATCCTGACCGTAACGCCGTCTCCGTCTATTACGGCGCATCCGTTACGAGCGGCGGCGGTCTTAGCTCGCAGTTGTGCTCGGCCTCGACGTACGGCTACGGCTATCCAACCCTCCGGGTGGACGAAGCGGGGGACAAGCAGCAGACCTGGACAGACGTCTTTGGGAACACCGTCGAAGTAGACCAGGAAAGCTCAGCCGGCACGCTCTCGCTCTCGACGTGCTATCAGCACGACGCACTGAACGATCTCACTGCGGTAGTCCAGGGCAGCCAGACACGTAGCTACGCTCATGACGGCCTGGGGCGCGAGACGAGCGAAACAACGCCAGAAGCCGGAACGGTGGACTATTATTTCACAAACGCTTCTGGCGGTCTGTGCGCAGGCAGTTCGGCCCAGGTTTGCCGCAGGACCGACGCGCGCGGCATCACCACCACCTACAGTTACGACGGCGAAAGCCGCCTCACGTCGAAATCGTATTCGGATGGCACGCCCACGGCCACTTATGACTACGACCAAACCAGCGTTTGGGGGATCTCGACCACCAATCCGCGCGGCCGCATGACGCTCGCGCAGGGCGGCGCTCCCGCCGATACGGCCTTCATCGGTCACGATGCCATGGGCCGCGTCGCCGAAGCGCAGCAATGCACGCCCTACAACTGCGGCACCTCGGCCTGGCAGATGAACTATACCTACGATCTTGCCGGTGACGAGACCAGTTGGACGCATCCGCAGGGCTTTACGATTACCCAAACCTTTTCCAACGCGCAGCGCATCAGCCAGATCACCAGCACTTACTCGGATTCCGAGCACCCGCCCACGCTGGCAACGATTCATTATGCGCCGCAGGGAGCTATTAGCACGCTGGTGGATGGGTGCGTGGGCTCGAGCTGCACGAACGTGCAGGAGACCTACGGCTACAATAACCGGCTGCAGACCACGCTGATTGAGTTTGGGACCAGCAGCAGTGAGTCTTCCCTGTCTTGCGAGGTGTATAATTACTACACAAGCGTGGGAAATCCCACTTCGTGCGCAGCGCCCACGGCAGGCACGGGCAACAATGGCAACGTGGTTGGCCAATATTATGTGGACGCGGCGAATAGCTCGATGAGTCATACCACCAGCTATACCTACGATCCCACGCGGCGGCTGACGGGCGCGGTGGCGACAGGCAATTCCACGGAGAACCTGGCATTCTCCTTTGACCAGTACGGAAACGCCACCTGCTCGCTGAACTCGAACACCAACGGTCCGTGCCCGCAATATTCGTTCAGTTCCTCTACTAACCAGATTTCGAATTCCGGCTACACTTACGACGCGTCGGGCGATCTCACCGGCGACGGCACACACACTTATCAGTACGACGCCGAGCACCGGCTGACTTCAGTGGATAGCGGGAGCACGGCCAAGTACGTTTACAACGCGCTGGGGCAGCGGGCGGAGAAGGACGTGGGGGGAACGTATTCGGAATACATTTCTAACGTGCAGGGCGAGCCGGTGGGGATTTACAACCGAAGCGCCTGGGTGGAAGATTATATTCCGCTGGGGACGCGGCATCTGGCACATTATGAATCAGGGGCGCATTTCCTGCACACAGACGCGCTGGGGACAACGGGGATGTCGACGAGCTATGCGGGCGCGCTCGAGCAGGACGAATTGCACTATCCGTGGGGGCAGGAATGGCAGATCGCGGGGACGACAGAGGAGGAGCGGTTTGCGAGCCTGCGCGACCGCGATTCGGAAACCAGCCTCGACCCCACACAATATCGGATGTATTCGTCGCTCGAATATCGCTGGTTCACGCCGGACCCCGCACAAGCAGATATTTCCCGTCCGCAATCGATGAGCCGGTATTCGTATGCGGGCGACAACCCGATGGCCTTCACTGACCCGCTGGGATTGGAGACCAGCCCCTGCGGATCCAGTTACTACGGCGTCTACGCCATCTGCACGACGAGCTATAACGGATACGACAGTCCCGGGCTGGCCATTCTGGCCCAAACCGGGCAGGACGCGGGATACCTCACGACCGCTGCGCCCTACGAGGCGCTGGGCGGGATTGCTCTCGGCGTTGTAACGATGGGCGGCGGGAGCTTGTTCAACCTGGTCGGCGGCGGGCTGGGGATAGCTTCGAGCGCCATAGCGGCGCCAGGGACGTCGTCGGCCGCTGAGGTAGCAGGCCAGGTGTCGGGGGCGTTTAACATCGCCGCTGGGCTCAGCACCGACAATTACTTCCAGGTGGCCTCCGGCGCCGCGAGCCTGCTGGGTGAGGACGCGCTCAGCCAAGCCATCGACGCTGGGGAGGATCTTAGCGAGGGCGGGCCCGAGGCGCTCCCTGTAGACACGAGCGATCTTCAGGAACTGGAGCAGTTTCTCTGCTGAGGCATCGGGGGCGGGCGGCTTGCTCGCCGCACGGATGGTACTGAGGTGTGCAAACCCTATTCGACAGCAGTAAGTGGCGGCGCGAGGAACGTGGACCGTTCCCTTTTGCCGAGTTGATTTTCTGCCTTGCTCTTGTGGCGGCGCTGTGCTATTGGTTCGCCGGCCGCGGCACAGGGCCCGATTGGGCAGCGTGGGCCGGAACGATAAGCGCGCTCTTCGTCACCCTCGGGATTGTGATCAGATGGCGGAGCGGCACGGCCTGGGGCACCCGCATGAAACCCGGCCCGTTTCCCTGGCCGAAGTTCCTCAAGGGCCAGGTCAAGGGAGTGCTCCTGATTGGCCTCCTTGCGGTCAGCAGACTCCCTACGAGCCTGATCGAACTCGTGGCCGCCTTTGCTTTCGTCGGCGTGGACGGACTCTGGGTGGGCAAGTGGCTTTGGGCGAATTCCCGCCGAGGGGCACAGGAGCCCAAAGGCCAAGCGCGAGGGTAGCCGGTCAGCGCGGAAGCCAGATCCCCTTTCCGGGCAGGCGGCCTCCCTGACCGGAAGCGGTTCCAATGTCAAGGATCTCAGGAAGATGTCCGGCCTGTGGGGCTGGGCTCGGCCCCGCCGGAGTCAGCGTTCGCCCCTTTCAGTGCCCGCAGTGTTCCACCTGGCTCCGTGTTCCGCGCCTGCAGGGTGTGTTCCGAACGCTAGTGCTGCTTGTGGCGTCCGCGGCTGCCGCTTACCGCCTAGACTTTCGGGGAGGTCTCTTCATGATCGCGTGGCTGGCAGGGTTCTGGATCCTCATGACGCCGGTGTACGCGGTTCTGGACCGCGTCCTACCGCTGAGGCCGAAGACCACCTCCCCGGACTATCGT
The DNA here is from genome assembly GCA_030040995.1 of Terriglobia bacterium. Classification (GTDB taxonomy): domain Bacteria; phylum Acidobacteriota; class Terriglobia; order UBA7540; family UBA7540; genus JASHON01. Next base: position 385 of record JASHOS010000083.1, on the reverse strand, counting down.
ACGGTCGGCCTGTTGGGCACCTACGACCGGCGCTCAGACCGCGACAAGCCGGGGGCCGGCAAGGGCTGAGGCGGCTCTCGCAGCGACTGATATCGTCGCCAGCCTGTCCAACTCCGGCTGGTCTAGCCAGGCCGTCGAGGCGGGCGAGGATGCCTTTGACTGGCTTCGCGAGGAACTGTGCTGAGCGCGGCCGCGGGCGGCGCCTCGCCGGAGGGACGGGTGAGGCCTGCCACGCGGCGCCGCTCTTTGCGGGAGCCGCAGCTATTTTTGCGCGAAATCGGATCGCAATGCCGAGGATCTCAGGAAGATGTCCTGTCTGCGGAGCTGGGCTCGCCCCCGCGGATGTCAGAGGGCGCCCGTTCCAGTGCCCGCGGTGTTCCGCGTG
>JASHOS010000082.1 GCA_030040995.1 Terriglobia bacterium | reverse complement strand
TCCTTGCTTCCCGTCGAAAGTGGCGATTCCGCACGTCCACAACCTGCTTTACGTGCATCACAAGAAAAAGCCGCTGGATATCATCTTCTGCCCCATGATTGACGACCTCCAGAGCGATCTGAAATTCGTGCAGGGGCACCGCGCCTGCCCGACCGTAGCAACAACTCCTGAGGCGGTTAAAGCCGCATTTATCAAGGAAGGCGATATCTTCGCGCAGAACAAAATCCTTTTCCTCGATACATTCGTCAATCCTGGCACGCCCACGCTGCTGGCCAAGCAGCTTTACGACCAGCTCGTGGATATTCTGGGCCTGTCGATGGAGGAGAACCTGCGCGCCGTCGAGGAAGGCTATAAGGCCCAAGACAAGTTTATGAACGGCATGCTAAGGGTGCAGGGTCGCGAGATCCTGAAACAGCTCGAAGCCGAGGATCGCATCGGCATCGTATTACTGGGGCGGCCCTACCACAACGATCCGGGAATCAACCACGAAATTCTGGAAGAATTCCAGAAAATCGGCTATCCCGTCCTTACCCTTCAGTCACTGCCCATCGATGACGATATCGTCCGCCCGTTGTTCGAGGAAGAGATTCAGGCGGGATTGATTGAACATCCGATGGACATCCGCGACGTGTGGAAAAACAGTTATAGCGAAAACACTTCCCAAAAAGTCTGGGCCGCCAAATACACGGCCCGGCATCCCAATCTGGTCGCGCTGGAGCTCTCCAGCTTCAAGTGCGGCCACGACGCTCCGATTTACACGACGGTCGAGGAGATCATCACCAAGTCCGGCACGCCGTATTTTTCCTTCAAGGATATCGACGAGAACAAGCCTACCGGCTCCATCAAAATCCGCGTCGAGACCATCGGCTATTTCCTGAAGCGCTACCGCGAGGACCTCGTGGCCCGCAACAAGAAACGGCGCGATATCGACGCGAAGCTGCGGGAGATGGAAGCGAGACTGCGCTCCCAAATGGAGGCATCGCCGGACGCCCTGCCCTCTGGTCCACCGCCCGTTCCGTATGAAATCGAAACTCCGGTCGGCATCAACGCCATCCGACGTGAAGAGTAAGTGAGTGTCCTAGCGACGCTTGCCCCATCGAAGCAGTGGAGAGGGGAAATGCAAAATGGGCACGACGTAGCGAAACTCTTTCTGCAATTCACCTATCCGCAGATAAAAGACCTGGCTCTGCACTTCCTCACTCTTCAGACAGCGGTTCTCGTCTTCTCTCTAGCATTTGCTGAAAAGATCGTCCGGGTTCAGACTGCTCCTCGCGATGCGAGGGGCTGCGTCCACTGCTCGTGGGGGTTCCAGCTATCCGCAGTTTTCCTTGTCTGCTGCGGGATCGTATCGAATTTCTGGGCAGGCGAAAAAGCCACCTTCAGCGCGAATTTCGTCAGACAAGGGGTGCTCACTTACTTTCTTTTGTCTTTCTCCGGGGCTTTCTTCGTGATCGGACTACTTCTTCTGGTCGTTGCAACGGTGCCTTCCCGAGCGGGCCGCGGTCATAGCCCTGACGAGCAGCCGCTTTCACAATAAGCTTACGGCCCTGGATCTAAGGTCTGAGATGGAGAGAGGTAAAGATTTGGGAGTTTCGGATGAGATAGGGTCCCTCTGAGCAGTTTCCGAGCTGCCAGGCGGCTCGCGCTCGCAAACCTGATATGGTAAGGTAAGATCATGGTAGCGATCCGTTTCGCATCGCCCGAAGACCGAGCTAACGGCTTCATGCTATTGGTGCGCGACGGGACGGTGCGGACCCTGCGGAACGAAATCTTCATTTTGCGGGAGAATGGCCTCGCGGTCCTCGATCAAAACAACATAAAATACAAGCAAGTCCCCGTTCCCGACCTCGATGAAGTGGACGCGCTAGGAAATACTCCTACCCCTGTGCTATAACGACGGCCGCGCCATCGAAAATGAAAAATTCGACCAGACGAACCTCGATTTAATGGAAGCGTTTGCAGCTACCACGGCCGATACCGTTGTTGCCGTTGGCTCGTGGAGATACCGGGGCACCCTGTACCAGGATAAGTTGCTTCGATTCGTAATAGACGTTCCAGGAGCCTTCACTGCAGATGGTTTCTTTCGCAGCTATAAGGAAACGCTGAAAAGCCGCTTCGATCAAATCGATATCTGGATCACCAGCCACGAAATTCAAATTTTATAGCTGTTGAGCATAGTCCCTCGCTTTCCGTCGCGGATACAGATCGAGCGCCGTTACGTAAGGCAGGGGTTTCGGACTCGGCAACCAGTATAGCGTCAGCAGCTTGTTGGCATTTGCCGCCGGTACGGCGGCGCTACACGCCCGAAACTGAGGGATTACGCCGTTACGCCATCTTGTGCTTGAGCGTTTCCTCTTCCTATACTACAGAAGCACCGTCATGAAGCCTTCCGATCAGCTTCAACAGTGGCTCCAATGGATCATCAAAATCCGCTTTGTCATCATCACCTTCGTTTTCACCATCACCTTCGTTCTGCGCGAGTTGCTCGGTAGCACCGCCAACGAGACTTCCCTCCGGTATTTCGGAATCGCCATCATCTTCTGGTACGTGCTGGGCCTGTTCTACCTGATTTACAACCAGCTCAGCCGCGATCTGCTGCTTCAGGCCTACATCCAGATTTGCGGGGATATTGTTGTGATCACCGCAATCGTCCACGTCACCGGCAATCTCGACAGCAATTTCATCTCTCTCTATTTTCTGGCGGTGATCATGGCGAGCATCGCGCTCTCCCGCTCGCAGGCTTTTCTGATTGCGGCATTCTGCTTCGTGTGCATGGCGTCTGTCCTTGAGCTGGCGTACCTGCCCAGCCTGGAACCGGATTTTGCGGCCCGGCACCCGGGACTGCATCGCCTGGTTGGCCCGGCGATGGTTCCGGTGACCATGGGAACGTTTGAATTCAAGGTTCTCGCCAGCCTTTTCGGATTTTTTGCGGTTACGTATCTCACCAGCTATTTGGCCGAGAGCCTGAGAAAGACGGGGAGAGAACTCAATGACCGGACGGGTGAAGTCGCCAGCCTTCAGGCGCTCAACGAGAACATCATTCAAAGCATGCGCGGCGGTTTGATCACCACCGGCCTGGATGGAACTATTCTCGTCGTGAACCCCGCCGGCGCCTCCATGCTTGGCCTCACTGCCGAGGAGCTTCAAGGAAGGCAGATTGAGAGAATCTTTGAAGCCGGCTTGAAAGCAGACGGTGAGTCCGGGACCTCAATCTCCGCTCTCACCCGGCGGGAGACCGCCTACTCCACGCCAGGGGGTGAACGACGGATTTTGGGCATTTCTGCTTCTCCTCTGCACGTCCCGGAACGCGGAATCGTGGGCTACATTTACACGTTCCAGGACTTGACCGAACAGAAAATGCGCGAAGCTCAGGACCAGATCAAGGACCGTATGGCGCTCCTCGGCCGCATGGCCGCGGGCATTGCGCACGAGATCCGTAATCCTTTGAGCTCCATCTGCGGTTCCGTGAAACTGCTGGAAAATATCGCCAGCATGAGCGACGATCAAGCCAAGCTGATCGATATCGTAAGCCGTGAATCCGCGCGCCTGGATAAGCTTGTCTCGGATTTCCTCGTCTACTCCCGCGAGCAGCGATTCGAGTTCCGGCCCGTCGACCTGGTTGGGCTGCTGGACGAAACTCTGCTATTGCTCGAGCACCACCCGCTTTTCAATCCCTCTCTCGAAGTGAAGCGAATTTTCCCCGGTCGTCCCGTTGTGGCAAGCGTGGATACGGATAGAATCCGCCAGGTCTTCTGGAATATTTGCAACAATTCTCTGAAAGCTATGCCCGGGGGAGGATGCCTGACGGCCGAGATCGACGACCAACATGCGCGGACCGTTGCCGTAATTTTTTCGGATACCGGCGTGGGGCTGACGCCCGCGCAACTGGAAAGGGTTTTCGAGCCTTTTCACCCTCGGTTCAAAGACGGCACCGGCCTGGGCCTTGCCATCAGTTATCAAATCATCAAGGCTCATTGCGGCTACATTCAGGTCAGCTCAACACCTGGCGAGGGCGCCCGCTTTTTGATTGAGCTGCCGCGTACTCAGCAAGAAAGCGTCCGTCTGTTCACCGGCTAAAGTCCTTCATTGCGAGGCGAAAACATGCGATTGGAAGAGATCGGGCGGAGGCGCCGTCCGTGCCGGAGGGTCCACGGCATCAGCGCCATGCTGCTTCCTTACAAAGCTGACGGCCGCATGGATGAAGCAGGTTTCGGCGATCACCTCCGCCGCACACTGCACGCAGGGCTCGGTGCGGCGGTCAATATGGATACCGGATATGGGGACTTGCTGACGAGGGAAGAAAAACAGCTCGTTCTACGCTGGACTGCAGAGAATACTAAAAGCTTCTTTGCCGGCGCGGCGCCAGATAATGATGAGAAGAACGCAGCTATCGCCTACACGCGGGAATGCACATCCATTCGGAACGCTGGCGGAACACCCGTGATCTTTCCTTCATCTTATACGGCCTCTCTCGATGATGAGGCTCTGATCACTTTATTTCACGAAATCAGCGAGGCAACGGAAAGGTTCGTGGCCTTTGAGCTCGGCGCCGTTTTCAACCCGCACGGACGGATGTTTTCGGATCGAGTTCTGATCTCGCTAATGGATCTTCCCCAGTGCTGCGGATTAAAGCATTCCTCGCTTGACCGGGCTACCGAGCTCGCCCGGCTCGATTTGCGCGACCGGGTACGACCGGATTTTACGATTTATTCTGGCAACGATTGGGCGGCGGATATGATCGAGTTTGGCAGCGACTACCTTCTGGGACTTTCCACGTTTGCCCCTGAGCTCTTCCGTGCCCGTGACCAGACATGGGAGGAAGGCCGGGCAGAATACCTTGAGCTTCGCGACGCCATCCAGTATTTAGGGTGGGTTGGATTCCGCGAACCGGTTCCGGCATATAAGCATTCAGCAGCAATTTTCTTGAAACTTACCGGCCGCCTGGAATGCGATGATCCTCATCCTCGCGCTCCGCGCCGCGATGACTGGGATCGCCCGTTGCTTGCTCACGCGGCCCGCCGCATCGCCCGCCTATGCCCGGAAATCATGGGCTCGTAAGGTCTTGCGGCGCTGCGCCACTTCCGGCCAGCACATCTGCCTAAGGGATAGCAAATTGGCTGAATTTTGTATGTTCTCTGTCAGGGTTTCAGTCCAGTTCTGTTTGGCTGATTATTTTGTATCGGAGACAATCTCTGCGATGCTCCGGATGGGCAGAACGAGCCGCATCGACTCGGGAAGTTTGATGAATCCGTGTGCCTGGTAAAACCGCACCGCGCGTTCGTCGATTGCGTCGACCACAACCATTGACGAGCCAACTATCGACGCACTCTCGTAAGTCTTGCGCAAGGCTTCAGCGAGCAACAGCGAACCAAGCCGTTGGCCTTGAAAAGCCGTGCTGACCGCAAGCCGTCCGATCAGAGTGGCGCTGACTACCGGATAACGGGGGATATGCTTGCGCGCCTCATCGGGAATCGTGCCCGGTACAAGACCGTAAGCGCAAAGCGTGAAGTACCCGGCAATCCTGTTCGGGCTGTGCAAGAGAGTCAGGACAAAAACCGCGTTGGCCTTGCGTCGCATGTCCTGTGACGCCTGCGTTTTCAGGTAGGAGTCGAAACTTTCAACGCCGCAGGTGAACTCTGCCCGGTCGTGATGCTTTCCGAACGATTCCAGACGGAATCGCTGTTCTTCCGCCATGACCTAAGAGACGATCCGTTCTTTTGCAGAGCGGAATGCGCGCCGCAAGCGAGCATTTGGCTTCGGGGGATGAACCAGCGCGTCGAAGAACACGTGGCGGTCCCGTTCGGAAAGCAGAAGCGTCTCATGCCGGGAAATCGTGGCCTGTGTCGCTTCCGTCAAGGCGGCGAGACAAAAATCGGTCAGGCTGCGGCGCTCCAATGCCGCGGCTCGCTCCACAAGCTTTTTTGTCTGCACGTCCACACGAAAACCGAGACGCGAGCTGCGCGCGCGCCGTTTTTCCGTGCTTGCCAAAGCAGAATTTCCAGACATGACGCCCTCCATGTACAGTTCAATCATTACAAGTGTACGTCCAATGGGATAACACTTCAAGTATTCATTCCCTCCGCGTGGAGTTTATGCGATTTGCACCTATCTAGGGGAGTTTGGGATAAATCTGGCATGGTCGGAGTTTATGCCTGGACTGTTACCTGGGTTGGTGGCGGATCGGAGTGTCTGTTTTCAACGATACAGCCTAAATCAAAGGCAGCCGTGGTAACGGTTCGAACGGGGCGGGCATTACTCAGAATTGGGAATATGGGACTGGATTGGCGGCGAGAAAAGGGGTGTCTGCCATCACACACGCATGGGCATGACTACGTAGCGGTAAAGGCAAGCATCGTCCTCCGCGGGGCGCAATTGGCCAGCGCTCTGCTCGTCTTTCAACTCCATCTTGATCACCTCGCTCCCTCCCGCAACTTCCAGGAAGTCTAAGAGGTATTGATAGTTGAAACCGATTTGCATGGCGTCGCCGTCGTATTGCGCGTCTAACGCCTCGTGCGCTTCTCCCAACTCTCCGCTGGAAGAGAATATCTCCACGCGCCCTTTATCGAACTGAAGCCGCACTGCGCGCGACCGCTCGTCAGCTAACAATGCCACCCGCCGGATGGCGCCTGTCAGCTCCCCCTTGTTTAATCCAACGATACGGTTGTTATCGCGTGGAAGAACCGCCTCATAATTCGGATACTGCCCTGTAAGTATCCTGGAAATAAGCTCCCGGCGGCCTACCGAGAAAAAAAGGTGTGTTTCGTCTTTTGAAAATTCAATAGCGGCTTTATCCTCCGCATGAGTCGCTAGCCGGAAAACTTCCACCATCGCTTTCTTAGGAATCAAAACTCTCAGCTCATTGCTGAGCCCCTGAATCTCGGTCTCGCGTTCCACATGCGCTAGCCTGTGTCCATCGGTTGCGACCATCATGACGCGATCTGGCTTCAACAGCAGAAGCGCGCCGTTGAGCGTATACCTCGACTCCTCGCTGGCAATTGCAAATCCGGTTCGCTGAATCATTGTTTCGAGAAAACCCCCGGGGATCACCGCTAAGGGGCGAGGAACCTCTGGGAGCGCCGGAAAGTTATCTTTAGCCATCCCTGCAAGCTTGAAAGATGACCGCTCACATTTAATCTCGACGAAGTGGTTCTCTAGCGAACGGAACTTGACCTCAGCCTCCGGCAGAGAACGAATAACCTCCAGGAGCCTCTTCCCAGGCACCGTTGACGCTCCACCACTCTCAACCGATGCAAGACAGTGACACTGCAACCCTAGTTCAAGATCAGTCGCGCTCAGGAGAAGACCTTGCTCGCTCGCCTCGATAAGAATATTCGCCAGCACCGGGATAGTCGTTTTCTTTTCCGTAACGCCTTGGGTGAGTTCGAGCTCCTTAAGAAGCCTTGACTTTGGAATTCTGAATTCCATATTTATCAGGACCTAAGATAAAGAGTAATAGCCGGAGAGGCTGTGGATTTCTGGAAAACTTGACAATCCTTATGTCTCACACGGGGTTAGCCCTTCAAAGCTCCACGTTCGCCCTGTGAGTCTATCTGAGTTGCTGTGCAAAAGTAGGTACGGGTTGAGCGTCCACAAATTTTCCATGGCAGGTTTTTCAGAAATACAGGATAAGTTCAACTCAAGCTATCGCTAAGCTTGTTGATAAGTCTGTTTAAATCACGATCTACTTTGCGCATTTCTTCAATCTTATTGATGGAGTGAAGGACTGTAGTGTGGTGCTTCCCACCAAATTCCCTTCCAATTTGCGGCAACGAGGTGGGGGTTAATTGCTTGGCCAAATACATGGCAATTTGCCTAGGGTAAGCGACCTTACGACTGTTATTCTTAGATTTAATGTGTGACAGACTCAGGCTAAACTCACGGCATACGACCCTCTGGATGTTCTCGATGGATAACTTCCGCTCATCCATATCTACAACATTTTTCAGGACCTGTTGAGCCACACTGAGAGATATCGGTTCTTCAATGAGCGACGCATATGCGATGAGCCGTGTTAACGCCCCCTCAAGATGACGGATGCTCGACTTAATTTTTGAGGCGATAAACTCCGCGACTTCTTGCGGAAGGTTAACTCGCAGGGCGTCAGCCTTCTTGGCGAGAATAGCTATCTTCGTTTCAAGATCCGGAGGCTGCAAATCCGCAGTGAGTCCCCACACAAAGCGCGACCGGAGACGCTCCTCGATAGAAGGTATTTCCTTGGGAGGACAGTCGCTGGTCAGAACTACCTGTTTCTGCGTCTGATACAACGCGTTAAATGTGTGGAAAAATTCTTCCTGCGTCCTTTCCTTGCCGGCGATAAACTCGATGTCATCGATCAGCAGTGCGTCGACATTACGGTACTTTTCCCGGAATGAAATCATGCGGTCATAGCGCAGCGAGTTGATCACTTCATTGGTAAAACACTCCGAAGTCACAAAGGCGAGCCGCATCTCTTTCCACTGGCTTTTAAGGGTATGGCCCACCGCTTGCATTAGATGCGTCTTGCCAAGGCCGACTCCGCCGTAAAGGAAGAGTGGATTATACATCTTTGATGGTGCTTGGGCGACGGCGCGGGCCGCAGCATGGGCAAATTGATTGCAAGAACCTACGACAAACGTATCGAACGTGTAGCGCGGATCGAGCTGATGGGCCGAAGAATCAAAATCCAGCTTTCCTTGCACCGCCTTGGCTTGCAGAGATCCCCCTAGCTTCTTGTCGTTGCCTTCATCAAAAACGTACGTCACCTGCCGGTAACCTAAATTCAGGTCAGCAAGCGCGCTCTTGATCAGTGGCCCGTAATTTTCCTGAATCCAGCCTTCAAATTCCCGGTTGGGAACAAGCACTGCGATGGTTTCGTCAGTGGTGTGGCTAAGGCGGGTGGGCCGCAGCCATGTTTGGTAGCTCTGAGTGTTAACCTTGTCTTTCAAATAGCCGAGGATTTCCTGCCAAACATTCATTGCGATCTGACCGCGAGAAAAGAAGACCTTTGTGCGCGGGCCGGGGAGTGGCTGCGCATCCGGTGCGGACATACCGGCTTTCGCTAGCCAGCATCAGCGCCGGTTCTTGAAACGCCCGTATCTGTTATAAGTAGCTTATTTTTTATGAATGATAGCTTGGGTGACCACCTGCGACCGAACAAAGAGTATAACATGAACGACCTGGCTCACCTATTCTGCGACTCCACTTGAGCGATGTCGCGGGCCACTTCGGAAGCAGGACCGACAGGCTCAATCATAATGATGTGCCGGGCTTCGAAGAAAGTCTCCGTCGGCGCGTGCGGTTCCTTACCTCGCTTCACGAGCACGTTCTTCTGCTGCTTCGTCTGTGCGTCCTGGGTGCGAACAACGTAATAAACATCCGTCATTTCCGGGAAGCTCGTTCCGAGGCGGGAGAGCTTGCCGTAATAGACTTGCCCGTTATCCAGCAGCACGGCCTGAAACGTCGTGGTGAACCGGGGAGGATCGTTGGCGCCGCGGAACCTTACGACTTCAATCGCCAGAACTACCACCGCGACCGCCAGACAAACAATTATAACCGGTACGGATTTTCGCAATGGACCACCTCGGAAAGTTGCTCAGCCCGTGTGGTTTGGCTTCCCTCCTAGCGTCAAACGGTGCGCCCTGTTCAAGGCACAGCCTTCCACTCAGGCCAACGGCAGCGCCAAGCCCTCATGCGCGATGGGCTTAGCCTAGCACAATGCCCGACGCGTGCCAAGCGATTTCTCTGTTGTCATGAAATGCCTCAGTTTAGGGCTCGCCCGCTGTGTCGCGCCGACCTAAAGGTCGGCGCGTGCCGGGCTAAAGCATGACGCTACGCGGCCGCCACTCAGAACGTGTGAATTGATCATTTGGGCCGCAAAGGCGACAAGGCATGGAGGTTGAAAACAAGACTCCTTTCTCCGTGTCTTGGTGTCTTTGTGGTGAGATGTGCAATTTATTCACATGTTCTCAGGGATTACATTACCGGTCTGAGGCCACGGTGACCTGGCCTCCGAGCCGGATATCTCGCGAAGAAGATCCGGCCAGAATGCGGTAGACTCCCGGCATCACTGCCCAGCCCTGTATACGCGTATCCCAATAGGAGAATGAGCGCGAGTTCAACACGATCCGTACGTGGCGGGACTGACCGGGCTCGAGCCGCAGTTTTTCGAACCCCTTAAGTTGCTTGGGCGGCTCGGGGACAGCACGGCTTCGCGGGAAGCCGAGATAAAGCTCAGCGACTTCGGCGCCAGCGCGCCCGCCGCTGTTGGTGACATCGAAATCCACCGCAACGGTTGCACCGGCGCTCTTAGCGGCGATATGGTTTGGAGAAATATGCAGGTGCTTATAGGCGAACGTGGTATAGGAGAGCCCGTACCCGAAAGAAAATAGGGGTTTGATGCCCTTAGCGTCATAGTGCCGGTAGCCGACGAAGACCCCTTCGGTATACTTCGCCACGCCGTTCATTCCCGGATACTGTTCCGGTGTGCTGGCCGGGAGGTCCGCGAGACTCCTTGGGAGAGTAATGGGCAGCTTTCCCGAAGGACTCACATCGCCGAAGAGCACCGCCGCCACGGCATGGCCGTCTTCCTCGCCGGGATACCACGCCTCGAGAATTGCCGGGACTTGATCCACCCACGGCATCAGGATCACCGAGCCGCTCTTGAGGACGACCACCGTGCGATGGTTCGCGGTCGCCACGGCCTCGACCAACCGATCCTGGTTTCCCGATAATGTGAGCCCATGGTCTCGTCCTTCAGTTTCGTGGTCGCCCACCATGACGATGGCCACGTCCGAGGATCGGGCGAGCGATACGGCTTGGGTGATGTCGCGGCCATCGGCATATTTGACCTTCACCCGCGAGCCGGCGCGCTCTTCAATGCCCCTGACAGGATCGACGGTGTAAAACGGAATCACACGGGAGCTTCCTCCTCCGCCCGTCATCGCCTGGCCGGCGTACGGCCCGATTACCGCGATTGAGTGGAGGCGATCCGCGCTCAACGGCAGCAAGCTTCCGGAATTTTTTAGCAGTACCATGCCCTCTTCTGCCAGCCGCTGCGCCACCGCGCCGTCTTCCCGGGCAGGAATCGGCTGCCGCTGGGGAGGATGGTCGAAAACGCCAAGCTCCATCATCGTCCGGAAGCGCCGGATGAGCTTGTCGTCGATGACAGCCATCGGAACTTTGCCGGATTGGACAGCGGTTTCGAGAGCATCACTGAAGTACTGTCCCGTCGGCATCTCCAGATCAAGCCCGGCGAGCGCGGAGGGGACGGTGCTGTGAGTAGCGCCGAAATCCGACGTGATAAAGCCGTTGAAGTCCCATCCCTCTTTGAGGATTCGGGTGAGGAGAAGGCGGTTTTCGCAATTGTATGTGCCATTCACCCGCGGGTAGGCGCACATCACCGAGGCGGCGTGCCCCTGACGGACGGCGGCCGCGAACGCCGGCAGATAAATTTCATGCAGCGCGCGCTGGCCAATGATCTCGTTGATGGTGAAGCGCTGCGACTCCTGATTGTTGGCGTCGTAGTGTTTAACGTTCGAGATCACCCGCTGGCTCTGGATGCCCTCAACCACCCGAACCGCGATCTGGCCGTCGAGGTAAGGGTCTTCCCCGAACGCTTCAAACGTCCGCCCGTTTTGCGGGACACGCATCACGTTGACGTCCGGCCCTTCGAGCAAACCGTAGCCCAGGGCCCGAGCTTCCTTGCCGATGATCGCGCCGTAAGCGCGAGCCGCCTCAACGTCCCAGGTTGCGGCCAGCGAAATCGGAGCTGGCAGCGCCGTGGCCGGAAGCTGCGGCCGGTCACCGGCAGGGCCTACCCCGGCTGGCCCGTTCGCCACCCGGAGCGGCGGAATCCCGAGGCGCGGGATTCCGGGTACATAGCGGTAGTGAGTGGCGTCGCGGATGCCGTGCAATTCCTCGATCTTCTCGTCCAGAGTCATCTGGCTTACGATTTTGCGGGCTCGCGCGTCCGCGCTCTGCGCGCGCGCAAGTGGATTCGCAGCCGCAAACGCCGCGAACAAGAGAAGGAACGAAATTTTGCTTGTCGTTCGGCTAAGCATGTCTTACAGGGTATCACTCGGCGGCATTGTTTCAGAATGGCAAAGTAATCCCTCGGTTTCGGGCTGGACAATCACCGTAGCGCCGGCATCTTGCCGGCATTTGTCGCCGGGACGGCGGTGCTACGTGCCCGAAACTGGGGGGTTAAATGGCAGGACAGAATGCGCTTGACTTTCCATATGCGTGTCAGCACAATATATCGCTATGGAATATATTAACTCCCACATTCTCGAACGCGAACTCAAGAAAGGCAGCGCGGAGCTGTTGATTCTCTCTTTGGTGGAGAGTCGGCCGCGCCACGGCTACGAAATCAGCAAGCTGATCGAGCGGCGCTCGGAGGGCGCCGTGCGTTTCAATGTGGCCTCGCTCTATCCGCTGCTCTACCGGCTGGAGAAACGTGGCTGGATCGATGGCCGCTGGGTGGAGAAAGCCGGCCAGCGCCGCCGCCGCTATTACCGGTTGACGCCGGAGGGCCGCAAGATCCTCGCCGCCCAGCGGCGCGGCTGGCAAGCTTTTGCGGCCGCGGTGAATCGCATCGCGGGGGTGGAACATGCGTGAACAAGATAGTGACAAGTGGTAGTGGTAGCCACGGCGAGTGCTCTTTCTCGCCATGGGCCTTTGGTGATTGCCGATTGAAAGGCGAACGTCGTCATTTCTCGCTGGCGATCGGAAATCACCGATCGCGGGTAGCCAGGTAGCGCAGACTCTCGCACCTCAGAGAGTCTGCGGCTTTGCTCGAGTTCCAGGGCTAAAAGCCCCAGACCTGCAAAAAAGCAGGTCTGCGCTACCTGGCTTGTCCACGACATTGCGCGAGAGCAAGAGCCCACGGCGAGAAAACAGTAAGGATCGCAGTTTTCCCTCTCCCGAGGGAGAGGGTGGATCGCGACCGGCGCTTTCTCCAGCCGGCGCGGGCCGGGCCTGCGCCCACCGAAGGTCGCTTACGCTCCAGAGCTTCAGCGACGGAGCGGCTCCTGCCCGCAGGCGGGTGAGGGGAGGAGTACAACATGTCTGAACGGCCGGAGTGGAAGGAAGAGATCACGAAGCGGCTCACAAACCTGAAACTCGATCCGGGCCGCGAGGCGGAGATTGTGGACGAGCTTTCGCAGCACCTGGAAGAGCACTACCAGGAGTCGTTGGCGGGCGGCGCTTCCGAAGGCGATGCACGCAGGATGGCGCTTGAGGAACTCAGCGAAGTGAAAAGCCCACGGCGAGAAAAACCCCTCGCCGTGGCTACCACTGACACGAGGCAGAATCTGCTGGCTCAGGGTTTGCGGCGCGTCGAACGTGAAATGAAGCCGCGCTCGGTAGTGTGGGGCGGAGGATCGAGGAAAAATCTTCTAGCTGACCTCTGGCAGGACGTCTGCTATGGCCTGCGGCAATTGCGCCGCAACCCCGGCTTCACAACAGTCGCAGTCGTCACCCTCGCGCTCGGCATTGGCGCCAACACAGCGATTTTCACTCTTACAGATGCTGTGATCCTGCGCACGCTTCCGGTGCACGGTCCTGGACAACTCGTCCTCCTCAAGTGGGGCGCGCACCTGTGGCCTAACACCAACAGGAGCTACTCTTGGCCTGGCTGCCCGGGAATGGGGAGAGCCGCCGCACTTGCTATTCCCGGCGGGTGCTCGTTTTCCTATCCTGTGTTCGAACAGCTTCGGCGGGTACGGGCCGGCTTCTCAGGATTTTTCGCTTTCACCGGCAGCGAACCATTCGACACGACCTTCCAAGGGACGGTCAGCTCAGGCCGCGGACAGTTTGTCTCAGGCAGTTTCTTTCCTGTACTGGGGCAACGACCGGCGGTAGGCAGTCTGCTCGAACCCATTGATGACGTCACAGGCGCTGCGCCGGCGCTTGTGCTTGGTTATGGGTATTGGCAAAGCCGCTTCGGCGGTGATCCTTCGGTTGTTGGCAAAACGGTCCAGGTGAATGGCTCGCCCTTCACGATCGCAGGCGTTTCGGCCAAGGGATTTATGGGGCTCGAGATGGGCATTCCCGTGGACTTTTGGATGCCCCTCTCGTGCCAGCCCAGCGTATTCCCTTACTTCCCCAAAAAGAGCGATGCAGCAGGAATCTGGTTAGACGTCGGCGGGCGTCTGAAGCCGAACGCGGAGCTTCCCAGGGCACAGGCAGCAGTCAGTCTGATCTTCGCGCGAGCGGCGACAAGCGGTCCTGGCGCGATCTTGAAACCGGGCGACGCACCCCACGTCGAAATGCCGAGCCTGAATCGCGGACTTGCGACGCTAAGACAACAATTTTCGGAACCGCTTTCCGTACTCATGGCCGCCGTCGGCATCATCCTGCTGATTGTCTGCGCGAATCTTGCCGGTTTGATGCTCGCTCGCGCCACCACTCGCCAGAGGGAGATCGCGGTGCGACTCGCGATGGGCGCCGGCCGTGGGAGAATCATCCGCCAGCTCTTCACTGAAAGCGCGCTCGTTGCCGCCGCGGGCGGCGGGCTGGGAATTTTGTTCGCTTACTGGGGAGCAAGTTCGCTGGCGTCATTTCTTTCCACCAACGTCTACACTGGTCTCGAGATTGACACACGGCCGGATTTTCAGGTCCTCGGTTTCACGCTGGCTATATCGGCGCTCGCGGCTGTTTTGTTCGGTTTTGCGCCTGTTGTCCTCGGCTCCCGCGTGGACCTGGTATCCGGGCTCAAGGAGGGAGGCGGAGACGCTCCAGGCTCAATCGGTGTTGGGAAGCGGCGGGCTCACTTTGGCAGCGGTCTGGTTGTTGCTCAGGTCGCGCTTTCGGTTCTGGTGCTGGCCGGAGCGGGACTGTTGGTTCGGACACTCGTCAACCTTGAAACCATGAATGTGGGCTTTGACAAGCGCAACCTCCTGATTTTTGACGTGGACACCACTCTGAGTGGAGTGAAGGGCCCGCAGCTTCAGGTGCTCTCTCGCAACCTGCAGGACCGGTTTACTTCCCTGCCAGGTGTGACCTCCGTAAGCTATTCGATGACTTCGCTCCTCAGCGGCTCCGACGTGACGACCGTGGTCTTTCTGCCGGGTGCGCAGGGCGAACGGAGCGCTTCGGTAGACGAGCTTCCAGTTGGTCCGCATTTCTTTCATACAATGCGCATATCGGTACTCGCCGGACGTACATTTGCACCGGTGGATTTTGACCCCAAAGCCAAGCCGGAACCTGTCGTCGTCAATCAGATGCTGGCTCATCGCTATTTTGGGAATGACAACCCGTTGGGCCGCAGTTTCGGGGAGAGTGCAAAGACCCCTGACTGGCAGATCGTCGGCGTCGTGGCAGACGCAAAGTATAGCGCGCTGCGAGAGCCGATCGAACCAACCGTATATCGCCCGCTCAGAACGAGTCCATTTGGACCGGCCTTCGAGCTAAGGACGGCTCGAAACCCAAAGGCGCTCATCTCGCTCGTTCGTAGCGCTACGGAGAAAGTAAACAAGAATCTTCTCCTGGCCAACATCGCCACGCAGACCGAGCAAATAGACAAAACGCTCTATCAGGAACGGCTCATCGCAAGGCTCTCGGCTGCGTTTGGATTCCTGGCGCTCGTGCTTTCCGGCATTGGCTTGTATGGCTTGCTTGCATATCAGACGGAACGCCGAACCCACGAAATCGGCATCCGCATGGCTCTGGGGGCACAGAAGCGTGACGTGTTAAGCCTGGTTGTAACTGGCGGAATGAGCTTAACCATGATTGGTGTGTGTATAGGGATTGCGGGCGCGTTGGGTCTCGCGCGTTTCCTGTCGAGCCTGCTTTACGGCGTCAAGCCCACCGACCCGTTCACCTTTGTTGCTGTATCGCTCGTCCTGATCAGCGTGGCGCTGCTCGCCTGCTACATTCCAGCCCGCCGGGCGGCGAAGGTCGATCTGATGATGGCTCTGCGGTACGAATAGGTTTCAGGTGCCAGGTGTCAGGTGTCGGGATAAACGGCTCGCTCGGGCGCCGCGCGGCTTTGGGAACTCGCAGATTTGGAGGCCCGAAGGGCCGCACTATCATAGCCCTGGGCAGCGCCCAGGGAACCGAGTTTGTCTGGCGAAAAAGAGCCCTGTAGGGGCGACCCAAAGCCCCTTCAATCCCACAAGAGGGTCATAGGAGCATCGGCGATGGTACGCCCTTTTGGGGCTTCAGTCGTACAAAAGGTGGTATGCCTTTGACCCAGGTCGGCTGGTCCCGCAGAGCGGGACTATGATAGAGCGCCGCTTCGCGGCTCAGAAAGTAGCCGGGTAGGGTAGCGCAGACTCTCGCATTTCAGAGAGTCTGCGGCTTTTCTCGAGTTCCAGGGCTAAAACAGGTTGCGGAAAAGAGGCTTTTCGGAGTCAAAATCGGCCGAAAATGGCGGTCGCTCGAACGGAGAATCAATAACTTACAAATCTTGACGAGCGCCATTTGGGGCTCTCAGGGGAGTTTTTCCGCAGCCTGTAAAAGCCACAGACCTGCAAAAAAGCAGGTCTGCTCTACCTTGCTTGTCCACGACATTGCGCGAGGGTGAAAAGCCCACGGCGAGCAAACAGTAAGGATCGCAGCTTTCCCTCTCCCGAGGGAGAGGGTGGATCGCGACCGGCGCTTTCTCCAGCCGGCGCGGGCCGGGCCTGCGCCCACCGAAGGTCGCTTACGCTCCAGAGCTTCAGCGACGGAGCGGCTCCTGCTTGCAACGCAGATATGCCTTTTATGTCTGCGTCACGCCTCACTCTGAAAAAAATTGTCTCGCTCGTCCCATTCGCCCCAACCGTCTCAATTGAACCTGCTAAGCTAATTGGCCTATGGTATGAGTGTCGCCGGCGGAAGGCTTTATAGCGCCGACCTTCAGGTCGGCATTTGGCCAGATGCCGGTCCCGCCAAGCGGGACTGGCTACGCGCTCAAAACGGAAGGATTACCTCGTCCAAGCGGAGACAATTGACAACCCTAATGGATTGTTTTTTTTGACGAGCAAACCCGACAAGTAATTGAAAACACGCCACATTAAAAATTTCCAACGACGAGCAAACCCGAGAATGACCCTGAGCCTTGCCTCCATTAACGGATATGTGCTTCGGAATGAGCAAGATATAACCTTCCCGAAAACCCGGGGGATCCCAACAAGTGGTTGAAAACAGAGGGTCACACCTGCCAGTGGCGAACGCAGCCGGATTGCAACAGAGAGCGTGTCCGGGGCCGCCTAACGGGTATCCGATTTGAAATGAGTAAGATATAACCTGCCAAGCAAACCCTGAACCCAACAAGTAATTGAAAACAAAGGATCGCACTTGCCCCGGCGAATACTCCCGGACTTCAAGAGGGAGCATGCCCGGGGCCGGGTCAAACTCCGGGCGGAAGGCCATAGTGGGTCAGTTTGATGTAGAGACGGCTTCATGCCGTCATCTGGCGGCGTAAACTCGCCGCTACGATTCCGAGCGGACCCACTTACCTGGACGGGCTCATCCGTTGACATTACTCTCGAAGGGCAGGAGAATCGGCGAATGGACCGCCTGCGAATATTCATCGTCGTACTACCCCACCTTGGCCTGCGGGCGAGGCAGGGGAGGCGCTGAGTGGCACAAGGTCCGTGGAGCTCGATTGCGCCGCCGGGCGAATTTCGTCCCTATGTTGCTCCTGGCGAGGGTCTGCCGGAGTTCACCCCCCGGGCCATTATTCTGGGAATATTCGCCGGCCTCTTTTTTGGCGCGATCACGGTCTACGTAGGTCTGCGCGCCGGCCTGACCGTTTCCGCCTCCATACCAATCGCCGTCCTCTCGATCAGCATCCTTCGTGCTTTTGGCAAGGCGAGCATCCTCGAAAACAACATCGTCCAGACGACAGGCTCGGCCGGTGAATCGATCGCCGGCGGCGTGATTTTTACCCTTCCCGCGCTCATCTTCCTCGGTTTGCCGCTCGAATACTGGAGCGTCTTTTTCCTCGCGCTGATAGGCGGATGGCTGGGCGTGCTGTTTATGATTCCGCTGCGGCGCCAGCTAATCGTCAAAGAGCACGGCAATCTTCTCTATCCTGAGGGCACGGCATGCGCGGACGTGCTGGTAGCGGGCGACCGCGGAGGTTCCTTCGCCGGGCGCGTCTTCTGGGGTTTCGGCCTGGGCGGCCTCTACGCGCTGCTCATGGAGACCATGGGCTTCTGGCTTGACACGCCTGAATATCAGCCGAAATGGCTTCCCGGAGCTTCCGTTCGCGCCAATATCACCCCGGAATACCTGGGCGTGGGCTATATCATCGGCCCGCGCATTGCCGGAATTCTTTTGGCTGGCGGCGTTTTTTCCTGGCTCGTGCTGATGCCGGCGATCAAGTTCTTTGGCTCGCTAACGCCTGGCCCGCTCTTCCCTAGCCTGATTCCGATTGGCAGAATGACGGCAGATAATCTTTATGTTTCATATGTCCGGCCAATGGGTGCGGGAGCGGTTGCGGCGGCCGGCACAATTACGCTGGCCAGGACGATACCTACCATTGCGAACGCGCTCTCGGCGGGCTGGAAGGACCTTCGCGCCAGCCACGCCGCGCCGGCGGTCCGAGGCCGCACGGAGCGCGACCTTTCGATGAAAGTTGTTGTTCTCGGATCGCTCGCCGTCATCGTCATGATGTGGATGCTGTTGACGTTTCGGCCCGTGCCCGGCGCCAGGACGGGATTGCTGGCCAATCTCCTCGCCGCCGTATTCGTCGTCCTTTTTGGCTTCCTGTTTGTTACCGTTTCGTCGCGCATCTGCGGCCTGATTGGCAACTCCTCAAATCCCATCAGCGGCATGGCGATCGCAACTCTCATGGCCACATGCGCGATATTCCTGGTTGTGGGCTGGACGGCGAGCGCCTTCGCGGTTCTGGCGCTGACCATTGGCGGAGTGGTGTGCGTAGCCTCATCAAACGCGGGAGGCACCTCGCAAGATCTCAAGACGGGATACCTGATTGGCGCAACGCCCTCGAACCAGCAACTCGCCCTCATGATTGGCGTTATGGCTTCGGTGTTTGCGGTCGGCGGGACGCTTATTCTGATGAACGTGGGTCTGGAGCAATTTAAGCCGGCGCGAATCTCCATCAACGTTCATCACCTTCCCGCCGGCGTGGCCGTCGAGAAGCAGCGCATGGCCTATCAGGGAAAGAGCTACGTGCTGCTTAACGCTCTCGGCTCGCGCGTCGTTCCGGACGGTAATTATCTCTACGACCCGTCGGCGCACGAAATCGATATTCAGTGGATTCACGGCATCGGCAGCGAAAAGGCGGCGGCGCCGCAAGCGCGCCTGATGGCGACGGTGATCAACGGCATCCTTCAGCGCCTGCTTCCCTGGCGCATCGTGCTAGTGGGCGTATTCCTGGTGGTGGTGGTGGAACTGCTCGGCGTGCGATCACTGCCCTTCGCCGTGGGCGCGTATCTTCCCATCGACACAACGCTGGCGATCTTCGCCGGCGGCGCCATCCGGTGGCTCGCCGAACGGGGCGTTAAGGATAAATCCGCCGGAGAGGGCGAATTCAGCCCCGGACCTCTCTACGCCAGCGGGCTTATCGCCGGCGGCGGTATATTCGGTCTGCTCGGCATTATCATCTATCTCTTTGGCGACCCGAACTTCCGCTATCACTTTCTTCCCCAGCACTTCCTGTTTGTGGGTCCGCGCCTGCTCGGGAGCCTGGCGCAAAGCCGGGGCTTAGCCGTCCTGATGTTCGCCCTTCTCGGCGCGACCCAGTTTTATTTCGCCCGCCGCAAGCTCAACTGAGACTGCATTACCATGAAAAATAGCTGGTGCCGGGTTGTGGGCTCTGCGCCACGCGCCCAGCGATGTCCGGAGTTTCACGGGAAGTCCGGCCCTCGCCTGACATGCTTGGCAGATACGGCTCTGGACCGCGGCCCTCGTCAGTTTCTACCGCGGAGTTCCGGTTCATGATGGCGGCAGCCGCCCGCACCTTCTTTTCGTCCGGATCCGTTGCGAAAACCACCGTCCCTCCTTTTCGCAGACCATCCAGGTAAACCTGCGCTTCAGCTTCAGACGCTCCAATTGCCTTGAGTCTCTGCCCCAGGCCGGTTTCGAAATCGAGCCGCGGAAAACTCATCACGCCCGTAATTTCGAACGTGTCCGGCTCCTCCGCCCGGCGTACCTCGTTTCGGGCAAAGCCAAGACTCTCAATCTCGCCGACGACATGGTTCACCACGTTTGTATTTCTGAAGAGTCCAATGACGGTGTTAGGCATCTTGTACCTCCATCCCGATATTTAGATGAAGCGCCAGACAGAGGTGGTGTCACCCCCGGCTTGTACAAATTAGCTTTCAGATCCTTGGAAGCGACCTGCGGCTCGGCCGCCCGCTCTCGGTTCGGCTAATTTGGACGCCGCTGCTATCCCCCGGCATCTCCAACGCAGAAGCGGTGACCGACGTTTACGTTTGATTCGCGTTTCCGATTGGAGCGATTCACCGGTTATGGCTTTCCACTGTCAGGGCAGCCGGGCGAGGCCGCGTAGAAGGAGTTTCCCTTATAGTCCAGCTCTCGCAAGCCACGCCGGGACGTGTAATAAGCCTGGATAGTCTCCAGTTTTAGAAGCTTAAACAAGCGTGTTCCTGCATTTTCCCCGGTTCGGTGTGGGATCTGATCGCTGATGCTCTCGAAAATCTCAAGCTGCTGCGGCTCGCTTAGCTTGAGGAATCCGGCCCCGTACTTCTGCTGCGACGCTTCCTCGACCCAGGCGAGACCGTCACGGTAGTCCTTGTCAGGTGTGTCCGTCTCAACCCGGCGCACAGTTTCCGGCCCGTAGAAGTGTGTGGCCAGGACGCGATGTTGGGGCGAAATCGCTCGCGCCGCTGTGCGCACCGGGGCGGCGGAAGCAGCCCGCAAGTCAATCCATCGGGTCACCTCTGCGACCACGTCTTCGCCACCAGAGCCGCCCGGTTGATCATCCGTGCCGGGGCGCAATTCCAGGACGATTTCCACCATCCG
>JASHOS010000081.1 GCA_030040995.1 Terriglobia bacterium | reverse complement strand
AGGTCTCCCAGAGGAAATTCGTCATGTAGCCAAAGTTCAGTGTGTTTCTCTGATCGTGGTCTACCGGCGCAAATCCCGGCGGTATATCGAGAGGGCACGCCGTCGTCACCGGCGTAGGACAGATCAATCCTCCGGTGATGGGCGAGGTTGCTTCCGCGATTTGGTTCGCATAGGCAAGATGAAACTGGCCGCCATCCCGGAGGTGGGGGGACAATAGCGTGACTGTCCAACCGTTGATCCTAGCTGCGTCCCAGGTGATCGGCCAAAAGAGATTCGATTCTCCAATATTGTTGTGATCAAGCCAATTTGTTGCCGTGGTCCTATAATTATCGCCTTCAAATCTCCAGCCGTGAAAGGGAATCGAAACACCAAACTGGTATTCCTCATCCCGCTCACCGTGCAGAGGAGCGAAGGTAAAATCCTGGCTGGTTGCCAAGCCGAGGAGCGCGCCGGTGGCCGTCACGAGCGGCGGCGCCTGGTAGTAGTGACCGTAGAAACCCTGAAAGACCCAATTCAACCGCGGCACTCTCACAGCAGCGCCAAAGCGAGGGTCTGTCGCGGTTTCCGAGATTGTGGCGTTAAATTCCGACTGGCGAACCCCGGCAATTAAGGTCAGCCACGAAGTCGGTTCGAACTTGTCGTTGATGAATTCGTCGGCGAGCTCTCCCGTTACTCCAATGGAAGAGGCAGGGAAGTTCTCGCTGCCATCGGTGAATTGGTTATCAAAGTACATGTACTGGTGCTGAGCGAACCCGTACACTCCGACTTGAAGGTCGTTTCTCCAGAATTTTGCGTCAAGGTCCGACTGCAACCCTCCATAGTTGGCAATCTGGCGTACGGTCGAGATGACCGGATAATCGTTCGGGCCGCCCGTATAGTCAGCGGCGTTGTAATGGTAAAAGGGAGAAACGGTCAGCAGCATATTGGGGTTGAAAGTGTGAGCCCATGTGAAGACGGCGTAACCGTCAGGCTCAGTCTCGCCATCACGCAGGCCGTAACTGGGAGATTCTCCCGATGCTTCCAAGATCTTATTTCCGCTTGAGTCGGGATTAGGGTCGATGGGAATCTGGTAATAGTCCTGCCGCAAGGAAGTGACCAGCCGATATTGGTTCTTGGAATTGGGGTCGAAAATGAAGGAAGCGAGTCCTCCATAGCCGTTCTCCGCATCGTGCACAACCTGTGGAATGGGCGTTTGAAGTCCGTAATTGCTTCGATTTCCGTTCAAGCTGAAATAGTAAGCAAATCGCTGTGTATGTCCTCCGCAACCAATATGGTTGTCCGTTGAATAGAAATTCCCAAAGCTCAGTTTGAGATCGCAATTCTTGTTGTACTCAAAACCTGTTTGCGGCACGATGTTGAACATGCCATAGGTACGATCTCCATAATCGGCGTCGTAGCTGCCTCTGAAAACTTCAAGCTCATCGACGTCGTCCGGGTCAATCTGAGGCCCCAAATTGGTGGCGATGTTCGTGTTGGGGACCACCACGCCGTCAATCAGCCATTCGAACTGGTGGCCTCCGCGCATATGCAGCATATCGTGAGTCACATAGGTAGCCGGCACGTAGTCGGTGATCATTTCCATGCCGTCGGTGAGGTCCGCTCCCGGGGTTTCCTCGATCTGTTGCCGGTCCAGCATCGTCGTCGGCGTGACACTTTGCGTCCTCGCCTCTATTGGCGTTGTTGAGACGATGACGGTATGCTTCACGCTGGCGAGAACCATATTGAAATGCAACTCCGGACTCGTGTCGGACTGAACAATCACATCTTGTTGCATTTGCTGGAAGCCCCGAATCGAGACGGTGACTGTGTAATTCCCGATGGGAACCCTGCTGAAGTCAAATTCTCCACTCTTGTCAGATTCTTGGGACTGTGTCCAGTCCGAGTGTTGAGCCTTCAGCGTAACGTGCACGCCTTGAATGGCGCGATGCTGAGGATCACGCACGACGCCGCGAACCGAGCCAAAGATCGTGGCAAATGCGACGGCACCCAAGCCGAGAACAACCCCTGTCAAGCTATAAAGCCGCCTGATAAAATGACTCCTTCTTCGCATACACTTCTCCTCTACTTTTCGCACTGCGACACACTGCCGCCGCGCGTAAGATTTGAATGCTGGCTATGGGAATGTCGCTTCGCGACACTCCGAAGCATGAGGAAAATGACCCCTCAACCAGCGCTTCGCGGCTGCCCCTCTCCTACAGGAGAGAGCTGGGAGGAGCAAGAAATTTCTGGAACCAGATGATCAGGAAAG
Source organism: Terriglobia bacterium (assembly GCA_030040995.1). Taxonomy (GTDB): domain Bacteria; phylum Acidobacteriota; class Terriglobia; order UBA7540; family UBA7540; genus JASHON01. The sequence continues at coordinate 4,033 of JASHOS010000081.1, read as the reverse complement.
GATTTTCGGAGGGTGCTTGGCGCGTTGAGGAAATCCCGCCAACGATGCAGAGCTTATAGAACGGCGCGACCACGACGCGGCCGGAAGCGGCCACGCGTCGCCGGGGTGAGAAGGGTCGAAATAGAGATAAGCGTGGTTCACCGGCAAGATCATGGAAGGCGCCGACGATACCGAACAAGCACAGGAGACCGCGGGTTGGGCCGCGCGCGAAGGCTTCGCCATGCCGCAATTCGCCGGCATGGCGGTGCCGTGCCCACCCATCGTGCTCATCCTGCAGTGGCCGTCTTTGCAGCAGCAAGTGGACGAACAGCACCCGCCCTTGCTCCCCTTTGCCGTGGGCAGCCACACTGGAGGCAGACTGGTGAGGCCAAAAGCGACGATCAAGAGCCAGCCGGAAAGCCTTCGTGCCATGCTGGGTTCATTCTATCACGGAAGTGCGTCATCAGTAATGCAAGAGCCGCTACGTGCCGGGTTACGTCAAACTCGGACTCACTACGGTTTGGAGCGTGTTCTTGTAGCGCAGGGCGGCCTTACGGCCGCAACCAGACCAGCGAGAAACCCTTGCCCTCTCCCTCGGGAGAGGGTGGCTCGCGTCCGGCGTCTTCACCAGCCGGCGCGAGTCGGGTGAGGGGGTAGTTAGCAACCTTGCTAAAAAAACAAGATTTTACGGTATTGCAATGCAGGGCTCGTTTTTTAGCCCTTTCGATAAGGAGAAGGAGCAAGCATTGAGGAAAGGCCGAAGGCAGTTTTTGGAATCAATGGCAATAGGCAGCATGGCGGCCACAATGTCAGCAGCCAGGCCCTTCAGGGCAAAGGGGGCAACTCCGTTGGCCTCTGAATCCCGCATGCGGCCGTTTGAGCTGGAAGAAGCTACGGTTTCTGAGCTTCAGGAAGGGATGAGGTCCGGAAAATACACGGCGCGCTCGATCACCGGGAAATACTTGCGCCGGATCGAAGAGGCGGACAAGAACGGCCCGGCGGTAAATTCGGTGCTCGAGCTGAATCCTGACGCCCTCAAACTCGCTGCGGAGCTAGACCACGAGCGCAAGGAGAAGGGCGCGCGCGGCCCGTTGCACGGCATTCCTATCCTGATTAAAGCGAACATAGGCACCCATGATCGCATGACCACGACTGCCGGATCGCTGGCGCTTGCCGGTTCAATTCCCCGTCAGGATTCGTTCGTCGCCAAGAAGCTCCGGCAAGCCGGGGCCATCATCTTGGGAAAAACCAACCTGAGCGAGTGGGCGAACTTCCGGTCCAACAATTCCACCAGCGGCTGGAGCGGACAAGGCGGCCTCACCCACAATCCTTATGCACTCGACCGCAATCCATGCGGATCGAGCTCAGGGTCAGGCGCGGGCGCATCGGCAAGCCTTTGCGCGCTGGCGATAGGAACGGAGACGGATGGCTCGATTGTCTGTCCCTCATCAGCGAATGGGATCGTAGGGATCAAGCCCACGGTGGGGCTAATCAGCCGATCGGTGATTATCCCCATTTCGCGCAGCCAAGATACGGCTGGCCCGATGGCGCGAACGGTGACGGATGCCGCTATTTTGCTGGGCGCCCTGGCCGGGCCTGATCCGGAGGATCCGCTCAGCGCCGCAAGCCGCGGCAAGTCGCCTGCGGACTACACCAGGTTTCTCGATCCCAGAGGGCTGCGCGGCGCACGGATTGGCGTGGCGCGCGGAATGTTCCACTCGAACGGCAAAGTGAATAAGCTGATGGAGGACGCGATCGACATAATGAAACACGAGGGGGCGGAGGCCATCGATCCTGCAGATATTCCAACTCTTGGCAAGTTGGATGACAACGAAGAACTCGTGATGCTCTACGAATTTAAGGCTGGCGTCAACGAGTACCTTGCGGCGCTCGGTCCTCAAGCTCCCGTGCATTCGCTCAAAGAAATTATTACTTTCAATGAACGGCACTGGAAAGAAGAAATGCCTTACTTCGGCCAGGACCTGTTCGTCAAGGCGGAACGAATGGGTCCGCTTACCAGCCACGAATACATTTCCGCGCTGCAACACAACCACCGCATGACAAGAGCCAAGGGTATTGACGCAGTCATGGATGAACACCGGTTGGACGCCTTGGTTGCTCCCACCGGAGGGCCATCCTGGACCACGGACCTTGTCAACGGAGACCACGACACGGGGGGAAGCTCAGGTCCGGCAGCAGTAGCAGGGTATCCGCACATCACCGTGCCAATGGGATTTGTTTTTGGGTTGCCGGTCGGAATATCGTTCTTCGGAAGAGCCTGGAGCGAGCCAGTTCTCGTCAGGCTGGCCTACGCTTTCGAGCAAGCCACCCATTTTCGGCAGCCGCCCAAGTTCCTTCCTACTGCTGACCTCGACGTGGCCTGAAGCCCCGGGTAGCGCAGCGCGGCCTTGCGGCCGCAACCAAAACCAGAGGGATGTCCTGCCTTCGCCCCCTTTGGGGGAGAGGGCGGCGCATAGCGCCGGGTGAGGGGGTCGCCAAAAAGCTTGCTAAAAAACATTGCGGCTGTTCAAAGCTGAGTGCGCTGCGGAGGCAGGAGGTCCAACAACGCGTGGCTGCACCTCAGGCCGAACCATCATCTCCGATCGGAAGATGAAAGCGTAACCTGGGCGGAAATCCTTTGGGCGGCTTCTGCCACTTTCGCGCCAAGAGCGGGTATTTGATCCTTGCCGATCCGCGTGGTTGGGCCGGAAATACTGATCACGGCAACCAGTTTGCCAGGAACTTCAAAGATTGGCGCACCCACGCACCGCGCGCCCAAAGTGCTCTCTTGGTCGTCTACCGCGTAGCCCTGCTGGCATACTCTCGCAAGCTCCTTACGGAGCTTCGCCGGAGGGACATTTTTATCCTTAATGTGAGGCTCAAGCACGAGCGCGGAGAGTAACTTCTCGCGCTCGCCGGCGGGCAAATACGCCATCACTGCCTTGCCTAACGCTGTGCAGTACATCGACCGGCGCATGCCGGGACGCGACGCCAGGCGAAACGAATGAGGACTCTCCACCACATCGAGATAGAGGACTTCGCTTCCGTCGGGAACAGCAAGATTAACGGTTTCTCCTGTAGCTTTCCAAAGTTGCTGAAGAATCGGACGGCTGATCTCCCGAAGAGCGGCGTGACGGTTGGTCGCGGCAGCGAGCCGTACCAGCTTGGGTCCAATGAAGTAGGCGCCACTATCTCCCCGGAAAAGATATCCTTCACTTTCCAAGTGGGCGAGGATGCGATAAGCAGTGCTCTTGTTGATCCCTGTCAATTGCGCGATGTCTTTCAAAGACAACCCTGCAGGCCCAGTGTGGATCGCTTCCAGAATTCTTAAGAGTCTGGTCAACACGCCCACGGGAGCGGATTTCGAATCTCGGGCTCGAATCATTGTCTGACCTCAGAAGCACGCCACAGACAGGCTCGTCCAATTAGCTTTCAGATCTTTCGAGGCGACGAGCGGCTTCGCCGCCTGCTGTGCGGAAGGGCTGTGCCCTTCCGGAACCGAGCCATACTCCCTAACCTGGTTCGTGCCGGGCGCGTAGGCTCAGCCTGCGCGCCCGGCACGAATATGCAATTTGCGTCTTTGCCCGGAAAGCCGCAGGCTTTCCGCACAGCAGGCGGCAAAGCCGCTCTCGGTTTGGCTAATTTGGACACCATTGCGTCACAGCGCATTCTACCGTATTTTACAATTTAAAATTTAAATTTCTCAACCCAAATTCTAATTGACACCTGCCCGGGAGGGTGATATAAAACTTCCCAACCGGCTCATCTTTTCGCGCCTTCAAGCTCAAGGTGGGATCAACGGAAGGTAACCGCGACATGAGGCGGGCATTCCTGTTGAGAGATGCGCTTGGCCCGGAGGTGCGTATCATGCTGGACGCCAATCAGCAATGGACGCTTCCCCAAGCTTTGGAAATGTGCCGCTCCCTGCGCCCCATGTCCCCGTACTGGATCGAAGAACCTACTCATCCGGATGACGTTTCCGCTCACAAGACTCTTGCAGAGGCGATCTCGCCCGTTCCTCTGGCTCTGGGCGAACACGTTCCCAATCGGGTTG